>NZ_JBJXDQ010000045.1:0-19825 GCF_046155325.1 Flavobacterium sp.
AATGATGGTATGTCTGGTGATATGGTACCTATGAATAAAACCTTGGATGAATCTGTAAGTAGTAATTCTATAGGGTCATTGCATATTACCAAGGATGAAAAAAGACTAAAAGGTGTTGGTTTAAAAAAGAATGTAATTGAAAATGTTGCTAATGATGCCGAGGTAAAATCAATAGCTGAAACTATGGTAAACCGAAAAAGTAATATAAATGGCATCAATAACAACGGAATGCCCAATAGAATATCAATGAATGTAACGGTTTCAAAACAAACTCAGGGAGCGACATTTGGAGAGAAAGTAAATTCAGGAATAATAAATATTACACTGGTTGAAGAGGGTTGTGTCGTTTTATTTCCAACAAATGAAGGGTATCGGGTTAATACAATAGACAAAAGCATCAATGAATTATCATCAAGCGAATCTACCACTTTTGGCGAAAAGGTAAATCAAGGGTTGCATGCCGCTGGCGGTGCATTAGCCTCAGGTGCTTCACTGCTTGGTGGTTCTTTGCCAGGAGGTGCTATTATTTCGGCGGCAGTTTCAAGTGTAGGAAATTTGGCTGGAGGTGCTGGAGGTGGTGCAGCAGCAGCTTCGTATGCGAAAGATGGATTAATCACAAAACCTGATTCTGGGAAAACAGTTATAAAAATTCAAGATGATGAAAGCAATGCAATTGTGGATTTAGTTGACGGAGAATATGAGTTGAAGTTTATTGTTTTACAAAAAACAACTTCGGGTTTAAAAGACACTTTAAAGACTCAAGTTCGAATTGGTTTTTCTGTTGAAAATGGAGTATTGAAAACAAAACATGATACCGTAAAAAATTCAGTAGGTAATATTCGTTAACCAATTTTAAAAAAAAGTTGGTTTATAAAATAAAAAAGGAACGTTTATGAAATATCATGAACGTTCCTTTTTTTGTACAATAGATTTTATTAAATCAAATAAGCTTGTTTATCTTAGCATATTGCAGCAAAATAATGGTTTTTGCATCCTTAATTTCGCCTTTTTCAATCATATTCAATGCATCGTCAAAAGGAATTTCAAGTACTTCAATATTTTCTTGTTCACTTGCAATCCCGCCTCCATCGGTTATTTTCATGCTAGAATCATATTCACCTACAAATAGATGTAAAATTTCGGTCACAGCGCCTGGCGAGACATAAGTTTCAAAAACTTTACGAACTGTTTTAATTCGGTAACCCGTTTCTTCTTCGGTTTCTCGAATGATACATTGCTCCGGATGATCTTTGTCCAAAAGTCCAGCGCAAACTTCAATCATCATGCCTGTTTCACTTCCGTTGAGATAAGCAGGTAAACGAAATTGACGAATTAAAATTACTGTTTTTTGTTTGGTGTTATACAGCAAAATTCCAGCGCCATTTCCTCGATCATATACTTCACGAATATGGGTTTCTATGGTTTGGTCTTCTTTGTGATATCGATAGGTTACTTTGTTTAATATATACCAATTATCTGAGAGTAAATCGGTTTTAAGGATGTATATTTTTGGATTATACATAGATAAATATTGGATTTAGATATAAAAAAACGTCCCGATGTAATTGGGACGTTAGTTGTATTTATTTTAGAATTGTTTGCTTTCTATCCGGCCCTACAGAAACAATTTTTATAGGAACCTCAACAACAGATTCAATAAAATCAATGTATTCTTTTAGCTCAATTGGCAATTCATCATAAGTGGTCATTCCAGTTAAATCCGCTTGCCATCCTTTGAATTCTTGATAAACAGGTGTTACATTTTCTGGCTCTATGTTGTAAGGAAAATGAGAGATATTTTTTCCTTTATATTGATATTCTGTACATACTTTTAAGGTTGGAAATCCTGAAAGTACATCACCTTTCATCATCATTAATTGCGTAACACCATTAATTTGAACAGCATATTTCAAGGCTACTAAATCTAGCCATCCACAACGTCTTTGTCTTCCTGTAACTGATCCAAATTCGTTTCCGACTCTTGCCATTGTAGCGCCATCTTCATCAAAAAGTTCCGTTGGAAAAGGACCACTTCCTACACGAGTTACATAAGCTTTGAAGATTCCGTACACTTCTTTAATTTTATTTGGAGCAATCCCTAAACCAGTACAAGCACCAGCAGCCGTTGTGTTTGATGAGGTTACAAAAGGATAGGTTCCAAAGTCCACATCTAATAAAGAACCCTGAGCTCCTTCGCACAAAATTGCTTTACCTGCTTTTTGGGCTTGGTATAAATATTCCTCGCTATCTATAAAATCGATTTTCTTTAATTCTTCGATAGATTCAAAGAATTCTTTTTCCATTTCTTCAAGATTGTATTGGATATTTACATCATAGAAAGCAATCATGGCTTCATGCTTATCAGCAAGTGCTCTATATCTTTCTTTAAAATCTTCAAGTTCTATATCGCCCACACGAATACCATTTCTACCGGTTTTATCCATGTATGTAGGGCCTATACCTTTTAAAGTAGAGCCAATTTTTGCTTTTCCTTTAGCAGCTTCAGATGCTGCATCAAGCATACGGTGCGTTGGTAAGATTAAGTGTGCTTTTCTAGAAATAATTAGTTTAGTTTTAATGTCAATATTAAATTTAGCTAAACCTTCAATTTCTTTTTGAAAAACTACAGGGTCAATAACAACGCCGTTTCCGATAATATTAACTGCGGTTTTATGAAAAATTCCTGAAGGAATAGTTCTAAGAACGTGTTTTATTCCGTCAAATTCTAAGGTATGTCCAGCGTTTGGCCCACCCTGAAATCTTGCTATAATGTCATATTTTGATGTGAGAACGTCAACAATTTTGCCTTTACCTTCATCTCCCCATTGTAATCCTAGTAATAAATCTACGGTCATTCTATGCTGTTTTGTAATTATTAAGTTATCTAAATTTTTAAGAGATTTTCTCTATTATTTTTGTCTTTTGGTTCCGTATAGATATAGCGAGTGATTTGTAATATCTATGTCGAAAATTTCTTCTATTGTTTTTTTGATGCTTTGAATTCTTGGATCACAAAATTCAAAAACTTCACCAGTATCTGTCATGATGATATGGTCGTGTTGTTTGTCAAAATAAGATTTCTCGTAATGAGCTTGATTCTGACCAAACTGATGTTTGCGAACCAAATTGGATTCCATCAATAGTTCAATGGTGTTATATAAAGTGGCCCTGCTGACACGATAATTTTTATTTTTCATTTTGATATACAAGTTTTCTATATCAAAATGTTCTTCGCTATTATAAATTTCTTGAAGAATAGCGAATCGTTCTGGGGTTTTTCGATGTCCTTTTTTTTCAAGGTATAGTGTAAAAACATTTTTTACAATCTCTTGATTTTTAATATTATCTACGGAAATTAGTGTCATATTCTGCAAAGATAAATTTTATTTTTCAGTTTAAAAATTCTGAGAGTTTAAAAGTTCAAACTTTCAACAGATTAGTATAAATTACTAACCCTAATACTTAATTTTTATATTCACGTCTCACTTTATCGATTCCATCTATTTTCTTGATATTATCGATAAGTTTCTTTAAAATAATATTATTTTGAACAATAACTGAAACTTGTCCAGTAAAGATTCCGGCATCACCACTTAATGAAATACTTTGAATATTAACGTTCATATTATCCGAAATAACTTTAGTAAGTTTATTGGTCAAACCGATGGTGTCCATTCCTGTGATGTCTAATATTGCTTTAAATTCTTGTTGTGAGGAATCAATCCATTTGGCAGGTATAATTCTGTAAGCATAATTAGATTGTAGACTAATGGCATTTGGACAATCTTTTTTATGAACTTTTATTCCTTCGTTTATGGTTATAAAACCAAAAACAATATCTCCTGGAATAGGGTGGCAACAAGTCGATAATTTGTAGTCTAATTTATCTTGATCTGCACCAAATACCAACATATCAAAATTGCTGCTGAGGACTTGTTTATGGATGTTTTCAATAGCAGTATTTGGAGATCTTTTGATTTTATTTTTGAAAAAATTAATAAATGTATTGCTTTTTTGTGTGGCGTACTCTTTTAATCGCTGGTTTTCAATAGCACCAACTCCCGCTCGGTAAAACAAATCTAAACTTGTTTTTAATTTGAAAAAGTTGACTAATTCATTAACAACTGTTTCATTTAAAATTATTTTTAAATGTTTTAATTTTCTGGTAAGTATTTCTTTTCCTTCTTCGGCTATTTTCTTGGTGTTTTCGTTAAGAACATTTTTAATTTTATTTTTTGCTCTCGAAGTCGTTACATAATCCAACCAGTTTATAGTTGGTTTTTGATATTGAGAAGTAATTACTTCTATTTGATCCCCACTTTTTAATTCATAGTTTAATGGCACTAATTTTCCATTAACTCTTGTTCCTCTGGTTCTAATGCCTATTTCGGAGTGAATGCTAAATGCAAAATCTAATGAAGTAGCCCCTTTTGGCAATGATTTTATTTCTCCTTTTGGGGTAAAAACATATATTTCTTTAGAGTATAAATTCAATTTAAAATCTTCTACAAAATCAACAGCATTTGTTTCTGAATTTTCTAGAGCTTCTTTTAATAAATTTAGCCAAGAGTCTAAACCGCTTTCCTCTGTTTCTCCATTTTTATATTTATAATGCGCCGCATAGCCTTTCTCAGCAATTTCGTCCATACGCTCACTTCGAACTTGAACTTCAACCCAACGTCCTTTATGTCCCATTACAGTAATATGCAAGGCTTCATATCCAGTAGATTTAGGAGATGAAATCCAATCGCGAAGCCTACTTGGACTCGGTCTATAATGATCGGTGACTATAGAATATATTTTCCAAGCTATAAATTTTTCTTCGTTTGGAGGTGATTTATAGATGATTCGTAAAGCAAATTTGTCAAAAACTTCGTCGAAACTCACCCCTTGTGCCTGCATTTTCCTTCTAATGGAATAGATGGATTTAGGTCTTCCTTTAATGATATAATCTATTCCCTCAGAATCTAATCCTTTGGCCAATACTTCAGAAATATCGGCAATGTAGGCGTCCTGTTCTTCTTTGGTTTCTTTTATTTTGCCAAGAATTTCATTGTAAGCTTCTGGCTCAGTATATTTTAAGCCAAGGTCTTCCAACTTGTTTTTAATTTTATATAAACCTAATCTATGGGCTAGTGGTGCATAAATATATAATGTTTCCGAGGCAAGTTTAATTTGTTTAGAACCTTCCATCGAATCCATGGTTTGCATATTGTGCAATCTGTCCGCAATTTTTATAAAGATTACGCGAACATCATCATTTAAGGTAAGAATCATTTTCCGAAAATTCTCAGCCTGCATCGATACATTCATTTCTTTTTGAACTTTCGATATTTTTGTTAATCCGTCAACTAGTTGCGCTACTTTTGGATTAAACATTCTTTCAATATCTTCAATAGCAATAGGTGTGTCTTCGACAACATCATGCATTAAAGCAGCCGCAATAGCTGTGGCTCCTAAACCTATTTCGGACGCTACAATTTTAGCCACCGCAATGGGGTGAAATATATAGGCTTCGCCTGATTTTCGTCTTTGGTCTTTATGAGCATCTACAGCAACGTCAAAGGCTTTTCGAATGAGTTTCTTATCTTCAAGGGTTAAAGTTTGATAACTGATTCGAAGTAACTCTTTGTATTCGTGAGCAATTGCCTTGTTTTCTTTTTCAAAATCTATTTCTAACATACAGTGGGGATTCAATTTCTAAAATTAGAAATTAGTTTTCAATTATACAATGATTTAATTTATTTTAAATCTCATTAAATATTCATATTTTGTTTATGTACTTTAGTTATTTTAATTATTTAAAGAAAACAATTTTATATTTGCCACAACTCAAAAAAACAGAAATGAAACGCTCATTACAATCGTCATTGACAAATAAGAAAATCGCTATAGGTGTTCCATCTGCCAATACAAAACAAATATTATAAACAGATGAAATACAAAATGCTAGTGGTTGATATGGATGACACCTTGTTGAATGATGATCACGAAATTTCAATCGAGAATAAAGAAATGTTACTAAAAGCCCAAGAACTTGGTGTTTATGTGGTTTTGGCCTCGGGAAGACCTACATCGGCAATGATAAATTTTGCCAAAGAACTAGAATGTGACATCAATAATTCTTTCATGATTTCATTTAATGGCTCTACGATAACCGACTTAAAAGAAGACAAAGTGCTTTTTGAACATTCATTATCAAAAGAACAGATTCATGCTTTATATGATTTTAGTCAAGAAATTAAAACTCATATTATTACTTATTTAGACGGAAAAATAATTAGCGAGACAAACTCTGAATATATTGACATTGAGAAAAACATAACGGGATTAGAACTTGATATTGTATCTAGTTTTAAGGATAGGGTAACTTCTTCGGCAGTAAAATGTATTTTGCTAGAAGAACCTAGTTATCTAAAAAGGGTAGAAATGGTTCTGAAAAAAGCGATGCCCGAATTGAGTATTTGTATGTCGAAACCCTTTTTTCTGGAAGCGGCACCAAACGGAATTGACAAAGGAGCGAGTTTAAAAATCTTAGCCGAAAAACTAAACATTCATCAAAGTGAAATCATCGCTATAGGAAATGCCGGAAATGATTTGACGATGGTGCAATATGCCGGATTAGGTGTTTGGGTTGCGAATGTGGATCCTGAGTTAAGCTCATTTGGCGATGTGATTGTGGCTTCGAACAATGATCACGGTGTAGCAGAAGTTGTAAGGCGATTTATATTGAATTAAATTCAAAATCAAGTTTAAGGCTAAAGGAGAAGCTTTGGATTAAATGAAAATGGACTATAAATTAGACTTAAAATTAAAAACTAGCGTTTTTTTTTGTCATTTCGACGAAGGAGACATGAGCGAAGCGGACAGGCGAAGCAAATCCCATCAGTGTGATTCTTCGTTCCTCAGAATGACAAAATCTAGTAGATTGACAGGAGTGACTAATCAGTTACAGAAATATAAAATTTGATTTATTCTTAACAAAATGAAAATTAAAGACATTTTTATCTATCTTTTTTTTTGCTCTACTATTTCTTTTGCACAAGATAAACGATTTCAGTTGCCCATTGCGCTTCAAAAATCGTATTTTGAAGTTAACGTGGGGTCAATTAATTATAATTTTACTCAATCACAACTGGAGTCTTTGCCTGATTATGAATTTCAGTCTGTCGAAGTGCCTCATACAGCGGTTAGATTGGTGCTATTTGGGCATAAATTCAATAATTATCTTTCTGCTCAAATAAGTTATATGCGGCCAGTGAGTTGGGTAAATTATAAATATTTAACTAGTGGTACAACACAATCAACATCAGTATGGATGAATATCGCAGGGCTAACCATAAAAGGACAAATACCAATTGCAAAAAAAATTCATGTTTTTGGAGAATTAGGATTAGGGATTATCACAAGACTTGGGGGGGCTAATTTGCGCAATGGTGATGTGCTTGTAAAAAAAGCAAATTATAGTAGTTTTCTTTTTGGCGGTGGTTTTAAATATAATTTAAATCCAAAAATTGATTTACTTTTAAGCTCTGTTTTTTCACCAGAAAAAGCAGCGTTTCGTCAACCTGCAATTTCATTTGTTTCAACAGGTTTTTCATATAATTTGAACCCAATTCGGGAAGAAAAGATTCAAGAAGCTAAAAAAGTAGGATATAAGCATCCTAAACAATTGTTTCAAATTGGTTATTCGAGTACTATTATTGGTTATGGAATTAATAATTTGTTTTCTAAAATCCCAATCTTTTGGGGTGGTGAAGCTGAGGTAAATCGTGGAATTTCTTTTGATTACCGCCAAAATGTTTTTAATACTGCCAAATATTTTTCACTCGACTGGGGCGTTGGGGCTTCTTTCTTTATGAGTAATATAAAGGAAGAAAGTTTTTATACTATCGCAGCTTATCCTGTTTTTAGATTCAATTTTTTGCACACGAAACCCTTTGATACTTATGTTTATTATTCAATAGCCGGACCTAGTTTTATTTCAAAAAAAGTCATTGACGACGTTGATACGGGAGAGAAATTTACGTTTCAGGACAATATGGGTCTTGGCTTCTATTTTGGTGAAGATCGAAAATCAAATGTAGAATTTAAAATTGGTCATTATTCTAATGGCAATATTTTTACTCAAAATCCTGGAGTTAAAATCCCTTTTTCGGTTAATCTTGGATATGCTTTTTAGTTATTAATAATTCAGAATTGCCTACTCCCTTAATTAATCTATCTTTGCACTTTTTAATTTTTAGGACATTGAATCTTCCAATTTCCACCCTGAGCTTGTCGAAGGGCTAACTTCAAACTTCAAAAATGATTACAATCAACGATGTTTCCGTACAGTTTGGTGGAACTACCTTATTTAGTGACGTTTCTTTTGCTATAAACGAAAATGATAAAATTGCCCTTATGGGTAAAAATGGAGCGGGAAAATCAACACTTCTTAAAATTATTGCGGGTCAAAGCAAACCTTCAACCGGAAATGTATCGGCGCCAAAAGAAGCAGTCATCGCTTATTTACCACAACATTTGTTGACTAGCGATGGAGCAACAGTTGTAGAGGAGGCAGCAAAAGCATTTGGAGAAATTTTTGACATGAAGTCAGAAATGGATCAAATCAATGAGCAATTGACTATTCGTACCGATTATGAAAGTGATGCCTATATGAAATTGATTGAAAGAGTTTCGGATCTAAGCGAAAAATTCTATGCTATCGAAGAAGTAAATTATGAGGCAGAAATTGAGAAAATCTTACTGGGTTTAGGATTTGTTCGTGAAGATTTTAAGCGTCAAACATCCGAGTTTTCTGGAGGTTGGAGAATGCGAATTGAATTGGCTAAAATTTTATTGCGAAAACCAGACTTGATTTTGCTGGATGAGCCAACCAATCATATGGATATCGAAAGTATTCAATGGTTGGAGGACTTCCTGATAAATTCTGCCAAAGCCGTTGTGGTCATTTCACACGATAGAGCCTTTGTTGATAATATAACTAATCGAACTATCGAAGTAACCATGGGACGAATTTATGATTACAAAGCCAAATATTCGCATTACCTAGAACTCAGAAAAGACCGACGCATACACCAACAAAAAGCGTATGATGAACAACAAAGAATGATTGCTGATAATCGAACTTTTATTGATCGTTTTAAAGGAACCTTTTCAAAAACCGATGCGGTGCAATCTCGGGTTAAAATGCTCGAAAAATTAGTTATAGTTCAAGTAGATGAGGTCGATACTTCGGCATTGAAATTAAAATTTCCACCTGCAGCTCGTTCGGGTCAATATCCCGTGATTGTAAAAGAAATGTCAAAATCTTATGGAGATCATGTGGTTTTCAAAGATGCTAATATTGTTATTGAAAGAGGTCAAAAAGTAGCTTTTGTAGGTAAAAATGGGGAAGGAAAATCCACTATGATTAAAGCCATTATGAAAGAGATTGCTATTGATGGTGGAAATTTAGAAATTGGTCACAATGCCCAAATTGGTTATTTTGCTCAAAATCAAGCGGCTCTATTAGATGAAAACGCTACAATTTTCGAGACAATTGATGATATTGCAGTAGGTGATGTTCGTACAAAAATTAAAGATATTTTAGGCGCTTTTATGTTTCACGGCGATGATGTTACTAAAAAAGTAAAAGTGCTTTCAGGTGGAGAAAAAACACGTTTGGCGATGATAAAATTATTATTAGAGCCAGTGAATTTCTTGATTCTCGATGAACCTTCGAACCATTTAGATATGAAAACCAAAGATATAATTAAAGATGCTTTGCGTGATTTTGATGGGACTTTAATCCTAGTTTCTCACGATAGAGATTTCTTAGACGGATTAGCAACTAAAGTATTCGAATTTGGAAACAAGCGCGTAAAAGAACATTTTGAAGATATAACTGGTTTCTTAGCATACAAAAAAATTGATAGTATGAAAGAAATTGAGAAATAAAATTATAGTCTTATTCCAGGAGGAAGTAATTCTTTATAAACAGGATTCTTTTTGAAGAAAACAACTATTTTAGGCAAAATTGGAACGACTTTTAATTTTCTTTCTATGGCAATAGCCATAATTTCTTTTAGAAAAAGGGTGATAAATTCCTCGTCGTTAAAACATTCGGGGGTGTTAATTCTCGTTAGGAATATTTTTTTTTCTTGAAATGAATACTCAACAGTTACTAATCCTTTTTCGGTAATCGTTTCAAATTGTCTGGCGAAAGTATTGTCTTTGATTTCGGTAATACATGCAGTTTCCATAACGATATTTTTTTGAAGGTGTGTTTCATATTCTAAAATGCAAATATAACGTTTTGATTTTCAATATCAAACGATTTCGATTTTTAAGTCAGCTTTGATTTATGAATTTAACTTTAATATAAGTTTAGAATCAATCCTAATCTTTTTAATAAATGAACTAATATTGTATAAATTAAGTGATTGTAACTTCAAATATGAATAAAATTCCAGTTTACTTTATGCCAGGTTTGGCGGCTAGCGTGACTATTTTTGAACGCATTTTGTTACCTCAGGATCAGTTTGAAATGATTTTACTAGAATGGGAAATTCCATTACTTGATGAAACACTTTCGCAATATGCCAAGCGGATAGCATTAAAAGTTACCCATGAAAATCCAGTATTAATCGGTGTTTCCTTTGGGGGGATTTTGATTCAGGAAATGGCGCAGTTTCTAAAGGTGAGAAAGCTAATCATAATCTCGAGTGTAAAATCGAATCAAGAGTTTCCAATTAGTTTAAAACTAGCTAAAACAACAAAAGCTTATAAATTAATCCCTACTAGTTTGCTGGTGAATATCGAAAATTTGGCAAAATTTTCTTTTGGCAAAAAAATTAGTACTAAAATTAAACTTTACGAAAAATTCTTATCCGTTCGAGATATACATTATCTTGATTGGGCAATAGAGCAAGTGATTTTGTGGGAAAGAACAGAAATTGATAAAAATGTATTTCATATTCATGGTGATGCCGACGAAGTTTTTCCGATAAAAAACACCCAAAATTGTATTGTTGTCAAAGGAGGAACTCATGTTATGATTTTAACCAAATACAAGTGGTTAAATGAAAATTTACCCAGAATTATACTTGGGTAAGTAATCAAAAAAAAGTCGTAAAGTAAAAAACTAAAATTATTTTTGACTTTACGACTTTAAAACTTTAGGACTAAAGTTTATATTTTCTTCATTTGCTCTTTCATCATTTTTATCTGATCGGCAAGCATATTTTGTTTGTCAAGACGTTTTGCTTCGTTGAGTAAATTAGTTGCTTCTAGCTTTCGTCTGCGAGTCATAGCAACTCCAGCAAGGTTTAATTTGGCAACTGCTAAATCCATATCCATTGACAAACCCAATTCAATTGCTTTCTTGAAATATTTCTCAGATTGGTTGATGTTGGTTTGCGAAAGCATAATTCCGTGTAGATAATTAAAGTATCCTTGTTGTTTTCTTACCAAAGCTGATTCTGGGTTTTTTATATAAGAAAGCCACTTTTTAGCGCCTTCAAAATCTTGTTTTCTTAGTTTGAGGAAGGCTAATAAAATGAATTCGTTTTTGAAATAAAGAAATATAGGGATTAACGACAATAGCAAAAGAAAAATACCATTGCCAATATTGGATTCAGTAAATTGCCAAACACCAGTGATTGTTATTAGTCCAGCGATAAATAGTTTAAAAATTTTAGGAAACATACAGTTTAGTTTTGTGACGGCAAAGATAATAAAAGGAATTGAAAAAAAAATTATAAAACCACTTGTCAGAAATAAAAGTCTTTGTATATTTGCACTCGGTTTTAGAGAAATACTTTTTTAAAATTACCACGACATCATAAAATACATTTTTTAAAGATACAAAGCAATGAGCAAAAGAACGTTTCAACCATCGAAAAGAAAGAGAAGAAATAAGCACGGATTTATGGACAGAATGGAATCTGCAAATGGAAGAAAAGTCCTTGCTCGTCGTAGAGCTAAAGGAAGACACAAATTGACTGTTTCTTGCGAACCAAGACACAAAAAATAATGTTTAAATCAATTTAAATATTAGCCGTTACTTTTTTAGTAACGGCTTTTTTTAAACTAATTTTTTAAAATTGTAACTTTGTTAAAAAAATAAATATTATGGAAGTTTTAAAACCACAAAACAGAAGTACAGACGAGATTATTCGATATTTATTAGATACAAAAAAACAAATACTTGAACAAAGTAATTCTTTTGCTAAATCAAAAGAATTTCAAGTTGTCAGAAAAAAACTTAAAGAGTTAAATAAAAAAGATGAATTATAAGTTTTATTTTGAAGGAGGTCAAAATAATAGCTATTTCTTTGAAACTGTTGAAGGAATAATCTATGAAATTATTTTCAAATTTACACCTTATCTTTTTGAATCAAAAAATATTGAAATAATTGAAAACACTTTTGAATTTTCAATTTTATTAAATTATAATCCTAATTCAAAAACACCTTCTAACGATAAGAAAATAGGAGCCACTGTTGTGGCTATTTTTATGGATTTTTATTTAAAAAGAAACAAAGCAATCTCAGTTTATATTTGTGATTCAGCTGACGGGAAAGAATTAGTTAGAAAACGAAAGTTTGATCAATGGTTTCTTGAATATAATGATGAAACTTTTGTAAAAGTTGATGAAATATTAATGGATATGGAAAATAATAAATTTCCAATTTCTTTGATAATATCAAAATCAAATCCTCATAGAGCAGAAATTTTTGAAGCATTTGTCCAATTGTCAATGAACAACAAAAAATAAATTAAAACTATATAAAATTATTACACAATGCCAAAAGACAATTCCATAAAATCGGTTTTAATAATAGGTTCAGGCCCAATTGTTATTGGTCAAGCTTGCGAATTTGATTATGCAGGTTCACAATCGGCGCGTTCTATTCGTGAAGAAGGAATCGAAGTGATTTTGATTAACTCGAATCCTGCAACGATTATGACCGATCCATCAATGGCCGATCATATTTATTTGTTGCCGCTCACCACTAAATCAATTATACAAATCTTAAAAGAACATCCTCAAATCGACGCTGTTTTGCCAACAATGGGAGGGCAAACGGCTTTGAACTTGTGTCTAGAAGCTGACGAAAAAGGAATTTGGACCGATTTTGGAGTAAAATTAATTGGAGTTGATGTTAATGCCATCAACATTACTGAAGACAGAGAGCAGTTTAAACAATTGCTAAAGAAGATCGGAGTGCCTTCTGCACCAGCAGAAATCTGTACTTCTTACCTTCGCGGTAAAGAAATTGCACAGGAATTTGGTTTCCCGTTGGTTATCCGTCCATCCTTTACTTTAGGTGGAACCGGAGCTGCGATTGTGTATAAAAAAGAAGATTTCAACGAACTTTTAACTCGTGGTCTTGAAGCTTCTCCTATTCACGAAGTGTTGATTGACAAGGCTTTGATGGGTTGGAAAGAATATGAATTAGAATTATTAAGAGATAAAAACGACAACGTAGTGATTATCTGTTCTATCGAAAATATGGATCCTATGGGGATTCACACTGGAGATTCCATTACGGTTGCGCCAGCCATGACTTTGTCGGATACCACTTTTCAAAGAATGCGTGATTATGCTATTTTGATGATGCGCAGCATCGGAAATTTTGCCGGAGGTTGTAACGTGCAGTTTGCCGTTTCTCCAGATGATAAAGAAGATATTGTGGCGATTGAAATCAATCCTCGTGTGTCTCGTTCTTCGGCTTTGGCATCAAAAGCAACAGGATATCCAATTGCAAAAATAGCTTCGAAACTGGCTTTGGGTTACAACTTAGATGAATTACAAAATCAAATCACCAAATCGACTTCGGCATTATTCGAACCGACTTTGGATTATGTGATTGTAAAAATACCACGTTGGAATTTCGATAAATTCGAAGGTGCTGATAGAACTTTAGGACTTCAAATGAAATCTGTGGGTGAAGTAATGGGAATTGGACGTTCGTTCCAAGAAGCATTGCACAAAGCCACGCAATCATTGGAAATCAAAAGAAATGGGCTGGGAGCTGACGGGAAAGGGTATAAAAACTACGAGCAAATTATCGAGAAACTGACTTTTGCCAGTTGGGATCGTGTTTTTGTAATTTATGATGCGATTGCTTTGGGAATTCCATTGAGTCGCATTCACGAAATCACAAAAATTGATATGTGGTTCTTGAAACAATACGAGGAATTATATACTTTGGAAAGAGAAATATCCAAATTCAAATTGGATACCCTACCACGAGAATTACTTTTGGAAGCCAAACAAAAAGGTTTTGCCGACAGACAAATTGCGCACATGTTGGGTTGTTTGGAAAGCCAAATTCACAATTTGCGTTCTTCAATGAACATCAATAGAGTGTTCAAATTGGTTGATACTTGTGCTGCAGAATTTAAGGCTTTAACTCCTTATTATTACTCGACTTTTGAAGCCGAAATTGAAAAAGCAAACGGAGAACGCTACGTTCACAACGAAAGTATCGTAACCGACAAGAAGAAAATAGTTGTTTTAGGTTCAGGTCCAAATAGAATTGGGCAAGGAATCGAATTTGATTATTCTTGTGTTCACGGTGTTTTGGCAGCCAAAGAATGTGGTTATGAAACGATAATGATTAACTGTAACCCAGAAACGGTTTCGACTGATTTTGATACTGCAGATAAATTGTATTTCGAACCTGTATTTTGGGAACATATTTACGATATCATCCAACACGAAAAACCAGAAGGTGTCATTGTACAATTAGGTGGGCAAACGGCTTTGAAAATTGCTGAAAAATTGGCAAAATATGGAATTAAGATTATCGGAACCAGTTTCGATGCATTGGATTTAGCCGAAGACAGAGGGCGTTTCTCTGATTTGTTAACCGAATTAGAAATTCCTTTTCCACAATTTGGAATTGCGGAAACGGCGGATGAAGCTTCTGCTTTAGCCGATACTTTAGACTTTCCTTTATTGATTCGTCCATCTTATGTTTTGGGAGGTCAGGGAATGAAGATTGTAATCAACAAACAAGAATTAGAAGAACACGTTATCAATTTATTGAAACAAATTCCAGGAAATAAATTGCTTTTAGATCATTATTTAGATGGCGCTATCGAAGCCGAAGCCGACGCCATTTGCGATGGTGAAAACGTTTACATCATTGGAATAATGGAACACATTGAGCCTTGCGGCGTGCACTCTGGAGACAGTAATGCGACTTTGCCTCCGTTTAATTTGGGTGAATTTGTGATGACTCAAATTAAAGATCACACTAAAAAAATTGCCTTGGCCTTGCGAACTGTTGGTTTAATCAACATACAATTTGCGATTAAAAACGACATCGTTTATATCATCGAAGCCAATCCTAGAGCTTCCCGTACGGTTCCTTTTATAGCAAAAGCTTACGGAGAACCGTATGTAAATTATGCGACTAAAGTAATGTTAGGACATAATAAAGTAACCGATTTCAAATTCAATCCGCAGTTGAAAGGCTATGCGATTAAACAACCAGTATTCTCTTTTAGCAAGTTCCACAATGTGAACAAAGCGTTGGGACCAGAAATGAAATCAACTGGAGAAAGCATCTTGTTTATTGATGATTTAAAAGACGATCAGTTCTATGAATTGTATTCTAGAAGAAAAATGTATTTGAGCAAATAAGCTTGAGTTTTGTATATTAAAAAAGCCCCGATTGGGGCTTTTTTTGTATTTATAAACAGAATTATTATATATTATTTGGATTTATCCATAGCGTAGGATATTTGTCAGGATTTTGATAGGTATGAAAAATTGCATTTAAGAATAAGGTTTTGCTAGGTTCGTCAACAATAAAAAAAGCAACGTATGGAAATTTATCAAAAGGTAAAAAACGATAATTAGAATCTTGAAATTGATAAAAAGGATTGATTTGTAGTGCTTTATAGGTTTTTTTTGACAATCTTTCAAAAAATCTAATGCTACTTTTTTAGATACTTTATGAAAGTAATATTCAAGAACATCTTCAATATTTTTGGAAGCAATAGAAGAAACAATAATCTTATAATTCATACTTCTTTTTTAAATCAGTATAAAGTGTTTCGGCTTTGATATAAGTTGATTTATCAGAATTGATTTGATTGTCTAATAGTTCTTGTTGCTCTTTTGATAGTATATATATTTTAGAAATTGTCTTAGGTTCTATAAGCGTGTCTACATATGCTATAACACTTTCTAATACACTTTGAGGGGCATTTTTAAGTTTGTTTGCGAGTAAATCAAAAGTTATAGCATCCATTTCTTTAAATTTTTAGGGACTGATTTTCAACAAAGTTAATTTTTTTTGAATACTTTTTAAGTGAAAAAATGATTTTTTTAAGACAATCAATTTTATGAATTATATTCTCGAAGAAAAATGTATTGGAGTAAGTAAGCTTGAGTTTATATATTGAAAAAGCCCCGATTGGGGTTTTTTTGTTTGTTGATACCAGTTTATTTTGCTTAAAATATAAAAAATGGCGAGTAGTCATAAATCTCTTTTTTTGAATTTTTAACGTTTTGCAGCTACAAGAAGTTGGCGATTTCGAAGCACAAAACTGTCTGCCACCACTGAACTTGATACGAAGCATAAAGCTTCCTTTAACCACTGAACCGCCAATTTCTTGTAGGTGCTGTTAGTGGCTGGCGTTTTGGTGTCAATATACTTCTGATTCATTTTCAATACTTTCTTTTAAAGCGTCAAATTGGTCTTTGTCTGTAGCTTGCATTTTTTGCATAACCGCACTAGAAACACTTTGGATTACATTTATATCAATTGGCTCAATACTCCTATCAAAATTGTCTTCTAAATGCGAAAATTCATTTATAACCCGTTTAACTAAATTGAAAGCAATTTCATCATTGTCAAAATATTTTTTTATTCGTTGGTCAAATGACATTTTATTGCTTGGATACTTATAGAATAAAAATGCCTCCAAAAATTTACGCATATTGTTGCCAAAATTGTACTGAAAATTGTGTTCTATATTTTGTAAATCTGCTGAAGAACAAGTGTAAATTTGATAGAATAAATAATTGAACTCTGTTATATATTTTTTTAAATATTCGGGTGATAATTTTAAAATAGAACTTGACTTTGATTTTCTCTCAATCAGAAATTGGTTTTTATCTGCCTTATCTTTAGAATTTGGTTGTGGCTTATATGTTGGGTAAGTTAATTGTTTGAGATATTTTAAAAAGTCAAGATTATGAGTTGAAATAAATAGCTGACAATATTTTTTAGGTTTGGCGATTATACTTTCAATAAGACTGAACATAAAAAATATATGATTACTGTCTAAACTAGAAATTGGGTCGTCAATATAAATAATCAATTTATCGCTGTTCAGTTCATCTTTGAGTTCGTCTTCCATTTTAGCAATAAAGTAGCAGAATGAAATTAAACTACATTCCCCTTCACTTAAATTATTTGCATATCCATTTTCTCTAACAATTCTGAATAGAATGTTTGGAGCACTTCCTTCTGCTATCAATTTTAGTTCACTGTGTCCAAAAAAATGTGTTAAATGTTGATTTACTAATTCAGCTCCTTTACTTTCATCTTTAGATTGTGCCTCCAAAGTCCTTTTTTCTTCATTTAGTAATTCAACTTTTGCATAAGTTTCATCATAAGCTTTTTTGGCAATTACTTCATCGGCTTCAAGTTTCTCGATTTTTAATACTTTATCTTGGTAGTTTATTGTGGTGAGAAACTTGGCAATTTCAGAATATCGCAATTTAACTCTTGCTTTATTTTGGTCAGTTTTTAAGGTTAAAGATTTATTAGAATGTTCTTTAATTAGTTTGTTGATATCTATAATTGTTTCTAAAATAGATTCTGAAACATCGGATATATTACTTATTTCTCTTGCTTTAAAAATATCCTTTTCTCTTTCCGATAATTCGGAAATAAGTATGTCAATACTTTTAATATAAGTCTTAGTTGCAGAGCTCCACTGTTTTTGTAATGTGTCAAATTCAGAGTGAAGATTTGAGTAAAAATCATCTTTCGATAGATTGAAAAATTCAGACAAATTAACCTTTGACTGTTCAAGTTTGTCAATCTTTAATTTTATTTCTTTTCGAAGTTCTTCTGATTCTTTGCTAAAGTGGGCATCAAGTTTTTCCCACAAGTTTTCATTTATCGGATTTCCACAAAAACCACAAGTGTCTCGCAAACCTTTATGTTTATCAATACCTTGACGTGCCCATTCTTGTAAAAGACTATTGTTTACTAATTCCAGTATTGGTTCACTTGGTTTTATTTGCTTTTTAAGTAGTTCATTAACTTGATTTAGTTGATTACCAAAATCAGGCTTGATTTCTTGTAAACTTGTTATAGTTTTTTTCTCTTCTTCCTTTAATAGCTTCTTAAGCTCTGTAATTTCTTCAGGAGCTAATTCCCCTTGTTTAATTGATTCTTGAATGTCCCCTTTTATTGTTCGAATTTGATAAGTTGGAACATTATATATTGGAGCATTGTTTTTAATATCTCTTGCCTTATCAGTTAGTTTTGTGTCAAGTTCGTTTGTATTTGATTGACTTTCATTTTTCTTAAAATTGTAAGTTTTAAGAAGTTCTTGTTGGTCAAAAAGTAATCCATTGTTTTCTTCTAACTTACCAAGTAATGCATCAATTTCTTTAATCTTAGCGTCAATTTCAATGTTTTTAGAACCAAGAATTGTAAAAGGGCTTATTGTGCCATCGTCTTTGTGCAACCAGCTTAGATTTGTTTTTACAAAGTCTGAGTTATATACTCTTAGATTATAATTAAGATTTACCGTTGCAAGATTATTTTGAGTAATGGAAGACCCGTCTGAAAATGCAACCGTGAAATTTCCGTTTTCATAGTTTAATGGAAGGTGCTTTTCAAAAATGGAATTTAATATTCTTGATAAAGTTGTTTTACCTGAATAGTTTCTACCATAAATTATATTAAGTCTCCTGAAAGTTTCGTTTCTCCCAACAAAAATGTCCCATTTGAAGTTTTCAAAGAGACCAAATTTGTCAATGTCAATTTTCTTTATCATTTGTCCTTATTGGTTATGGTTTGTTGTATGTTTTGGGTTCGTTACGCTTGCCACTAACTAGCTAATAGGCGAAACAAACTTTCGCTTATCCCCCTAAATTTGTCTAGATTGGCGAATGTTTGTATCGCTTTATTCATTTTCAAATGTAGTCTTTTAAACTGTTTGTAGGGGATTTATTATTTTTTGCAATATCTCTGTAAAATTACTCTTCGCATTTCGTTGATGAGTAGGATGTTTTTTTTGGAATTGGGTTTCTTGTAGTTCTAGTAACCTCGGCGCTTGGACTTGGGTTTTGTGCAGCTCGTGTTCCTGGAGTAATCCGGCTACTTTTGAGATAAATTCTTTTTTGAATTCCCTGATTCTTAGAAAAGGAATGACCGAAGCACAAAGGGATTGGTGCGTTCCTGTTTAAAAGTGCCTTCTTACCACTTGCGTGAACAGAACTAAAAATGTTTTTTTGCTTTTTAGCAAAACAAAAACATAGATGTCGACCCCTTTGGGACGACATACCGAATTGTAATTATGGAAATGCAAAAGCACCTACAAAAGTAAAATTGCCGAAAACATTACAGTTTCTATTAATTTTAAGTAAGTGGAAAGTTTTAATGTCCTAAAGTCAAAAGTCTAGAAATAGTAAATATCTATTCAAAATCAGCCTTTTGGAAAAAAATTTAATATTTTAAAATACGACACTTTATAACAGTTACTACTTATTTTAGAAGCTAAATAATTTTAGGCTGTAACGTTCACAAAGATTGTTTATTTTTAAAAATTTCCGGCCTAAATTGAGAACGGAAAT
>NZ_JBJXDQ010000046.1:0-5460 GCF_046155325.1 Flavobacterium sp.
GCAATAGCGGCAATTCTATTACTTAATTCACAGCCCAAACGTGAAGACATAAAACCACCGTTAGAAATTCCTGTTGCATAAATTTTTGTTCCGTCAACTGAATTATTGGCAATCATATAATCACACATTTGGTTGAAAAAACTAACATCGTTAATTCCTAACTGATTTGGTGTTGTTGGTCTTCCATCGTTCCAATTATTTTGAATTCCTGCTGGATAAACCAAAACAACTTTATCTCTGTCAGCAATAGTTTTAAAATTAGCAATGTTTATCATTCCTTCGGGTGTTCCACTTCCTCCGTGAATGGCAAAAATCATTGGCATTTTCCCTGCATTATTGTAACCAGTCGGAAGATATACAATAAAACTTCTTGCGTTTCCGTCAACTGTAAGGTTTACTGTTTTTTGTTCACTTGGTTTGTCCACAATCGTTGTTGGATTGTCATCTTTGTTACACGAAATAAGTGTAATCAGAATTGTCATAAGTAAAATTACTTGCCTCATTTTTATTTTAATTTATCTCGTTTAGACGTTTTACGTGTCGTTTGGTTTAATTGCCACTAACGTTCCGCCGCTTCGCGTCAGTTGCGAAGTTCGGAACCGATTATTTTCCACTAAGATAATATTTCTTGCGAAACGCAAACGTGAATTTTGAACAAAATTCGCAATTGCGCGAAACGGCTGTTATGCCTTCGGTTTTGCGGTTTTAAGAGTATCCTTTTTAGTTATAATTAAAAAACGCAGTTTATTTATTTCCGATTCCATTTCCTCTTTGGTTACTTGTTTTGATTTAACATTTTCTTCTTTGGTTAAATTTTTGACAATGTCAAATCCACTGTATAAACCACCAAATAAACCAATTATAAATAAAGGCCAAAAGGTTTTAACTTGCCAATTAGATAGCTTAGATTCATTATGTAGTTTTTTACGTTCTGCTTCCTTGTCTTTAACTTCATGATTATTTTCTGCTTCCAAAGCGCTCAATGTAGCTCTTCCTAATTCTGTTAATTTAGTATGTGTTTGCGCGTCTAGTAATGAGTTTCTAGCATATTCGGAGTAAATTTGATTATACTTTTCCCAACCAATTTTGTGCTTTATTAATTCAAAAAAATTATCAGAATTAAGATTTTGAGATTCGGTTTCTAATTTTGTTTTTAAAAATAATATTCTTAATTCTTTATCATTCATTCTCTTTATAGTTTTGGTTCTTTAAAACTGAGGCATAACGGTTTGCAGCTTGGCGAAGTGGCGGAAATCGGAGCACAAATGTTCAGTTTTGCACAAATGTTCAATCGAAGAACTGAACTTGAATTTAGCACTACACCCGCCATTTTGCCAAACTGCTGTTAGCCGTTCGTTGTTTTTCTTTTCATTATAAATATTCGCCTTTGATTACAAAAAACGTTCCCCTAATTGTTCCTGCCAATTTCGATTTTTGTCTAGCAAATTTAAACTTGCTTTCCAATTCTGTTGGGATTTCCATTCCTTCTGTTAGTTTAAAGCCTACGGCTCTTTTCTTTTTGTCGTCTAATGTGTAAAGAACATTTATTGTAAGTCCGCTTTCGTAAAATACAAAAGTCCACTTGATATTTTCTACTTCTACAATGGAAATTTCTAATGGTTTTGACGCTAATTCAATAACTTTTTCAGTTTTTAAAATATTGTTTACCCAATTCACAGTGTCTTGGTTCTTATTTGCTGGTTCGGTATAAAATTCGTGTTTATACTTATTCATAAAATACCTTGCCTCATTAGCTCTTAATCCTGCCAATTTTTCGGCAAATGGTGATGTTTCTAAACCTATGGTAGAAACGTTTTTAAAATCAACTTTATATTTCATTGTGAAGTTATTTTTCGTTTAAAATAATTTTTCTGTCTGTTGGTCGATAATACCAAGAAACAATTGTAAGGATTACAAAAATAAGTGGTGCAAGGAATTGAAGAAAAGTGTCGCCAACTGCAATATGTGATATTACTGCTCCTGTCATTGCAAAAAAGAAGCCTGCATAAGCCCATTCTTTGAGTAACTTAAATTTAGGAATGAGTATAGCAATTACGCCAAGAATTTTCCAAACGCCAAGTAGGGTCATTAAATAAATTGGATATCCTAAATGAACAGTACCGTCAACATTTTGTTGAACTTTTAAAATTTGTGCTATCCCGCCCGAAAGCATTCCTAATGATAGTAAAATGGTTGCTATCCAAAAGATTGTCTTATTTGTCTTTGTCATAATTTGTTATTTTAATTTGTTACCAATTTCTTGAAGTCTATTGTGTGCTATATTTAATCCGTTTGCGAATGGCATTTTTAGTTGTTCCGCTCGGTGTTGTTCTGATTTGTAAATAATGTGAATGTTCAGTTTACTTTGTTCATCGGAAATTTTTGAAAATTCTAAAAATTCAAGTTGCACATCAATTGGCATATTTTCCATTTCAAAAGTTCTTACTATTTTTTCATTGAGTATAAACGAATGGATTGTTCCGTGAGCTTTAAAAACCGCATTTCCGTTGTGTGATGTTTCAAACTGATAACTTCCGTAATTTTTATTTTCTAATTTTACCACTTTTGTTCCCATCCATTGTTCCAAAAGTTCAGGTTCTGAATAGGCTTTAAAAAGCAATTCAATTGGCAAATCAAATTCTCTTGTAATTAAAATATCTTGTTTGCCTTCTTCGGCATTTATTGTTGTTCTATTTTCCATTACTTTTTATTTTTGGATTGATAATTTTTCATAACAGTTTCTAATTTATTGAACCTGTCGTCCCACATTTGTCTGAATGGCTCAATGAAGTCGGCAACTTCTTTCATTTTGTTTGCATTTATTTGATAGTAAATTTCTCTGCCATTTTGTTCTTGGTTTAGTAATTCACATTCGGTAAGTATCTGTAAATGTTTAGAAACTGTCGGTCTTGCTGTGTCAAAGTTGGAAGCAATTGCACCTGCTGTCATTGTCTGGGTAGTCAATAAAAGTAGAATTGCCCGTCTTGTCGGATCTGAAATGGCTTGGAATACGTCTCGTCTTAAATTCATTATGTAGTTATTTGACTGCAAATATAAGTGTAGCTATTTAGCTACGCAAATTTTTGTAAAAATATTTTTCCCAAATGCCAAAAAATGTCGGGAAGTTGTTGGTTTGAGGTGTCGCTCTACAATGACGGCTAACTTATTTATATACTCAGTTTCTAAGCCAAAAACTGAGTATATCTATCTTTTTTAGCTGTATATACTCAACTCTAGTTGCGTATTATTTTTTATAAATCATCAAAAGGTGATTTAATATTTTGTATGTTTTTAGTACTTACATGGGTGTAAATTTCAGTTGTTTTGCTACTGCTATGTCCCAAAAGTTCTTGAATGTATCGTAAATCTGTACCACTTTCTAGCAAGTGGGTTGCATAGCTATGCCGAAGCCAATGCAAACTTACAGGTTTGTTAATACCTGCTAATCTAATGCTTTTTTTTAGAACTTCTTCTAAACTTCTGTCAGAATATTTTGTATTTTCTCGCTGACCCTCAAATAACCATGTTTTTGGGAGGTATTGTTTATAATAGTCTCTTAACATTTCAATTATTTTATCGCTTATAGGTACAATTCTATCTTTTTTACCTTTTGATTGTTTAATAAATAATAACTTCCGGTCGCTTTGGATATCCTTAAAAGTCAAATTTAATAGTTCACTTCGGCGAAGACCACAAGCATAAATTAAACTTAACATTGTCTTATGCTTAACATTTGTTAATGCTTCTATGATGGCTTTAACTTCCTCTTTACTCAAAACATTTGGTAGTACTTTTGATCGTTTTGGCCGATGTATTTTATCAATTTCAATCTTAGTTTCTCGAATGGTTTGAAAGAATAATTTTAATGCATTTACAATCTGGTTCTGAAATGATGCCGAAAGATTATTTTTCAAGATATACTCGTTGTTATAAACAATTACATCGTCATTAGTTATCTCGGCAATGGGTTTTTCTCGGTAAAAAATCAAGAACGATTTCAGAGCTTCGCTATACGTAGTTAGCGTACTTTCGCTGTAGCGTTTGGAGCGCAACCATTGTTTAAATTTTTCAATATTTTCAATCCCTTCTGCCGAAGGTATTGATTGGTAATGAGGCGCTAAGCCAAATCGTTCTCTGTTTTCATCCGTATCCGGAAGATGCCAAGCTACTAATGATTGGCTCCAGCGTGAACCATTTATCAATTTAATTCTAGCGATTAAATCGGCGTTTTTTTCGAAATAGACCGCAATTCTTTTGCTGCCTTTATGGCTGATGATTTTGGCACTCCAATCCATATTCTATGCTTTTAGGATACTAATATAACAATTGTTTTTAAACTTTATAATGGTGAACTTTGCAAATCGTGATAGCTATCGAGATTGTGAACTTTGTAATTCATTTCAAATACATAAAAATAAATCCTACTTTAGCTTTTTGAAAAAAAAATATATTTTAAAATGATTAGCGAAAAACAATTCGATACCGAATTACAGCTCATTATACAAAACGGTATTCGAGAAGATGTGGGTCAGGGTGATCACAGTTCTTTAGCCTGTATTCTAGCTTCGGCATCCGGAAAAGCAAAACTATTGGTCAAAGAAGATGGTATTATTGCGGGTGTGGCTTTTGCCAAAATGATATTTGAGTATGTAGACAAAACATTGCAAATAGAACTTTTTATTGTAGATGGAACTCCTGTCAAAAAAGGGGATGTTGTACTTCATGTTTCAGGCAGCTCACAATCTATTTTGAAAGCAGAACGCCTAGTGCTGAACTCCATGCAACGAATGAGTGCCATAGCTACAAAAACAAACCGTTATGTGCAACTTTTGGAAGGTACAAAAACCCAAATTTTAGACACTCGCAAAACTACTCCTGGTTTTCGTGCTTGCGAGAAATGGGCTGTGAAAATTGGTGGGGGCGAGAACCACCGTTTTGCACTTTATGATATGATTATGCTCAAAGACAATCACAATGATTTTGCTGGTGGTATTACAAAAGCTATTGCAAAAACCAAAGCGTATCTAAAGGAAAACAAGCTTGATTTGAAAATTATTGTCGAAGCTCGAAACCTAAATGAGATTCAGGAAATTCTAAAAAGCGATGGCGTTTACCGGATTTTGATTGATAATTTTAATTTTGAAGATACTCGAAATGCGGTCGCTTTGATAGGTAATTCCTGTCAAACAGAATCTTCGGGCAACATCAACGAAAATACAATACGCCAATATGCTGAGTGCGGTGTCGATTACATTTCTTCGGGAGCCTTGACCCATTCAGTTTATAATATGGATTTGAGCTTAAAAGCTTTTTAGGATAGATTTCAGATGGCAGGTAACAGATGGCAGATAACAGATGGCAGGTAACAGATTTCAGGTGGCAGATTTCAGAAGGCAGATAACAGATGGCAGATAACAGAAGGCAGGTGGCAGGTAACAGATTTCAGAAGGCAGATTTCAG
>NZ_JBJXDQ010000047.1:0-5246 GCF_046155325.1 Flavobacterium sp.
TAGCACACCGAATCGTGGATGGCGATGTTCCCGAAAACTTGAAAGACAAAATCGTCTTTTCTTTGGACATGGGCGCTTTGATTGCCGGAGCCAAATACAAAGGTGAATTTGAGGAACGACTAAAATCGGTTGTGAAAGAAGTTACCGCTGCCGAAGGTGATATTGTGCTTTTCATTGACGAAATCCACACACTCGTTGGTGCTGGCGGTGGCGAAGGCGCTATGGATGCTGCAAATATCCTGAAACCCGCTTTGGCGCGTGGCGAATTGCGTGCTATTGGCGCAACCACATTGGACGAATACCAAAAATATTTCGAGAAAGACAAAGCTTTAGAAAGACGTTTCCAAAAAATAATGATTGAAGAACCCGATACCGAAAGTGCCATTTCCATCCTCCGTGGTATTAAAGACAAATACGAAACACACCATAAAGTACAGATAAAAGACGATGCCATAATTGCCGCTGTCGAATTATCGCAGCGCTATATTACCAATCGGTTTTTGCCGGATAAAGCCATCGATTTAATGGATGAAGCGGCATCCAAAATCCGCATGGAAATTAATTCGAAACCCGAGGAACTGGATGTTTTGGATCGAAAAATAATGCAATTGGAAATCGAAATTGCAGCCATTAAACGCGAAAAAGACGAAAGCAAACTCAAAGTTTTGGGAATGGATTTGGCTAACCTGAAAGACGACCGAAACGAAGTCTTCACCAAATGGAAATCAGAGAAAGATGTAGTCGATAATATCCAAGCTGTAAAAACCGAAATCGAAGACTTCAAATACGAAGCCGAACGTGCCGAACGCGAAGGCGATTACGGAAAAGTAGCCGAAATTCGGTATGGAAAAATCAAGGAAGCCCAAGAGCGATTGGATGTTTTCCAAAAACAATTGGTCGAAAATCAATCTGGCGGAAGCTCTTTAATTAAAGAAGAAGTCACCCGCGAAGACATTGCCGAAGTCGTGGCAAAATGGACCGGAATTCCCGTGATGAAAATGCTGCAAGGCGAAAGAGAAAAACTCTTGAAACTCGAAGATGAATTACACAAACGCGTGGTGGGTCAGGAAGAAGCCATCGAAGCCGTGAGCGATGCCGTGAGACGAAGTCGTGCCGGATTACAGGATATGAAAAAACCGGTGGGCACCTTCCTTTTCCTTGGAACAACTGGTGTTGGAAAAACCGAATTGGCAAAAGCCTTGGCAGAATATCTATTCGATGATGAAAATGCAATGACCCGAATTGATATGAGCGAATACCAGGAACGCCATAGTGTAAGCCGATTGGTGGGTGCGCCTCCAGGATATGTGGGTTATGACGAAGGCGGACAATTGACCGAAGCTGTGCGTAGAAAACCGTATTCTGTGATTTTGTTAGACGAAATCGAAAAAGCACATCCCGACACTTTTAACATATTATTGCAAGTTTTGGACGAAGGACGTTTGACGGATAATAAAGGACGTCTTGCCGATTTCAAAAACACGATTATCATTATGACTTCGAATATGGGAAGCCAGATTATACAAGATAAATTCGAAAATCTGAAAGGAAGCATTGAAGCCGCCACCGAAGCTGCCAAAGTGGAAGTTTTGGGCTTGTTGAAACAAACCGTTCGTCCGGAATTCATCAATCGTATAGATGAAATTGTGATGTTTACGCCGTTAAGCAATGCTAATATTACGAAAATCGTGGGTCTGCAACTGAAATCAGTAATCAAAATGCTACTTCAACAAGGCATCACGATGGACGCCACGCCAGAAGCCATTGCCTATTTATCCGAGAAAGGTTATGATCCGCAATTTGGTGCTAGACCCGTAAAACGTGTGATACAAAGAGAGGTGCTGAACCAATTGTCGAAAGAGATTCTGTCAGGAAAAGTGACCGCAGACAGCATAATTTTACTAGATTCTTTTGATGGGGAATTAGTGTTCAGGAATCAGAGTCAAACTGATTTTAAACCTACAATAGCAACTCGAAAAGAAGTACCAAAAGAATTAGGTAAAAATAAATGGCTGCATCCTACTGATGATTTTGGAAAATTGGAAAGAGGAAAGGAAGAATAAATTTCATAAAACCCGCTAGTTAATACGTCAAGAAATAACAATTACTACCAGACAGCATAATTTTACTGGATTCTTTTGATGGGGAATTAGTGTTCAGGAATCAGAGTGAGTTAGTTCATTGATTTTGTCATTGCGAGCGATAGCGTGGCAATCACACTAACAAGGGCAGACGAGTTGAGCAACTTAGTGAGATTGCTTCGTTCCTCGCAATGACAAATAACAGCAAGCAGCAGTCGGGAGATTGGTGTATTTTTTGGAGCAATACGATGGGTTTTTATAATAATTTTAAAAAACTTATTTACACAACTTCATTCGCTTAAAAAAGAACGGTACAGCGGTTTACGCATTAATAGAAAATACTTGGGAAGAAGTAGATAACAAAAACAAAGTTGCTGAAGAATAAAGCATTAATTATCAGTAAAATATAATCATTTTTAAAGTGAAAAACTAGCGTTTCCACTTTTTTTGTTTTTTGTTCTTTGTATTACTTCGATTTGTCACACTTTATCAGGGTTGATATCAAAGATGGTAAGGCAAGAATTTTTATTAAATTAACTGAATATAATTCAAAAATGTCTGGAGGTAATACGCCTCCAACATACTCAACTATAAAAGTAAGCGACAGTTATCCAATTAATCCAGATGGATGGCAAAGCCCTGTTTATACAAAAGCACTTTATAAAGGGACTAAAGCGGCTTATACCTCTATTGATGCAATTGAAAAATCTATAAAAGAAGGAAATACAAATACAGCTGAAAATAAAGGTTGGTAAATTCTTCTTTAGCTGTATTGACTGCCTTCAACACAATTCCTAAACTAAACACAAAAAGCAGTCCCTCTTTAAAAAGTAATTTCTTACTTTTAACCTTTTATTAAATCGCCCCCAAAGAACAATACTTCTACACCGTTAGCAGAGTACATTTCTTTGGCTCAAAATCGAAAGCAGTTTACACCTAACAATTTTTATACCTTAATGGCAGCAGAACAAAAACAAAAATTAGAACAACAACTTTGGAATATCGCCAACACCCTTCGTGGGAAAATGGATGCCGATGATTTTAGAGATTATATATTAGGTTTTATTTTCTACAAGTACCTGAGTACAAAAATGGATTTGTATGCCAATACCATCCTAAAACCAGACGGTTTAACTTTCCAACAAATAGAAGGACATCCTGAGGAAGCTGCATTGATGCACGAAATAAAACAACTCGCCATTGATAAATTGGGCTTTTTCTTGGAACCAGCCGATTTGTTTTCGGAATTAGCACGAAGAGGAAACGCAGGCGGAAAAAACAATTTCATTCTGGGTGATTTAGCCAAAGTACTCACGCACATTGAGCAAAGTACGATGGGTTCTGAAAGCGAAGAAGATTTTGGCAACCTGTTTTCCGACCTCGATTTAACCTCTCATAAACTCGGAAAATCCGAAACCGACAAAAACGAACTCATCGTCAAAGTCTTGGTGCATTTGGATGAAATTGATTTTGATTTAGAAAACACCGACAGCGATGTTCTGGGCGATGCCTACGAATATTTAATAGGACAGTTTGCCAGTGGCGCAGGCAAGAAAGCAGGCGAATTCTATACGCCACAACAAGTAAGCAGCGTTTTGGCTCAACTGGTAACGGTGGGCAAAGACCAACTCAAGAGCGTTTATGACCCAACATGTGGTTCTGGTTCGTTATTGTTGCGTGTAGCCAAAGAAGTAAAAGACGTAAGTGCTTTTTACGGACAGGAAATGAACCCTACGACGTATAACTTATGCCGCATGAATATGATTATGCACGATGTGCATTATAAGCGATTTGATATAAAAAACGAAGATACGCTGGAACGCCCACAGCATTTTGATATGCGTTTTGAAGCCATTGTTGCCAATCCTCCTTTTTCTGCAAATTGGAGTGCCAGTCCCTTGTTTATGAGTGATGACCGTTTCTCTGCTTATGGGAAACTCGCACCAAGCAGCAAAGCCGATTTTGCCTTTGTGCAACACATGGTGCACCAGCTTGCCGATAACGGAACTATGGCAATCGTTCTCCCTCACGGTGTTTTGTTTCGTGGTGGTGCCGAAGGACACATACGGGAATATTTGATAAAGGAAAAGAATTATTTGGATGCCGTGATAGGTTTACCAGCCAATATTTTTTACGGAACCAGTATCCCGACTTGTATTTTGGTTTTGAAGAAAAAGCGTACCGATGCCAAAAGCATTTTATTTATAGATGCCAGCCAACATTTCGAAAAGGTAAAAACCCAAAATGTATTGCGTACCGAAGATATTGACAAAATCATAAGCACTTATGAAAACCGAACCGAAGAAGAAAAATACAGCCATATTGCCGCTTTAAGCGAAGTGGAAACCAACGATTACAACCTGAATATTCCTCGTTATGTAGATACTTTTGAAGAAGAAGATGCTATAGATTTAAAAGCCATAACCAACGAATTACGAGAATTGGCAGACCTTGCTAAAACTACCGATGCAACAATTGAAGGTTTTTGTACAGAATTAGGAATTGAAACCCCATTTTGATATGACCGAAAAATTTCAAAATAAATACCGAATTCCGTCAGCGCGATTAAAAAATTGGGATTATGGTACAAACGGTGCCTATTTCATCACGATTTGCACCCAAAACAGGGATCATTTTTTTGGTGATTTTATGGATTCGGAATTTATAACGTCTGAAATAGGAACGTTAGCCGAAAAATATTGGATGGAAATACCCCAACATTTTCCATATATCGAATTGGGGAATTTTGTGGTAATGCCCAATCACGTTCATGGGATTTTGATTATTGATAAAAACGTTGTAAAGACGTTGCATTGCCCAGTACAGACGTTGCATTGCCCCGTACAGACGTTGCAATGCAACGTCTCTGAAAACGAATCCCCCGTACAGACGTTGCAATGCCCCGTACAGACGTTGCAATGCAACGTCTCTATCCCCAATAAAAACAAACAAATGGCGAATATATCCCCAAAATCAGGGACGATTTCTGCCATTATGCGTTCCTATAAATCGGTGGTAACAAAAAATGCCCGTTTTATCCATGCCGATTTTGGGTGGCAACCCCGATTTCACGATCATATTATTCGCAATGCGCCCGAATGGGAACGCATACAAACCTATATAGAAAACAATCCTATGAATTGGAAAGAAGATAAATTTTATTTA
>NZ_JBJXDQ010000048.1:0-13346 GCF_046155325.1 Flavobacterium sp.
AGATACAAATTGATCTTATCTTTCAGTTCTTTTCTAGGAGTTATGAAATCTAAAAAACCATGTTCGAGCAGAAATTCTGAAGTTTGAAAACCTTCAGGCAAGTCTTTACCAGTGGTATCTTTCACAACTCTAGGTCCTGCAAAACCGATTAATGCTCCTGGCTCCGAAATGTTTACATCGCCTAGCATTGCATAAGAAGCTGTTGTTCCACCAGTGGTTGGATCTGTGCTTAAAGATATATACGGGATTTTAGCTTCTGCTAATTGGGCAAGTTTAACTGATGTTTTGGCTAATTGCATCAACGAATAGGCTGCTTCCATCATTCTAGCACCACCAGATTTTGAAATCATTACAAATGGAATGTTGTTTTTTATAGAATGATCTATACCACGAGCAATTTTCTCACCTACCACAGCTCCCATAGAACCACCAATAAAGGCAAAGTCCATACAGCAAACCACTAAATCTTTTCCTTTTGATTTTCCAACTCCTGTGCGAACTGCATCTTTCAATTTGGTTTTGGCCATTACATCTTTCAGACGATCTGAATACTTTTTGGTGTCTACAAAATGCAAAGGATCTTTTGAGGTCATTTTGGCATCTAATTCGATAAATTCATTATTATCAAACAAGATTTCAAAATACTCGGCACTGCCAATTCTAACATGAAAACCGTCTTCTGGGCTTACATATAAGTTGCGTGCTAATTCCTCTGAATCAATAATTTTACCAGTTGGAGATTTGTACCAAAGTCCTTTTGGGACATCCATTTTATCTTCGGTAGCCGTAGTAATTCCTTTTTCTGTTCTTTTAAACCAAGCCATGTTTATTTCAGATTGCAGATTTCAGATTTCAGATTTCAGATTGCACTAGGGAATCTAAAATCTAAAATCTAAAATCTAAAATTATAGAGTATTTACATTATTCAAGTCAGCAAATGCTTGTTCTAATCTAGCATTAAAAGTAACTTCACCTTCACGCAACCATTTTCTTGGATCGTAATATTTTTTGTTTGGTGAATCAGCTCCCGTTGGGTTACCAATTTGAGTTTTTAAATAATCAATATTATTGATCATAAAATCACGAATACCTTCTGTAAAAGCAAATTGTAAATCGGTATCAATATTCATTTTTATAACTCCGTAGCTAATTCCTTCTCTAATTTCTTCTAATGTAGAACCAGAACCTCCGTGAAAAACAAAATCAACTGGATTATGACCAGTATTAAATTTTTGTTGTACAAAATCTTGAGAGTTTTTCAATATTTTTGGAGTTAATTTTACATTTCCAGGTTTGTAAACTCCATGAACATTTCCAAAAGCTGCAGCAATAGTAAAACGAGGGCTTACTTTAGATAATTCCTCATAAGCATAGGCTACTTCCTCAGGTTGAGTATATAATTTTGAACTATCAACATCAGAGTTATCAACACCATCTTCTTCTCCACCTGTGATTCCAAGTTCGATTTCTAATGTCATTCCCATTTTGCTCATTCTAGCCAAATATTCTTTACAAATTTCTATATTTTCTTCGATAGGCTCTTCCGATAAATCGATCATATGGGAGCTAAACAAAGGTTTTCCCGTAGCAGCAAAATGTTTTTCAGAGGCATCTAACAAACCATCAATCCATGGCAATAGTTTTTTTGCACAGTGGTCAGTATGTAAAATAACAGTAGCGCCATAAGCTTCTGCTAAAGTATGAATATGTAATGCGCCTGCTATTCCTCCTGCAATTGCTGCTTTTTCTCCTGCATTAGATAATCCTTTTCCAGCATTGAATTGTGCTCCTCCGTTTGAAAATTGAATGATAACTGGAGCGTTTAATTTTGCGGCCGTTTCTAAAACCCCATTAATTGTATCCGATCCAATAACATTTACTGCTGGTAGTGCAAAACCTTTTTCTTTTGCATAGGCAAAAATTTCTTGTACTTGATCTCCTGTTGCAACTCCTGCTTTAATATTATGTGCCATAATAAATTGTTTAAATTAAATTAAAGGGGACAAAATTAAGAATTTAAAATCATTAGAAGGGATAATTTATTCCAAAATTTAATACAGATTGATTAAAATTTAATTCCTTAAACCACCTATTTCCTATTTCCTTGGCAGGATTATAGGTTTTGAAACCAAAATCAAATCGCACCACAAAAAAACTTAAATCATATCGTAAACCCATTCCAGTTCCCAATGCAATTTCTCTTAAGTCACTAAAATTTGTAAAAGTTGAATTTTCGTCTTTTACATTGTCCAGCACATTCCAAATATTACCTGCATCAGCAAATAAAGCCCCTTTTAGTGGGCCAAAAACTTTAAATCTAAATTCTCCACTAAAGGCTATTTTCATATTGGCTTCATTGAAATCATTTACAGATCCGCTGCTACCTGGACCAAGTCCATATGGTTGCCAGGCTCTATTGTCATTTGATCCTCCTGAAAAGTAACTTCTAGAAAATGGAATATTGTTCGAATTTCCAAAGGGTAGTGCAACTCCAAAAAATGTTCTGATTGCAAAAATCTTTTCTTTAGACAAATCCCAATACTTTATATAATCAAATTCAGTTTTTAAATATTCTGAATATTCTATATTAAAAATTTTATAATAACCATTTTCATTTTTGTTTAGATTAGAGGCATTAGATAGTAATGATAATAAAGTACCCGCAGATTCAACTTTTGCCTTAAATTGATAGAAATTATTGTCTTGTAAATTGCTTTTTGTTGTTTTTGAATAAGAGTAATTAGTAGCTAGAATAAAGTCATTTTCTGTTAGTCTATTTTTCCTTTCGTTATTACTCTTAACGGTTTTATAATCGTCATCATTAGAATTTAAACTAGTTATTCCTGATAAAACATCATTGGTAAAACCTGAAGTGCCATTTTCAATGGTTAAATTCTCATCACCATCAATGTAATTAGGATTTATATTATAGATCTTTCCTATTTTGTTTAAGGCATCATAAGACGATGTATAAACATTAAAATAATTCTCAGGATTAAGATTGCGAACAAATTGAATATTAATGAAGTCAAGATTTGCAGTGTAACTTTTTTTAGGAGACCAATTATAAGACAAAGAGCTAGTAAAGTTTTCTTTATCTAAACCAATATTTTTTTGAACCGATAATCCCACAGCAACGAGAGTCGATGGAATCATGCTTTTAGGAATGATTTTTTCTGTTCGAAAAGGCATAAAAATTCTTGGAAAATTTAATTTTAAATCAATTCCATATTCTGAGATATTAAAAAAATTATTATTTGGAGTAGCCAAATCTTTGGAGGAGCCAATGTTTCCTCTTCCTGAAACTTCTAATGTTTCTGCCCCATTAAATACATTTCTGATGGTTAAGGATGCGGAACCTCCTATGCCGATGTCTTGAATATTTGAATGTGTTAAGTCAAACGAGCTTCCAAATAAATATTTTTTTTTAGGGGTAAGATAAATCTTTGCAATCAATGATTGGGCGGTAGTATCTCTTTTGTCAACCACATATTGAATTGCGGGATAATTAAATATTTTCAGATTATTTAAATATCGTGAAGTTAAGATTGTTTTATTGTCTGCAAAAAGACCTCCTTTTGAAATAAACACAGCATCTATAATTGCTTTTGGATTGTATTTCAATTTAGACCGACTGAAAAGATTAAAATTTTTAAAGGATGTACTGTCCGAAATTAAATTTGATGAATTGGGAGTGTAATCAGTAAAAATATTGACATCACTTATTTTATATATTTTGAAAGGTTCCGTTTTTGTTGAATCGTTTTCTTGATAAGAATAATCATTTATCTTTAAAGCAACATTGGTTTTATTCGAATTCGATATAGAGTCAATGTTAAAAGTGACATAATTAGGCTGAAAATAGTAAACTCCGTGGTTTCTATAATAGTCAGAAATTCTCTTTTTTTCTTCTGTAAATAACAAAGTTTGGTATTGTTTCCCTGATTTTAATAAAGAAAGTGACAAAGTAGACTTGAACATTGAATCTAGAACACGTGTTTGAATATTAGTTTTCAAACTGTCAATAAAATAAGGCTTTCCAGTGTTTATTGAGTATTTTATTTTTGCTTTTCTAGAATTAATAGTGTCTATTTTATGAGTAACATTGGTATTAAAATAGCCTTCATTAAAATAGTAATACTGTAGTCTTAATTTTGTTTTGTTAGTTTTTATTGTATCAATAACTACAGGCGGTTCTCCTGTTTTTTTTAAGAAATCATGAATTCCATGATACCAAAATGATTTACCAAGTCGATCTACTTGTTTTGAAGATAGCCATTTTGATTTTCGGCTATATTTTCCTATATTATTTGTAAATTTCGCTTGATAAGTTGAGTCTGGATTAGGTTCCGCAAGGTTAAACAAATTCAATCTCAGATTATAACCAAGGATTTTACTATTCGGTTTTTGATAAAGTTGATTCTGTAGATTTTCATTTTTAATTACTTTTCCATTAACCTCTATTTGGTTTTTAGTAAGGAGGTATTTATTTTCAGGAACTCTTTTCACAGTATTACATGCCATGATTATAGTTGCAATTAGAATAAATGCTGTTATTTTTGTGCTAATCTTTTTCAAGTGTTCGAAAATATTTAATTCAAAAGTACATTATTTTATGCTTAGTAAAAATCAATTAAAGCTTATAACGAGTTTACAGCAAAAAAAATATAGATTAAGCTATCAATTATTTTTTGCCGAAGGCGTAAAGGTAATTCAAGAATTATTAGATTCAAATTTTGAATTAGATCATTTGTATACCACACAAATGGATTCTCCAAGAGTTTTAACTCAAAAAAAATCACTTATTTCAGAAAATGAATTAAAAAAAATTAGTGTTTTGGCATCTCCAAATAGTTGTTTGGCGATTTTTAAAATACCAAATGAAATTGATATTAAACAATCGGGATTAATTCTCGCTCTCGATTCTATTCGAGATCCAGGGAATTTAGGAACTATTTTAAGAATATGTGATTGGTTCGGAATTGAACAGATAATTTGTTCAAAAGACGCTGTGGATCTTTATAACCCAAAGGTAGTTCAAGCCACAATGGGTTCTATATCTCGAGTGAATGTAAATTATATTGACCTAGAAGATTTTATTGTCAAAACTAAATTGCCAATATATGGGACATTTATGGATGGGGATAACATATATAAAACAAAACTACCTAAAGAAGGAATAATAATTATGGGTAATGAGGCAAACGGAATTTCTCCAGAGTTAGAAAAATTATGTAAAAATAAACTCATGATACCAAGATTTGGTTCTTTACAAAAAACCGAAAGTTTAAATGTGGCAACAGCAACAGCTATTGTTTTAAGTGAGTTTAAAAGATTTTCTTAAAAAAATTTGTGGACTAAGAGGATGAATCTCTTTAGTGAAATGTAAAATTGATAAAAATAGCTCTTGACTTTATAGATTCGATATTGCTTGTCCAAGGGCTAAAAGGGTCATTATCTTGTATAATTTCATCATTTAATCCAAAAACGCCTCTAATGGAGGGTGAAAAGATAAAATATTCTGAAAAAAGATCAATTCCTAGGCCTAATTCATAATTTTTAGTCCATGATTTTGCTCTAAATACTTGCTCTAAATTATCGTCTTTTGATTTTGCATTACCCGATAAATTAAGGGTTGCTGATACTCCACCTAATACGTAGGGACGAATATTTCCAGTTCTTTTAGAAGAAAATTTGAGTAATAATGGTAAATGGATATTAGTGCTATTTACTTCTCTGTTTTTTTGAGAATAAGTAGGCGTATATCCAAAATAGCTATCTGGATAAACAAAGTTTCTTTGGGTATAATAAAGACCAGGTTCAAAACGCAAATTAATATATTCTTGAAGTTTTAAATCGGCTACCAAACCTACATTAAAACCTGTAGTCTTTTTTACCTCAATATCCTCGCTAACGGTTTTATAATCAATTTTGAAATCATAGGAATTAAAACCTAGAAAAAAACCAAAATAAACTCTTTGCTTTTGAAAATTTTCTAGATTAATAATAGGATCTTTACTAAACATACTCTTTGTAAATTGAGCATGTCCTTTTATAAATAGGGTTAAAAAAAATATAACAATTATTTTTCTCATGGTAAGCTAATTATCTTTTAGATGCTGAATAAATAGTTGCTACACCAAATGTTTGTGTCATTGCAACAACATCTATAAACCCATTTTCCCTCAAAATATTGTTCAGTGCTTCTCCGAATGGAAAAGCCGCTGCCGATTCTGAAAGATAACCATAAGCCACATTGTCTTTAGAAAATAATTTTCCAATTAAAGGTAATATGTTTTTGGTATAAAAGGCATAACCCTGTTTATATGGAGTTTTAACTGGCACTGAGGTTTCTAGTATTACAAAAACACCGTTTGGTTTTAATACTCTTAAAATTTCTTTTAAACCTTTTTCTAAATTTTCAAAATTTCTAATACCAAAAGCTACTGTAATAGCGTCAAAATAATTGTCTTCAAAAGGCATGTTTTCTGAATCTGCCAAAACCATCTCAATTGTTTTAGAAAGGTTTTTATCTAAAATTTTTTGCTTTCCAACTTCGAGCATTCCTGCTGAAATGTCAAGTCCAATAATTTTATTTGCATTGGTTTTTGCCATCAAAATAGCTAAATCACCTGTTCCAGTTGCAATGTCTAGAATTTTGTCAGGGTTAGAATTGCTTATTATTTGCAGTACTTTTTTACGCCATTTTACATCTATTCCAAAAGAGATAACACGATTTAGCTGGTCGTAATTTCCAGAAATGTTGTCAAACATTTGGGTAATTTGTTCTTTCTTACTTTGAGAAGAGTTTTTATAAGGCGTTATGATTTTTGACATTTTTTATAATTTTCAGCAAAGGTAACCTAGATTTTTGAATCTAAATTTTATTTTTTTCTGATAAAAGTTTGAAAAGTATAATCATAAAGGTGTTTTTCGTCTTTAGGACAAAATATCTCAGAAGTTAATTTCCACACCGTTAAATCTATTTCAGGAAAAAAAACATCGGCTTCAAATGTATGATGTACAAGTGTAATCTCTAGTTTGTCAGCAATTGATATCGATTGCTTATAAATTTCTCCACCTCCGATAATATAAATATCTTCTTCTTTCGGGCAAGCCCAAATCGCTTTTTCGATGTTTTGAACCACAATACAGCCGTTGTAATGGTAGTCTTTTTGTCTCGTAATAATTATGTGTGTTCGGTTAGGTAATGGTTTCGGAAAACTTTCAAAAGTTTTCCTCCCCATAATTATATGATGCCCTGATGTAGTTTCTTTAAAATGTTTGAAGTCATTGGGCAAATGCCATAGTAAATCATTGTTTTTGCCTAAGGCATTATTTTCGGCAACAGCTGCTATAAGAATAATCATTTTATTTTTTATTTAAAGTAAAATCCTTTTCAACTTGTACTTGAAATTCTGTTATTTTTTGTTTTTGAAGGGCTATCAGGCGGTTAATTTGCTCTCTTTCCCAATTTTTGTCCATAAATCTATTGGTAATGTACACTTTTATAAAATGAAGTACAAATAAAAATGTCCAAAGGGTTATTAACCATACAGACCAATTTGAGGTATACCCAAATGCTTGAAAATGATTGGCAATAAACATAAATAAGCTTCCTAAAAGAAACAAAACAAAATGAAAATATAATATTTTCTTTTGGTTTAATCTTCTTCGAGCATATTCATATTGTTCTTGATGTTCTTTTTCCATTAAAATTTTTGTTTAAAGGTAAAATTTATTTTGAAATGCCACCATTTTTTAATATTTCATTCTTTATTAAGAAAACGTTTTCTGGTTTTGATATAATAAAAAATAGTAATTATTTTTATATACCCAATTAAAAATTGGGATAAAAATAGTCAAATTCTTAAAACTTTATTCTGAATATTGAATATTCGAAATAATGTATTTTCTTTGCCCCATAATTCTAAAAATGAAATAGTTATGTCAATAAAGAAACAATTTGTTAAAACAAAACCAGTTTGTAAAGTTACCTTTTCAGTAGAAGCTAAAGAAGCAAATATAGCGTCAGTTGTAGGCGATTTTAATAATTGGGATCAGAAAGTTGGAGATTTGTCAAAATTGAAAAACGGTACATTCAAAGGTGTTTTCGAATTACCAAAAGACGCCTCTTACGAATTTAAGTATGTAATTGATGGTGTTTTTGTAAATGATGCCGAATCTGATTCTTTCCAATGGAATGAATTTGCAGGAACAGAAAATGGTGTTATAACCGTGTAGTCATAAACTAAAAGATCCGCTGAAAAGCGGATTTTTTGTTTTTTATATCGGTCAGTTTAAACATTAAACTAAACCGCTACACTTCCTTTTATCGATTCATGGGGGTTATAGTCAACAAGTGTAAAATCTTCAAAAGTAAAATCGAAGATGTTATTTATTTTAGGGTTTAAAATCATTGTAGGTAAAAGTCTTGGTTCACGTGTTAGTTGCAATTCTAACTGCTCAAAATGGTTGTTGTAGATGTGCGCATCACCAAAGGTGTGGATAAATTCCCCAATTTCTAGATTGCAAACTTGTGCAATCATCATGGTTAATAAGGCATAAGAAGCAATATTAAAAGGAACGCCCAAAAAAACATCGGCACTTCGCTGGTATAATTGGCATGACAATTTATTGTCGGAAACATAGAATTGAAAAAACGCGTGACAAGGGGGTAAAGCTGCTTTATTGTTGGCTACATTTTCCGAGAAAGTTTTCGAAGTATCGGGTAGAACACTTGGATTCCATGCCGAAACTAGCATTCTACGGCTGTTTGAATTGGTTTTTAATTCCTTGATAAGTTCGGTGATTTGGTCTATTTCTTCGCTGTTCCAGTTGCGCCACTGATGACCATATACGGGGCCTAAGTTGCCGTTTTCGTCAGCCCAAGCATCCCAAATTTTCACTCCGTTTTCTTGAAGGTATTTAATATTAGTATCCCCTTTCAAGAACCAAAGTAATTCATATATGATTGACTTTAAGTGTAATTTTTTGGTTGTAACCATCGGAAATCCCTCAGCTAAATTAAAACGCATTTGGTAGCCAAATACACTTTTTGTACCAGTTCCAGTTCGGTCTCCTTTTTGATTTCCGTTATCTAAAACGTGTTTTACTAAATCATGGTATTGTTTCATGGTTTGTTTAAAAGTTTAAAGTTTAAAAGTTTAAAGTTTAAAAGTTAAGAACTTCAAACATCAACATTCGTTAATCAATAGTATAAAACATTTTTTGGTTTTCCGAAATCTGAAATCTGCCATCTGAAAACTATCTTTTCGAAATTTCGTCTCTTATTTTAGCTGCTTTTTCATAATCTTCTTGAATTACGGCTTGATCCAATAATTCAATTAACTCTTGTAAGGTGTGTTTTGAGTAAGTTTCACCAGATTTATTACTCTCAACGGGTTCACTAAAAGTTTGAGGATTCGAAAGAATATCGTCAATTTCTTGAGATTCCTTATCTGCTTCTATCGAATTGTTTTTTAAATAAATTCCAGCTTTGTCAAGAATGTTTTTATAAGTAAAAATAGGAGCATTAAAACGCAAAGCTAATGCGATAGCATCCGATGTTCTAGCATCAATTATTTCTTCTATTTTATCTCTTTCACAAATTATACTAGAATAAAACACACCATCTACTAATTTGTGGATAATGACTTGTTTAACCACAATATCAAAGCGTTCTGCGAAATTTTTAAACAAATCATGGGTTAATGGGCGAGGAGGTTTTATTTCTTTTTCTAAAGCAATAGCTATTGATTGAGCTTCAAAAGCACCAATTACAATGGGTAATTTTCTTTCACCGTCAACTTCATTCAATATTAGAGCATAGGCTCCGTTTTGTGTCTGACTATATGAAATACCTTTAATGGATAATTTGACTAAACTCATGATTCAAATTTTAAAAGCAATTTATGCTTTTATTATATATTTTAATATAATGCAATTTTAAACAAAAAACACGAAACAAAAAAGCTGACTCAAAGCAAAGATACGATTATCTTGTTTGAAGGCAGCTACTAATTAAGGTAAGACTGAAGAGAATTTATATTATTGAGCTTTAAAAGCTTTAAATTTTTCAATTAATTGTGGTACAATTTCAAAAGCATCCCCCACAATTCCGTAATCTGCAACTTTAAAGAATGGTGCTTCGGGGTCACTATTGATAACTACTTTTACTTTTGAGGAGTTTATTCCTGCAATATGTTGAATTGCACCTGAGATGCCTATAGCAATATATAAATTGGTAGCTACAGGCTTTCCTGTTTGTCCAACATGTTCTCCATGAGGTCTCCAGCCTAAGTCAGAAACTGGTTTTGAACAAGCAGTGGCTGCTCCAAGGACATTGGCAAGTTCTTCTATTATACCCCAATTTTCTGGTCCTTTTAAACCTCGACCTGCTGATACTACAATATCAGCATCCGCAATGGATACTTTTCCTGATCCTTTTTCAACAGACAGTACTTTTACATTGAAATCAGCGTCTTGTATATTTGGAATAAAATCTTCTTCCGTACAGACGCGATTAATCGCGTCTGTACTTTCAAAAATACCATAAGAATTTTTCGCAAGACCAAGAATTTTGATGTCGGTTTCAATTTCAGTAATGTTGAAAGCCTTGTTTGAAAAGGCAGTTCTTTTAACTTGAAAAGGAGTTGTGCTCAAGGGCAAACCCACTACATTTGAGGTAAAGCCAGCTTCTAGCGACACTGCAACCAATGGAGCAAGATAAATACTATCAGTAGTTGAGGATAGTAAAACTAGTTTTGCAGCTTCTTTTTGAGCAGCTTGCTTGATGACGTCAGCATAGGCTCTTGCAGAGAAACCAGACAACTTATTATTAGTTACTTTCAAAACTTTGTCGACACCATATTTTGACAATTCTGAAACATCTTCCGTATTTATGGTTACGGCTGTAACAGTTGTTCCTAAAGATTCGGCTACTTTTTTTGCATAGGAAGCTAATTCGAAAGCTACTTTTCTGAATTTTCCTTCAGCAGATTCTGCGTATATTAATATAGACATATGATTTTTGATTTTTGATTTTAGTTCCCAGTCCCGATGCTTCGGGACTGGAAACTAAAAACTTGATTTATATTGTGTTTCAAATAAACGATTTTAGATTTTTGAAGTAAGATGAATTTTAGATTTCCACACTGCTACTGAAACTTCGGGACTGCAATCTGAAATCTAAAATCCGCATTCTTAAATTACCTTGGCTTCGTTGTGTAATAAATTAATTAATTCGTCGAGATTGTCAGCCGAAATTAATTTAACTGCTGATTTTGGAGCTGGTTTTTCAAACTTAACAGCTTTAGTGTTTATAGATGCGCCAAAAGCTTCAACAATAGTAAGTGGTTTTGTTCTGGCAGTCATGATACCTCTCATATTTGGAATTCTCAAATCTTTTTCTTCAACCAAACCTTTTTGACCACCAATAATAATTGGTAAAGTGGTTGAAATAGTTTCTTTTCCTCCATCAATTTCACGAATTGCATTTACCGTTGTGCCTTCGATTGTAATATTAGTGCAAGAATTTAAAAAGTTATATTCTAATAATCCAGCAATCATTCCTGGGACCATCCCACCATTATAATCTAAAGATTCTTTTCCAGCAATAATCACATCATATGCGCCATTTTTGATAACTTCAGCAAGTTGTTTAGCTACAAAATAACCATCTGTTGGATTAGCGTTAACACGAATAGCTTCATTGGCACCAATTGCTAAAGCTTTTCTTAGCGTAGGTTCTGTTTCTGGACCGCCAACATTAACTACCGTAACTGTTGCACCTTGTTGTTCTTGAAACCAAATTGCTCGAGTTAAACCAAATTCATCATTAGGATTAATTACAAATTGTACTCCGTTAGTATCAAACTCTGAGTCATTGTTTGTAAAATTAATTTTTGAAGTAGTATCAGGTACATGACTGATGCAAACTAGTATTTTCATAGCAAGTGTTTTTCTAAATTGGTTTTACAAAATTATAATAAATTATTGAAATATACTATGCGTGCATAATATTTTTTAAACTTTCATTTTTAATTAACGTCTCTATTACTTTTTTAGAAAAAATGCTAACTAATTGTTTTAGCAAGAATGGTTAGTATTATTGAAAACGATGTAGTTTTTATTTGTAAGGGTTGTTTTTTAATAAATCGTTCTATTATTTTAAAGATTTTTATGCTTTTAAGTGGTTTAAAATTTTTATTTTTGCCATTCGAAAAATACACATATACGATATACTATGAGAACGATACAATTTAGAGAGGCAATTTGCGAAGCAATGAGTGAAGAAATGCGTCGCGATGAGTCTATTTACTTGATGGGTGAAGAAGTTGCTGAATATAATGGTGCCTATAAAGCATCGAAAGGAATGCTTGCTGAATTTGGAGAAAAAAGAGTTATTGACACTCCTATTGCTGAACTCGGTTTTACTGGAATTGCAGTAGGTTCTGCCATGAATGGATGCAGACCTATTGTTGAATATATGACTTTTAATTTTTGTTTAGTGGGTATTGATCAAATTATTAACAACGCAGCAAAAGTTCGTCAAATGACTGGTGGTCAATTTAATGTGCCAATTGTTTTTCGTGGACCTACTGCTTCTGCTGGACAATTAGGAGCAACCCATTCACAAGCTTTAGAAAATTGGTTTGCAAATACTCCTGGCCTTAAAGTAGTAGTGCCATCTAATGTATATGATGCAAAAGGACTTTTGAAGTCGGCTATTCGTGATAATGATCCAGTTATTTTTATGGAATCGGAACAAATGTATGGTGATAAAGGCGAAGTGCCAGATGGTGAATATACTATACCTATTGGGCTTGCAGATGTTAAGCGTGAAGGAACAGATGTTACAATAGTTTCTTTTGGCAAAATTATAAAAGAAGCTTTTATAGCTGCTGACGAATTAGCTAAAGAAGGTATTTCTTGCGAAATCATTGACTTGAGAACAGTTCGACCAATGGATAATGAAACTATTTTGACCTCTGTTAAAAAAACTAATAGATTGGTAATTCTTGAAGAAGCTTGGCCTTTTGCAAGTGTTTCTTCCGAGATTACCTATATGGTTCAAGATCGTGCATTCGATTTTCTTGATGCACCTATCCAAAGAATAACAACTGCCGACACGCCAGCTCCTTATTCTCCAGTTTTGCTAAAAGAATGGTTGCCAAATGCAGATGATGTTGTAAAAGCAGTAAAAAAAGTGCTAAACAAGAAATAATAATCAATTGTTAATTAACAATTATTCGTTTACGGTTAACAATTAATTAATTTATATTTGAAACTTCATCATGATTTACCTGATGAAGTTTTTTTTTCTTATGAAAAACAATACCTTC
>NZ_JBJXDQ010000049.1:0-35092 GCF_046155325.1 Flavobacterium sp.
TCAATAATTTTTTTACCTAAAACAGATGTCTCAGGGTCTTTGACATAAATTTTATTGTTGACTTGTATTTTGATGGTTGATAATATTTCTTTCATATTGAAATTATTTTGTGCAAATATAATAGTAATACTTTCAGTATTGAAAATTTTAACAATATTTTTAATTATACGATTATTAAAATCAATTTATACTTTTGAATTAGATAATTTTAATTATTTTTCAAATTACACTATTTTGTAACTGCACAACTTTGTAACTTTGTGTTTTAAAAAAACATATTATGTTTGGTATAGGCGGTGGCGAATTAATTTTTATTTTATTTATTATTTTAATGCTTTTTGGCTCGGACAAAGTACCAGAAATGGCAAGGACAATGGGTAAAGCTATGGCGCAGTTAAAGAATGCTACCAACGATATCAAAAGTGAAATTCAGAAAGGATCTGAAGCAAATGGTTTTGATCCAAAAAGTCTTACCGCTTTTACTCAAAATTTTACTTCAGAAATCGATGAAACAAAAAAATCTATTGTGGGCAATTATTCCAAGTTTACCGAAGACATTGATGTATCTTCTAATACAATAGTACAAGAAACAACAACTGAATTCAAAGAAGTTACCGATGATATTGTAGATAGTTTAGGTGCTATAAAACGAAAAAAATAATGCTTGAAAAAATAATAGCTTTAGATACCCAATTATTTATTTATTTAAACAGCCTTGGCTCTCCAGCCTTTGATAACCTCTGGTTAATCATTACAAAACAAGTATACTGGGCTCCTTTTTTTATATTACTAGGTTACTTAATTTTCAAAAAAAAAGGTTTAAAAAATCTCGGAATCGTTATCTTTTTTATTGCTTTGTTATTATTAGTTTGTAATGAATCTGTTGAGTTTTGTAAAATTACTTTTGAGCGTCTTAGGCCTTGTAATAATCCAGAAATTAGCAGTCTCATCAGAATTGTACATCACTCTAAAACATTTAGTTTCTTTTCTGGTCATGCAGCTAATTCCTTGGCAACTATGACTTTTTTGTTTTTAATTCTCAAAAAACACTATAAATACAGCTTTCTTATTTTTTTATATCCATTGATTTTTGCGTATAGCCGAATTTATCTAGGAGTCCATTATCCAACGGATATTATTACGGGTTATGTTTTTGGAATTTTTACAGGAATTTTGTTTTTTAAATTGTATTCCTATTTTTTTTCTCGAACGCAAATCAAATAACTCTCGAAACGGTTAGGCCGTCTCTTATGGGCAGCAGAACTGTTTCAACTCTAGGGTCATTTTTCAATAATAGATTGTACTCCAATAAAATTTTGGTACTGATGTCATTTTGTTGGATAGGTTCTAAAACCTTCCCACTCCACAAGACATTATCAGAAAGAATAATACCTCCCTTGTTCATTTTTGGAAGAATCAATTCAAAATAGTTGATGTAATTTTCCTTGTCGGCATCTATAAAAACCAAATCAAATTGTAGGTCTAAAGCGGGAATAATATTAATTGCTTCACCTAAATGCTGAACGATTTGATTTTTCCATGCCGATTGGTTAAAATATTTTCGCTGAAAATCAACCAATTCTTCTTTGATGTCAATCGTATGAAGCCTACCATTTTCTTGCATGCCTTCACACAAACACAAAGCCGAATAGCCAGTATAGGTTCCGATTTCGAGGATATTCATAGGTCTAATTAGTTTCGATAACATACTCAAAACTCGACCTTGAAAATGACCACTCAGCATTCTAGGCAATAAAATTTTTTGATAAGTTTCTTTATCTAAAGATTTTAGTAATTCAGGTTCTTTTTGGGAGTGATTGGCGATATAATCTTCTAATTCTTGGGAAATGAAATGCATTATTTTTTTTGGCAAAGTTATTAAATTATCAAATCAACAGACGAGCATTTATGCGAATTGATGAAATAAATCAACAAATAGTCATTAAATTTGCCGCATGCAAATCGATAAAAAAGACATACGAGCTTTATCAAAAGAACAATTACGTGATTTTTTTGTCACCAATGGAGACAAGGCTTTTCGTGGCAATCAAGTTTATGAATGGTTGTGGAGCAAGGGCGCACATCATTTTGATGATATGACCAATATTTCAAAACAAACACGATTTATACTAGAATCAAACTTTGTCATCAATCACATTAAGGTGGATACGATGCAACGTTCTGAAGATGGAACTGTAAAAAATGCTGTGCGTTTACACGATGGTTTGGTAGTAGAAAGTGTTTTGATCCCTACAAATACTAGGACAACCGCTTGTGTTTCTAGTCAAGTAGGCTGCAGCTTGGATTGTAATTTTTGTGCCACCGCACGTCTAAAAAGAATGCGAAACCTAGAACCTGCCGAAATTTATGATCAAGTTATTGCTATAGACAAAGAAAGTCGTTTGTATTACAATCATCCTTTGTCGAATATTGTATTTATGGGAATGGGCGAACCACTAATGAATTATAACAATGTGTTGAAAGCCATCGAAATGATTACTTCAAACGAAGGTTTGGGAATGTCACCAAAACGGATTATGCTCTCTACATCTGGAGTGCCTAAAATGATAAAAAAATTGGCAGATGATGAGGTAAAATTTAAATTAGCCGTTTCACTACATTCTGCGATAGACGAAATTAGGTCTAAAATTATGCCTTTTAGTGCTAATTTTCCCTTATCGGAATTGCGAGAATCTCTCGAATATTGGTACAAAAAAACCAAATCTAAAATCTCTTACGAATATGTGGTTTGGAAAGGGATTAATGATAACAAAGCCTCTATCGATGCCTTGGTGAAATTTTGCAAGTACGTGCCTTGCAAAGTCAATTTGATAGAATACAATCCTATCGATGATGGTGAGTTTCAACAAGCGTCTGAAGAATCTATAAATGCCTATATCAAAGCACTAGAAACCACAGGAATTGTTGTAAAAGTGAGAAGGAGCAGGGGCAAAGACATAGATGCCGCTTGTGGTCAATTAGCAAACAAAGAAGCATAAAAAAAGAGGCTTTCGCACTACTAGGCGAAAACCTCTTTTTTTAATCTGCAAGATTTACATTTTATTTCTCCTGAGTTCAATTACTTTCGACTCGCCATTAGTAGCCATAGTCGCCAAATTATTGCATTCGCCGTTTCCATAGTCTAAGGTGGCTAGGTCATCATTTTTTGTTATTTCAACAATACCGCTAACAGGAAAAGGCATTTTGCAGCTTGAATTAAATCGCAATGGTGTTTTTATAGTACTAGTGTATTTTGAACCGTTAGGAAAAGTTGTAATGTTGTATCCCCAAACCAAGAAAACATTATCTTCCCAGTTTCCAACCGTTGCAAATCCTTCGGTCATTTCTCTAACCCGAGTTCCAATTCTTGTATACACTTTTCCGTCAGGAAAGGTTACCTTTACATCAATAGAGTGGGTTGATACAGAATGTACTGTGGCTAACAATTCGGTACTTTTCATTTCGTGAGTAATGGTTTTATTACCTTCAATCAATTTGTCATTGTGATAGAAATTTTCAAGCACATATGAAATAGTTTTTAAACCTAAGGTAGTGCTTTTAGAAAAACTAATAATAATTTTTCCTTTCAAAACATTTCCGTTTGGCATAGTACAACCCAAAGTTCCAAAATCGATAGTTTTCGTATACGAATCTGTGCCAACTACAGTGTTAATTGTAGCGCAAAGAGGTAAGATGCTTTTTACGGGGCCACTTGTCTTGGTGGTTAAACTTTGCTGAACTGAAAATTGGTCTTCAGCAATAATTGTGACATCATCTAAGGAGGTATCAATTTCTGAATTGGCAATAACGTCATCATTTGTAATTATACTAGAAGTTAAAGGCACATCAACAGATTCATTGGTCGAACAACCAATAAAAAACGTGATGGAAAACAAGGCGACGAATAATAAAAATTTAGTTTTCATGATATAAATATTTAAGGTTTTAATTTAAGATTACAGAATTAATAAATGGTTTAATATCAAACTATTTTTTTTTATTAAAAATGATATATAATTTCTTAAACGTCTATTAGTAACATTTATTTCATAGAATTAAGTAAACTTAATATTTAAAACAGAATATGTTTTCTTTACTAACAGCTTTCAAATAGATGCTAAAGTTTTATTTGAAATAAGTATCTTTGAAATCCATATGAATATTACCTCTCAAATAAAACAGCCGATCCTAAATGAGATGGAACTTTTCGAAAAAAAGTTCTATGAATCGATGACTTCAAAGGTGGCTTTGTTAAATAGAATTACCTATTATATTGTGAATCGAAAAGGAAAACAGATGCGGCCGATGTTTGTTTTCTTGACTTCTAAAATGGTTTCTTCGGGAATTGTAAACGAAAGAACATACCGCGGAGCCTGTGTAATTGAATTAATTCATACTGCAACATTAGTTCATGATGACGTGGTAGATGACAGTAATCGTCGAAGAGGTTTTTTCTCAATTAATGCACTTTGGAAAAACAAAATAGCAGTTCTTGTTGGGGATTATTTATTGTCCAAAGGCTTATTGCTTTCTATCGATAATGGCGATTTTGATTTGCTTCGAATTATTTCTGTAGCAGTTCGCGAAATGAGTGAAGGAGAATTATTGCAGATAGAAAAAGCCAGAAGACTCGACATCACCGAAACGGTTTATTATGAAATTATCCGAAAAAAAACGGCAACACTTATTGCTGCATGTTGTGCACTTGGAGCAAAATCAGTAATTGAAGATGAAATTCAGGTAGAGAATATGCGGAAATTTGGAGAGCTCATAGGCATGGCTTTTCAAATAAAGGATGATTTATTTGATTATAGTGAAGAAGCCATTGGTAAACCCACAGGAATTGATATCAAAGAGCAAAAAATGACTTTACCACTGATTCATGTATTAAATAATTGTACTTCTAAAGAAAAATCGTGGCTGATCAATTCCATAAAAAATCATAACAAAGACAAAAAACGAGTGAGAGAAGTTATTGCCTTCGTAAAGGATAACAACGGCTTGATTTATGCAGAACAAAAAATGCAACAATTTCATCAAGAAGCACTTTTGCTTTTGGATAATTACCCTCAATCAGAGTTTAAAGACGCCTTGATTTTGATGGTGAATTATGTTATTGAAAGGAGAAAATGATAATGCTATTGCTTTTTTATATGTAGAGGAAAAAATAATTTTATCATTGTTCCAAATTTCTTTTGCGAAATAATTGTGAAAACACCTCCAGCTTTTATTGTTAAGATCTTGCTTATGAAGAGCCCTAATCCAATTCCTTCTTGTTTCGTCCGGTCGTGTTTAAATGGTTGATTTACATCTATTTTTTTTAATTCGTCATCGCTAAACCCTATGCCAAAATCTTCTATTTTAAGCTCATAATATTCCTCATTATATTTTTTTCCTGTAATAATAATTTTTTTAGATTTTTTGGAAAATTTTAATGCATTATCTGTTAGTTCAAAAAGGATAAATTGTAAATAATCTTCTTTAATTTTTATATTTGAATGATCAATAGAGGAAAATATTCTATTAGCCTGTTTTTCATCTGTATTAGTTATTTCATCCTTTATATTAAAAAAGCAATTTGATATTTCGGTATGAAAATTATCATCAAATTCAAGTTTATTGTTTTTTAGGTTTTGGTAGAGTGTTGAATTTTTTATAGCCCTGTTTAGTTTTTTTGCAGATGTTTTTATAGAATTATAAAACAAATCAATTTCATTTTGCTCTAAGTTATTTTTGGATTCTATCAAATGATCAATTGTTCCTAAAATCCCATATAAAGGCCTGTTGATTTCAGCTATAAAACCACTTTCATAACTAAAATTAAGGGTGTTGTAGGTATCTTTTATTTTTTCAAATCTTTCAATTTTTACTTGTATAATTTTTATTAAATCATCTGTTTTAAATGGTTTGGTAATGAAATAATCAATACCTCTAAGGGAACATTTTTCGATTTCATCGACATCATTTTTTGCTGTCAAAAAAATAAAAGGAATTTGGTTTAGTAACTTGGATTCATTTACAATTTCCTGAAATTTATAACCATCCATAATGGGCATCATTATATCACTTATAATTATGTCAGGAATCCAATGATTTAATATCTCTAAAGCAACTTGTCCATTCGCTGCACACTTAACATCGTAATTATTATGAATAAGCAATTCGCTTATAGTCTCTGTTAAATTTAATTCATCATCAACTAAAAGGATTTTATTTTTTTGCATTATTTAATTTGGATTTATGAAATGAAGTAATTTAAACTTATTTTGTAAATATAAAAGGGTTGACGAAATTTGTGATGTAAAACATAATCATTTAAAAATTAACTCTTATAAAGATTGTAATCTACAAAGATATAATAAAAAAGTGAGATTGTTCTTAGTTTACTTTAGAAAAATGAGGTTTTCAAACAACAGTTCCTTCATAAAAAAATCGTAAATGCGGTTCTTAATAAGTTAAAAAAAGCTGTTCAACACCATTAACTGCTTATAAAATAATAATTATTTGATGATAATTTGTTGACATGGCAATCGGTTTATTATCATTATCGTAAATGGTGTAGAACAGATTTTTTAAAGAAAAGTTGGATAAATATTTTAGAGAAGAATAAATCAAAATTTGACCCTTCGAGTGTTGATTTTGATGGCAGTCATACTTCTGCAATCAGAGGAGGCGAAGAAGCCGAATATTAAGGCAGAAGGAAACGTAAAAACAACTAATGCGTTTTATTTGAGCGATAGACGGGGTTTGCCATTAGTCATTTCAAACCCAATAGCTGTTAGCCATAACGACCTTTATAATATTGGAAGTCTAGTTTGAAGTAGTAACAGTAACATTAGAACAAGCAAATATCCCAGTTGACGGACTTTTTTTAAATGCTGATGCAGGTTTTATTCTAAAGAGTTTAGACTATGTTGTGAGAAAAAATAAATAAACGCTAATGTTTGTTTCAATACAAGAAATGGAGATACAGATAGAGATGAATATTTTGACCAATTACTGTATAATGAGCGCTATAAAATTGAGAGAACAAATCTTTGAGTGGACAGATTTAGTTTGTTACTAAATAGATTTGACACAACAATAGCTAGTCGGCTGGACTTTAATTATGTAGCTTTCATAATAATTGCACTAAAAAAATTTAATAAAATAAAAGTTTAAACGACTACAATAACGATATTTTTACATGAAATTGGCCAAGTAAAATACCGGATATTATGATCTTTCTAAAATCAAATTATCAATAAATTAATTTCATATGTTTATAAATTTTAATATACAAATATCATTATTTTTAAATACTGTTAATAATTAAAAAAAAAAGGTTGTATGAATATAATCAGAATAGTTATTTTAGTGCAATGAATAAAAACATAAATAAGATAGTTTTAATTGAGGATGATTTAGCTTTAGGTAGTTCGATTTCTGAGTTGTTATTATTGAGTGATTTTAATGTAAATTGGTTTTTTGACGGGGTAAAGGCGTTGGAATATTTATTTGCAAATATTCCAGATATTATTATAAGTGATATGATGATGCCTAATATGAGTGGAGAACAATTGTATATAAATATTCGAAAAAAACCTGAATTCAACTCAATTCCTTTTATTATTATTACCGCCAATGTGGATGATATAATGAAATATAAACATTTGGAGAACGGTGTAAATGATTATATAATGAAACCCTTTAATCCAAAAGAATTAATTTTAAAAATTAGGAATCTATTAAATTTCAAAAAAAATATAGAAAAAAAATTCAAGGTCGATCCTTTCTCAAAAGTTAGTATAAATTTATCCGAGAAAGATTTTTTAACAAGAATCAATGAGTTTTTATTGAAGGATATGAGGTCGAAGATTAATGTTGATGAATTATCAAAGGAACTATTTATTAGCAGATCAACATTGGATAAAAGAATTAGAAAGCTCTCAAATAAAAACATATCCCAATATATAAGAGAGTTTAAATTGGAATATGCAATTAGACTTATTGATTTAGGAGAAAAAAACATCCAGTTCATAGTAGATCAAACTGGATTTAATTCGTTGTCTTATTTTTCAACAAGTTTTAAATCCTATGTTGGCCTTACTACTAGGGATTATATTAAATCAATTCAAAAAAATTAACTTATTAGGATTTTTTTTTAGCTTATCAGTTAAAACAAATTTTTCCTTTATTTTTTCTTGTAAATTTATTTTTTTTAAATAGTCTCACACATTTACAACTTATTAATTTTTATTTTTCGGGAAAAAAATAGGTTTATAATAGGTTGTTTAGGTGAGAATTTAGAATTTACGTTTTTTAGTTTATTTTATATTGAAAAATATTTTTTAATTTTCTTGTAATTAGATTTTTTTAATACTTCTCTTAGTATCAAGTATATAATTGAAATTAGTTTTTAATCTTAACTTTTATAGGTTTTCATTGTTTTAGTGCACATTGATATACCGTTTACCTAATTATTATCAAATAGTGTTATTTATTTTTGGTTATCAATTAGTTTATGTTAGATATTTATAGTTTTAAACTAGGAAAAACCAAGGTTACTTTAGTTCCTTTTCCCAAAACACTTTCTAATTGAATAGACCCTGAATTCTTTTCGGTAAATGTTTTAACAATATAAAGTCCTAGACCAGTTCCTGAAATACCGTTAGTGTTGCTAGCTCTAAAAAAAGTATTAAATAGTTTTTGTTGGTCATCCTCAGGAATACCTATTCCAAAATCAATAATTTCAAGAATAACTTTTGATGAAATTAAAGAAAGAATTAGTTTTATATCGCCTGACCCTACGGAATATTTGAAGGCATTGTTTAACAAATTAAAAATTGAATAAGTCATTAGGTTTTTATCGGCAAAAACAATAAAATTTGTACCTTTAAAAAATGGTTGCACTTTACTGCCGTCCTTTTGATTGTTATAACTAGTGTCAATTACCTCAAGACATAGTTGTTTTAAATCAAATTGAACAGGGTTGAAGTTAGTTTTTCCAGCATCGTCTCTTGAAATAGTTAATACAGAATTCATCAGTTCAACTATTCTATCAATTTCTTCAGAGATAGTTCTTAATTGTTTTTCTAATCGCGGTTTTTTTTCAAAAGTTTGACCTTCAAGATAAATAGAAATCAGTTCAGCACTTGTTCTTATGGTTGTCATTGGAGTTCTAAATTCGTGGGAAACGGTAGAAACTAAATTAGACCGTAATTCATTAAGTTCTCTTTCTTTTATTAGTGTTTTTTCAATAATTTCTTCTTCTTCTTTCCTTGTCGTTATATCTCGGCTGCTAGACTGAAACCCTGTTTTTATATCTTTTTCTTTTATAATATTTGCCTTCGTTTCTAGCCAAATATATTTACCTTCATTATTCCTAAATCTTGCAATAGTGGTGTCATTTACTTTTTCATCAATAAAATCAGTAAAACTATCTTCGAGGTCTTTCAAATCTTCAGGGTGGGCAAAATCTAAAAGAGATTTTCCTTCCATATCTTCAGGATTATATCCTAAGATATTGACCACCGAAGGAGAAACATATTGAAAAGTAGTATCTAACGTATGCAAACATATTAAATCAACAGAATTTTCAGCTAAAAAACGATACCTGTTTTTAGCTTCATTTAGTTGAATAGCTCTGTTTTTATTATTTTCTTCAATTAATAATTTATTTTGATTTTCTATTTTTTTTCGTTCAGTGATGTCAATAATTTGAACGATGTAGTAGATTTCATTTTTGTTTTTTTTGACCAAAGAGACAGAAATATTTGTCCATACAAGAGCGTTATTTTTTTTAATAAACCTTTTTTCAGAGTTGAAGTTGGTTGTTTTGCCTGAATCTAAACTTTTTTTATATTCTAAGTCTAAGGCTAAATCTTCAAAATAAGTGATTTCTTGAAATGTTAAGGATTTCATTTCTTGATTCGAATAGCCCAGTATTTTGCAAAGCTTATCGTTGACTTCGATATAATACCCTTTTTCGTCTACTAACGCCATTCCTGCTGGCGAATATTCAAAAGCTCCTTTAAACTTAGCTTCGCTTTGCCGCAATTCATCTTCCAGTTTTTTAAGTGCAGTGATATCATTAAACGAACATACAACATATAGCAATGTTCCTAAATCATCAAATACAGGAACGGCATCAACTAGAAGCCAAACCATATCCATAGAAACAGGGCGATATACCCCCATAATTACATTTTTTACTGGCTTCAAGAATTTGATTGCTCTAAGTGCAGGATGCTCTTCGGGAAGAAAATTAGAGCCATCAATATGAAATACTTTCCAGTACTCGTCAAACGAAGTCATACCAATTAATTGATTTTCTGTAATGCCTAACATTTCACAAGCGGACTTATTGGTCTCTATAACTTCAGCTTGAGGATTTTGGATTATTATTCCAACAGCAACATTGTCAATAATACTATTAAGCAGTTGCTTGCTTTTAAGGATTTCTTGTTCTGCTTTTTTGCTTTCGGTGATATTAACTCCAAATCCAATCATCATTTCAAAAGTACCATCTTTATGGAAAACGGGATTCAATTTTCGAGTGTGATAAGAGGTTAAGCCATTATATGGACTAGTGATACTGTCTTCCCATTGAATCAAATTTTTAGATTCCATAGCTTGCAAAAATTTTGCCCTTCTTTTTGTTGCTGAGGAATCATCTCGTCCAGTATGTTTCGCATATTCAAAATCATCTTTTCCTATGATAAACGCTCTAAGCTCAACGTCATTTATGGCAGCTTGATTCAGATATAGGTATCTGTGATCTTGGTCAAAAACAGCTACATCTGTTGGGATTTGATCTAGTATTTTTTCATAAAATTCTTTTTGTTGTGAAATTTTTTGTTGTATTTCAATGTGTTCCGTAATGTCTCTACAATTCCCAATATAATTAATTTCCCCATTTTTTTCAGATAATTTTAAACTAGAAGTGTGCCAGGTATAATGGCCCTCTTTGTGCAAGATTCTATAGGTAATCTCATTTTCAATTTTCCCTATTTCAATTGTATTGTTTAAATAAGCAGTAACTATTTTCAAATCCTCAGGATGCAAAAACAAGCTGTAGTTTTTGCCTATCACTTCGTGGAGTTCATGCCCAAGAAAAGCAGTCCAATTTTTCGACACATAGCTGATGATTCCTTCTGTGTTAAGTTCGTAATAAATTTCTTTTGAATTGTCAATGAATAATTGAAATTGGGTTTCTTTCTCCCTTATTGTATTTGACTGAACTTTATTTTGTTCAATTGCTTCTAATTTGCAACTAATTTGTTTGGCAGCATATTCCAAGGATCTTAATTGAGCGATTGAGAGTTCTTTAGCTTTCAAATCGAAAATGCAAATTGATCCTACTGCTACATTTTGATCATCAAGGATGGGTAATCCCACAAAAAAACAGAACTCAGATTCCGAAAGATTTGAATTATCAGATTGATGTTTCGAGTCTTTCTTTAGGTCAGAAATTTTTATAACGGCACTCTGTTTAATGACATTCTGATTGTAAAGTAAAATCTCTTTAGGGATGGACGCAGCATCAAAGCTTATTTTTGTTATAGTTAGTGTATCGCTAGAATCACGATGGGTTATAAATGCAAACGGAACTTCACATATTTCCGAAATGAATGAAAGGGTGTCCTTGAACTCATGCTCAAAATTTATGCAGTCAGATATTTTGCGAGTTTCTTGATTCATTTTAATAATAGATTTGTTGGGAAATAATTATTAAGATTTGGTTAATTTAGTGATGTAAAAATAACATTTAATTCGTTACTTAGGTATATGACAATTTGTCTATTTATAATGTCTTTATAGTTTCCGAAATATCAAATCAGAACAGCTTATTTTTAAATTTTTTTAAATTTAAATTGTATTATTGCTTAAGATTTAAATTTAATTTTATTTGTTGCAATAAATAATTTAGTCGGGCTAAACTTTGTAACTTTGGCTTTCAAAAACACATAAATTGATTTCAAAAGCCACTATAGATACTGTTTTCGAAACTGCTCGAGTAGAGGAGGTTGTTGGCGATTTTGTACAATTGAAACGTGCCGGAAGCAACTTCAAGGGATTAAGTCCTTTCTCTGATGAGCGTTCACCCTCGTTTATGGTTTCGCCAGCGAAAGGAATTTGGAAAGATTTTAGTTCTGGAAAAGGAGGAAATTCTGTGGCTTTCTTGATGGAACATTCCCATTTCACCTATCCAGAAGCCATTCGATATCTCGCTAAAAAGTACAATATCGAAATTGAAGAGACCGAACAAACCGATGAAGAAAAAGCAAATACGGATGTTCGCGAAAGTATGTACTTGGTTTCTGAATTTGCCAAAGATTATTTTCACAATACGCTTTTACATTCTGAAGAAGGTAAAGCTATTGGGCTTTCTTATTTCAAGGAAAGAGGTTTTAGCAATGAAACAATAAAGAAATTTGCTCTTGGATATTCGCATGAAACTTGGGATGCGTTTACCAAAGAAGCACTGGGAAAAGGCTATAAATTAGAGTTTCTGGAAAGTACCGGATTGACAATTCCAAAAGACGACAGACCGTTTGATAGATTCAAAGGTCGCGTGATGTTTCCCATCCAAAGTATGTCGGGAAGGGTTTTGGGTTTTGGAGGAAGAATTTTGGGCAATGATAAAAAAGCAGCAAAATATCTTAATTCACCTGAAAGTGATATTTACCATAAAAGTAAGGTTTTGTATGGGATTTTTCAATCCAAGCAAGCCATTGCCAAACAAAATAATTGTTATTTAGTCGAAGGTTACACTGATGTTATCCAGTTTAATCAAGCGGGAATAGAAAATGTTGTGGCTTCCTCAGGAACGGCATTGACACCCGACCAAATCCGATTAATTAACAGATTGACGAAAAATATTACTGTTCTTTTTGACGGTGATGCTGCGGGATTGCGTGCTTCCATTCGGGGAATCGACTTGATTCTCGAAGAAGGAATGAATGTGAAAGTTTGTGCTTTTCCTGACGGAGAAGATCCGGATAGTTTTGCCAAGAAAACGCCTTACGAAGAGTTGGTCAAATATTTAGATGAAAATTCTAAAGATTTTATCCAATTTAAAGCATCGTTGTTGATGAATGATGCGAAAAACGACCCGATAAAAAAAGCCGATTTAATTCGGGATATGGTGGTGAGTATTTCGAAAATTCCGGACAGAATTCAGCGAGAAATTTATATTCAGGAGTGTTCTCGAATTATGGAAATTTCCGAACAAGTTCTAGTAAGTACCTTGTCTCAATTGGTTCAAAAGGACATTTCAGACCTTGGAAAAAAGCAAAAGCAGGAGCAAAGAGCCTTTGAAGTTGTTAAAAACGAAACGCCTATTCAGATTGAAAAATTCGACATTCTCTATAGTTTAGAACGAAAGATCATCGAAATTCTATTGCTGTACGGAAATAAAACGGAGGAATTTGAAGATGTGCTTTTAAAAACAAATCAAGAAGCAGAAATTGAGTATATAACTGAAAAAAAGGATTATAAAGTATATCAAAGAATATTTTTAAGTTTGCAAGAAGATGAAGTAGAGTTGGCTAATCCTTTATTTAGAGATATATTCAATAATTTAATTTCTTATTTTCATCAAAATGAGAATTTTAATATTGAGCAATATTTAATGCATTTACAACCTGAATTTGCTCAAGAAGTAACCGATATTTTAATGGAAGATGAAAGGTTATTTTTGCACAATTGGGAAGGTCAGAATATTTTTCCAAAAACAAAAAATGAATCCATTAGTCAATACGTTTCTGAAACAATTTTGACATTGCGATGGCATCTTGTAGATAAAATAATCGAAGAAATAAAAAACTCTATATCAACTGAACCTGATTCAGATAATATGGAGTCTATGGCTATGGCTATGGATTATTACAAACTAATCAATTCTTTTGCGAAAAAATTAGGAAGGGTAATGTCTAGAAGCACTACCTAAACTATTTCAAGCGTTTTTGCCTTGTTGACCAAATCTACTAGATTAGTAACATTCAATTTCTGCAAAAGTCTTAATTTATAGGTGCTAATAGTTTTTTCGTTAAGATTAAGAATAACGGCGATTTCATTATTTTTCTTTCCATCACTTAAATAGCGCAAAACTTCAACTTCACGATTAGACAGTTTTCTGTACAAACGTTCACTTTTCTTTTGTTTTGCAATTAAATCAAGATTTTTCTTAACAGTTTCGTTAAGGATTATTTTTCCTTGACTTACTTTAATAATTGCTTGTCCCAATGTATCAAGTTTTTCTTTTTTGGATATAAAACCTGAAACGCCAGCTTTAATGGCATTTGGTGCGTATACTTGCTCTGAAAGGTCGCTGTAAATGATGATTTTTGTTTTATTAAAATTTTTCAAAATAGACTTTACTTCAAAAATACTTGAAAGTCCATCCATTTCTAAATCCAAAATCAAAATATCTACTTCTTTGGTAAGCAAAATGTCTCTAATCATTAAAAAGCTTCCGACATTAGCTGCTATAGAAATGCTATCATGTTCTTTAAAATAAGATTTTACCCCAAAATGAACAACTGGATGTGAATCTGCTAAACAAACTTTAATCATAATCTTAGATTTTAAATTATTAAACTAATAAAATGTAAATAAACAATTAATACTATAAATTTACAATCTTTTTGGATTATAAAAAGGTTTAATAAGTCTTTTTTAGGTACAATATAGTTCAATATAAGAATTATCTTATTTCAGGCGAGATAAGACATAGCGGAATTTTATCCATTTTATGTTTGTTAGTTGTATTTAATCGTTTGTAAATATCAAAAACTATCTTTTCTCTTCCATCAAAATCAGCAATGCTTTTGCCTTTTTCATCTTCTAGCATAGCCCATTCTAATTCATCATAACTAGCGCCAAGCTGATCTTCATCGGTTCTATCATCGCCAAATAACCCATCAGTAGGCGAGGCATTCAAAATAGAATTTGGAATTTTTAAATATTCACCCAATGCATACACATCCGATTTCATTAAATCAGCAATTGGACTTAAATCAACTCCGCCATCACCATATTTTGTGTAAAAACCAACCCCAAAATCTTCTACTTTATTTCCAGTTCCAGCGACTAGTAAGCCATGAATTCCAGCAAAATAGTATAAAGTTGTCATCCTAATTCTTGCTCTAGTATTAGCAAGTGATAAATTCACTTTATCTTCATCAATACTACTAGGAATCACACTCTTAAAACCTTCGAATACCGATGTTAAATCCGCTTCAATATTCTTAACATTAGGAAATCTATTTTTTAATTGTTCAATGTGTTCACGACCTCTACTCACTTGGCTTGGTGCTTGATGAATGGGCATTTCTACGCATAAAGTTTTTAGTCCAGTTTGTGCGCAAAGGGTGGAAGTTACTGCCGAATCTACTCCTCCTGAAATCCCTACAACAAAACCTGATACTTTTGCGTTTTCAGCATAAGTTTTTAACCAATTAACAATATGTGTGTTTACTTTTTCAACCTGAATTTTGCTTTTTTTAGTCATAATACTTTAAGATTTTAAAAAGTAGTAATTGTATATTTGCAAAAATAATAATTAATGCACCTAAACTAGGTAATTGAATATTAATATTTTTTTAATTATTAGGTATTTAACAGTTGTTCAATAAATAAAATAAATGAGAAAAACATTTTTCCTGATTTTACTAATAGTATTATCAGTTTCCTGTGATAAAAAATCTAAAGTTGAAAAAGAAATAGAAACGATTCCAGTTCAAATTAAAGTTGAACGTTTTGACAAGCTTTTTTTTGAAACTCCTCTAAAGGATTTACATAAATTAAAAGTAGCATTTCCTTATTTTTTTCCAGCTGGTAATGAAGATAGTATTTGGTTAAACAAAATGCAAAATCCACTTTGGAGAGAGTTGTATTCTGAGGTAGAAAAAAAATATTCAAATTTCGAACCCGTTCAGAAAGAATTAGAAACTCTTTTTAAACAGATAAAATATAACTTCCCAGAAACTAAAACACCAAAAGTGGTTACTGTAATTTCTGAAATGGATTACAACAATAAGGTAATATTTGCAGATAGTTTATTGATTATTTCCCTTGAATTGTATTTAGGTAAGGAACATAGGTTTTATCAATTTCCTAAATATTTGAAACAAAATTTTGAACAAAAGCAAATGATGCCTGATATTGTTAGTAGTTTTTATTATCAAATAACAAACCCAAATACAGAAAAAAACTTATTGAGTCAAATGATTTTCTTTGGTAAACAATTATATTTTAAAGATGTTTTAATTCCAAATTATGATGACGCTAGTAAAATTGGATATATGCCCGAGCAAATACAATGGTGTAAAGAAAATGAAAGTTATATGTGGCGCTATTTTATTGAAAAACAACTTTTGTATAGTGACGATCAAAAACTTAATAATCGATTTATTAATCCAGCTCCTTTTTCTAAATTTTATCTTGAAATTGATAATGAATCTCCAGGAAGAGTAGGCGTTTGGCTTGGATGGCAAATTGTTCGGTCTTACATGAAAAACAATGACGCTTCTCTTCAGAATATGTTAAAAATGAATCCCAAAGAATTATTTGAAAAATCTAAATATAAACCTAAGAAATAATGCTAAATACAACTGAAATAAAATTATCGATTGAGCTAGATAACAATAGAGTTCCTGAAAAATTGATGTGGGCAGCTACAGAAGGAGGAATTAATCAAGAAGAAGCAAAAGCATTTATGCTATCAGTTTGGGATAGTAATGAAAAATCAACTAAGTGTATTGAATTGTGGACTAAAGACATGCCTGTTGACGAAATGAAAATATTTTTTCACCAAACCTTGAGCTCTATGACCGAAACTTTTCTTCGCGCTACCGGTGACGAAAAAATGGCGGCAACTATGAAGGATTTTTGTGATTATTTTGCAGAAAAACTAGAGTTGAAGTTGTAATTAAAACTGACCATTGTTTTTAAAAACTTCTTGATTGACTTCGTCTATATAGTTTAAGACAATTTCTTTTCCAGTAGATTCAGTAGCTGAAGTTACAAAATATTGTGGCATTTCTGCCCAATTGTTAGCGAACATTTGTTTTTTGTAGGCTGCTATATGCGAATCGATTTTAGTTTTGCTAATTTTATCAGCTTTGGTAAAAATGATACAAAACGGAATTTCGCTTTCTCCCATATACGACATGAATTCAATATCAATTGCTTGTGCTTCATGCCGAATATCTATTAATACAAAAGCACAAACTAATTGTTCTCTAGTTTCAAAATAATCGGTTATAAATTGTTGAAAAACAGATTTGGTTTTTTTAGAAACTTTAGCATAGCCATAACCTGGTAAATCAACTAGAAACCAATTGTTATTTATCAAAAAATGGTTAATTAATTGTGTTTTTCCAGGTCTTCCTGAAGTTTTTGCTAAATTTTTATGGTTGGTAAGCATGTTAATTAAAGAGGACTTGCCCACATTTGATCTACCAATAAATGCATATTCTGGTAAAAAATCTTTCGGACATTTAGCTACTTCAGAGTTGCTAATTATAAATTCAGCAGTATTAATTTTCATGTATTAATTTTTTCTACACATTAATGTGCTTTTAAATGGGTATGAGTTAGCCAGTCTTCTAGTAAACTGTTAAACTCCTCTGGATGTTCCATCATAGCAGCATGACCACATTTATCAATCCAATATAACGTTGCATTAGGAAGAAGATTATTAAATTCTTCTGCTACACTTGGTGGGGTAACATTATCGTTTTTTCCCCATATTATGCAAGTTTGAACGTGCATTTTGGGTAAGTCTTTTGCCATATTATGCCGAATAGCACTTTTGGCAATAGTCAATGTTTTAATTAATTTTATTCTATCATTTACAGATTCATAAACCTCATCTACAAGCTCTTTAGTTGCTATTTTTGGATCATAAAATACATCTTCTGCTTTTTTTCTTATGTATTCATAATCCCCTCTTTTGGGATAACTATCTCCCATAGCACTTTCGTATAGTCCAGAACTACCTGTAATAACTAAACCTGCAACTTTTTCAGGATACATTTTAGTATGATACAATGCGATATGTCCACCTAATGAATTGCCTAAAAGGATAACTCGATCAAAACCTTTAAATGTGATAAAATCTTTAACATATTTCGCAAAACTTTTCACATTAGTTTTTAAAATGCTTTGAGTATATATTGGTAAATTTGGTATAATAATTTTATATCCTTTTTCAGAAAAATAAGATGCTACGCCGTCAAAATTACTTAATCCTCCCATCAATCCATGTAGTACAACAATTGGAGTTCCTTCGCCAGCTTCATAATAGCTGTATCTACCTTCTTTTTTAAAGTACTTTTCCATAAGTATTTTGCAAATTTTCAATTTAGACAAAGATAGTTTTTAATAGGAATAAATGAATTTTTAATACATTTTTTGAATATTATTTAATAAATAGATTCCAAATGCTATTTATCACTATGTAAATAGCGCTTTATTTCAATGTCCTTTATAATATAGCCAAAAATCCTATAAAAAACTAAAATTAAAAATTTAGAAATTGAAATTGTAAAAAATCTTTTTATTAAATATTTCCATCTCATTTTTCAGTAATGAGTATGATTTTACTTGCTGTTTTCGCATCAATTTCAAAGTTAAATTCAGTCATTTCTCAACAAGTTTTTAAAGAGCTAAAGTTCTGACAGGCCTAAAATTAAAGCTTATTAATCAAAAGTGGTAAAACTTATTAACAAAGTGGTATAATGTGGTAAAATGTGGTAAATATTTTTATATTTTTGCTCAACACCATTTAAAAGATTTCCCTTGAATACAATTGTTGGAACATATGAATGTAAAGTTGATGCTAAAGGAAGGGTATTATTACCAGCACCTTTAAAAAAGCAATTGGCTACATCACTTCAAAACGGTTTTGTTTTGAAGCGTTCTGTATTTCAATCTTGTTTGGAATTATATCCAATGGAGGAATGGAATTTAATGATGCAAAAAATTAATAAACTCAATCGATTTGTTAAGAAAAACAATGATTTTATTCGAAGATTTACTGCTGGAGTAAAAGTGGTTGAGATTGATGCGTTGGGAAGATTACTGGTACCTAAAGATTTAGTTGTTTTTGCTAGTATTTCAAAAGATGTTGTATTCTCATCAGCGGTTAATATTGTTGAGATTTGGGATAAAGATTTATATGAAAAATCAATTGATGGTCAAGATATTGACTTTGCTGATTTAGCCGAAGATGTAATGGGAAATGTAAATGATGCAGACAATGGTATATCATAATCCAGTATTGCTTCACCCATCTATAAATGGGTTGAACATCAATCCAGAAGGGGTTTATGTTGATGTGACTTTTGGTGGTGGTGGACATTCTGCAGAGATATTAAGCCAATTAGGTCCTAACGGGAAATTGTTTGCATTTGATCAAGATGAAGATGCGTTAGTAAACGCTCTGGCTGATGAAAGATTTGTATTAATTAATGAAAATTTCAGATTTCTGAAAAGATTTTTACGTTTCCATGGGGTAAAAAGTGTTGATGGAATATTGGCTGATTTAGGAGTTTCGTCTCATCAATTTGATGTTGCTGAAAGAGGCTTTTCTACTCGTTTTGATGCAGACTTAGATATGCGAATGAGCCAAAAGAATGATTTGAATGCCTTTAGGGTTGTCAATGAATATGATGATGCTAACTTAAGAAGAGTTTTTTTGGATTATGGTGAATTAAAAAGTGCACCTGCTCTAGCAAGATCAATTATTGAAGCTAGAGAAGATTCTCTTATAAAAACGACTGACGAATTAAAAGTAATTTTGGCTAAATACTTACCCGAAAAAGTACGGAATAAAATATTAGCACAAATCTATCAAGCTATTAGAATTGAAGTAAATCAAGAAATGGAGGTTTTAAAAGAATTTTTAGAGCAATCATTAGAGATTCTAAAGCCTGAAGGGAGATTAAGTGTCATTTCATACCACTCATTAGAAGATAGATTAGTAAAAAGATATATGAAAAACGGCATGTTTGAAGGAGAGCCAGAACGTGACTTTTTTGGTAATTTTTCGGTTCCTTTTAAAACAATCGGAAAGTTAATTGTTCCGGATAATGACGAAATTAAAAATAATAATAGAGCAAGAAGTGCCAAATTAAGGATTGCTGAAAAAATATAATATATAATGAAAAGCGGAGTCTACGGTATATTAAAAGCAAGATTTCTAATTGAAGATGATTCAATCAAAAATTGGCGTTTTATAGTTTTTCTAATTGTCTTGGCCATTGTTATGATTGCGAATACTCAAAATTTCGAAAAAAAAGTATTTAAAATTATAGCCCTGACCAATGAAGTAAAAGAATTACGTTCAGAATTTGTAGACAGACGTTCAGAGTTAATGAAACTAAAAATGGAATCGACGGTTTCTGAAAAAATGGAAGCAAAAAAAATTTTCCCATCGACTGTTCCTCCTGTAAAAATCAAAATTAAAAAAGAAATCGAAAAAAGTTTTTTCCAAAAATTATGGCAGTAGAAGATAAAAACATATCCTACCGAATTTACCTCGTCGCTTTTGTCATCTTTTTGATGGCAATTGCTATTGCTGTTAAGTTGACCAATATTCAGTGGGTTGAAGGGGATTATTATCGAAAATTAGCCAAAGAAAGAACCGTTAAGAATTTTGTTATTCCAGCCAATAAGGGAAATATTTATTCTGCCGATGGAAGTTTATTGGCCACTTCAATTCCAAATTATGAAATTCGTTTTGATGCTGTAGCGCCAAAATCAGAAGTTTTTGAAAAAAACATAAAATCTTTATCGGATTCGCTTTCCCTTCTTTTAAGAAAACCAAAAGGTTCTTTTCATAATGAATTCAGAAAAGCTAGAGCAAACAAAAATAGGTATTACTTGGTTGCTCGCGATTTGAGTTATACAGAATATGTAAAAATCAAAGGGTTTCCATTATTTAAATTAGGAGCTTATAAAGGTGGGATTATTGTTCAACAAGAAACGGTAAGAGAGCATCCTATTGGGAAAATTGCTGAGCGTACTATTGGATATGAAAGAAAAACACCTTTAGGAATTGCCGATGGTAAAGGTATTGAATGGGCATTTAGAAATTATCTTAACGGTAAAGACGGTAAGGTCTTGAAGCAAAAAATTGCAAAAGGGCAATGGAAACCTATCCGGGATGTCAACGAGATTGATCCACAAGATGGTTATGATGTGATTTCGACAATTGATGTATTTATTCAAGATATTGCACATCACGCACTATTAAAACAACTTACTGATTATCAAGCGGATCATGGGTGTGTTGTTGTTATGGAAACTAAAACGGGTCAGATAAAAGCTATTTCAAATTTAGGAAAAGCTGCTGATGGTTCCTATTATGAAACTACAAATTATGCTGTTGCTGAATCTCATGAGCCTGGATCGACTTATAAATTGGTTGATTTAATGGCTTTGCTCGAAGATAAAAAAGTAGATACAAGTACTGTTTTTGATTCTCATGGTGGTATAATTAAATATTCAGGAAAATCTGTTCGTGATTCTCATGAAGGAGGTTACGGTAAAATTTCTTTAGCCCGAGGTTTTGAAGTTTCGTCTAATACGGTAATGGTTCAAGCAGTTTATAAAAATTATAAAAACAATCCAGCTGAGTTTGTAAATCATATCAATAGTTATGGATTGAATAAATGTTTGGGTCTACCCATTAAAGGAGAAGGAAAACCTTTTGTACCACAACCAAGTGATAAAAACTGGTCTAATTTATCCTTGCCTTGGATGGCTTTTGGATATGGAGTTTCGATTACGCCATTACAAACCTTAACTTTTTATAATGCAGTGGCTAATAATGGAGTCATGGTAAAACCACAATTTGTTTCTGAAATAAAAGAATGGAACAAAACCATTAAAAAATATAATACCGAAGTTTTGAATCAAAAAATATGTTCCCAAGAAACGATTTTGAAATTGCAAGCAATTCTTGAAAATGTAGTAAAGAAAGGTACAGCCTCTAAACTATATTCCAAAGAATTTTCAATGGCAGGAAAAACAGGAACTGCACAAGTTAATTATTCTAAAAATGGCGGTTCCGAAAAGTATTATGCTTCTTCTTTTGTTGGGTATTTTCCAGCGGATAAACCTAGATATTCCTGTATTGTTGTTGTTCATAAACCGAGTACAGCTAACAATAATTATTATGGAGCCGATGTTGCAGGGCCTGTTTTTAAACGTATTGCTCAAAAAATTTTTACTGATGCTCCTTCAACCAATGTAATCAAAAACATTAATAGAAAAATTCAAAGTCAAGAAATTGATTATGATACTTATTATACTAAATCACAAAAACAGTATTTATCAATTCCTAATCTTAAAGGGATGTCCGGAATGGATGCTGTAGCATTATTAGGAAATCTTGGAGTGAAAGTAAAAATAATTGGAGTTGGGAAAGTGAAAAAACAATCCATTCAACCAGGAGAGAATTTATCAAAGAAAACGATTATAACATTAGAGTTGTCATAATATTTTTTAAAAAAACCATTGCCAAAATATATAATTAAAATGAATTTGATTTTAAAAGAAATAATATACAAAGTAGCAATTGAATCCGTCAAGGGTTCAACGGATATTTCTATAAATAAAATTGATTTTAATTCTAGAAACATAGTAGAAAACGATGTTTTTGTTGCAATTCGAGGTACCGTTTCTAATGGTCATGATTATATTGAAAAAGCTATAATTTTAGGAGCTGTTGCCATTGTTTGTGATACTTTACCCGAAAATTTAATCGCTGGAATTACATATATTCAAGTAAGAGACACCAACAAGGCGCTAGCTTATATGGCATCTAACTATTTTGGAAATCCTTCAAAAAAGTTAAAACTTATTGGAATTACGGGCACAAATGGAAAAACTACCGTTGCCTCATTACTTTTTCAGTTATTCAAAAAAGCAGGATACAAGGTAGGTTTACTGTCAACCGTTAAAATCATGGTTGATAATATTGAGTACAAGGCTACCCATACAACACCAGACTCAATCACAATTAATTATTTCTTAAATGAAATGATTGAAACTGGGGTTGAATATTGTTTTATGGAGGTAAGTTCTCATGGTGTACATCAAAAACGTACCGAAGGCTTATGTTTTGTTGGGGGCATATTTACTAATCTATCCCACGATCATTTAGATTACCATGCCACTTTTGCAGAATATCGTGATGTAAAAAAATCATTTTTTGATAATTTATCTAAGGAAGCTTTCGCATTATCAAATATAGATGATAAAAATGGACTTGTAATGTTGCAAAATACCGCGGCAAAAAAATTAACATATGCTTTAAAAACATATGCTGACTATAAAGTCCAAATCTTAGAAAACCAATTAGCTGGTTTGCTATTGAAAATCAATGGAAATGAAGTTTGGGTAAAACTCATCGGAACATTTAATGCTTACAATTTATTGGCAATTTATGGAACTGCTGTACAGTTAGGAATGGAAAGCCTTGAAGTTTTAAGATTATTATCAAATTTAGAAAGTGTTTCAGGGCGTTTTCAATTTATAGTTTCTGATACTAATATTACAGCAATAGTGGATTATGCACACACACCAGATGCATTAGAGAATGTTCTAAAAACCATCAATGATATTCGTACTAAAAATGAGCAATTGATTACTGTGGTTGGTTGTGGAGGGAATAGAGATAAAGGCAAAAGACCTATAATGGCCAACATAGCAACTGAATTGAGCGACAAAGTAGTGTTGACTTCTGATAATCCAAGAGACGAAAACCCCGAAGTAATTATTCAAGAAATGGAACAAGGAGTTGCTTCTCAAAATTATAAAAAATCAGTTTCAATACTAGATCGTAAACAAGCAATAAAAACGGCTTGTCAATTAGCTCAGACTAATGATATCATACTTATTGCAGGAAAAGGGCACGAAACTTATCAAGAAATTCAAGGTGTTCGTCATGATTTTGACGATATGAAAGTGGTAACAGATTTTTTAAAACAACTAAGTAAATAAAAAAATAAAAACAACTAACACAAATAAACAACCAAATTATGCTGTATTATTTATTTGAATATTTAGAAAAAACATTTGACTTTCCTGGTGCGGGGGTTTTTCAGTATATCACTTTTAGATCTGCATTAGCATTAATGTTGTCTTTGCTTTTATCAACTATTTATGGTAAAAGGGTTATTGGTTTTTTAAGAAAACAACAAATCGGAGAAACTGTTCGTGAACTAGGTTTAGAAGGTCAAAAAGAGAAGGCAGGAACACCAACAATGGGAGGATTGATTATCATTTTCGCTACTTTGATTCCGGTTCTTCTTTTTGCAAAACTCCAAAACATTTATATCATTTTATTGATTGTCACTACATTATGGATGGGGACTATCGGATTTATTGATGATTACATTAAGATTTTCAAAAAAGACAAAGAGGGTTTAAAAGGGATATTTAAGGTTTTCGGTCAAGTAGGTTTAGGATTAATTGTTGGTACCGTTTTATATTTTCATCCTGGTGTAAATATCAGAACAGATATTCAAAACAATATTGATGTAAAAAACACTATAGAAAACACCATTAGTTTGGAGCCTGTTTATGAAAAATCTACTGCAACAACAATACCTTTCTTTAAAAATAATGAATTTGATTATGCAGATTTATTGGCTTGGACAGGTGAAGGATATCAAAATTGGGCTTGGTTAATTTTCATTCCAGTAGTGATTTTTATCATTACTGCTGTTTCAAACGGTGCGAATCTAACAGATGGAATTGATGGGTTGGCGGCAGGAACTTCAGCAGTATCAGTACTAGCATTAGGGATTTTCACTTTTGTTTCGGGTAATATTATATTCTCGAATTATTTAAACATAATGTACATTCCCAATTCTGGTGAAATGACTGTTTTTATTGCTGCCTTTGTGGGAGCACTTATTGGTTTTCTTTGGTATAATTCTTTTCCAGCCTCTGTTTTTATGGGTGATACCGGAAGTTTGACCATTGGCGGAATCATAGCGGTTCTAGCCATCGCTGTTCGAAAAGAACTTCTAATACCATTATTATGTGGAATATTTTTAGCCGAGAACTTTTCGGTGGTTTTGCAGGTGTCTTATTTTAAATACACTAAAAAAAGATTTGGAGAAGGACGAAGAATATTTCTTATGGCACCCTTACATCATCATTATCAAAAGAAAGGGTATCACGAAAGTAAAATTGTAACTCGATTTTGGATTGTTGCCATCATGTTAGCCATTTTGTCAATTGTGACATTAAAATTAAGATAATGAGATTAGTAGTTTTAGGTGGAGGCGAAAGCGGAGTAGGAACTGCAATTCTAGGCATGAAAAAAGGATATGATGTTTTTGTATCCGATTATGGGAAAATAAAAGATAGTTATAAAAAAGTTCTTATAGATAATGGGATTGAGTGGGAAGAAGAGACTCACACAGAAGATTTGATATTAAATGCAGATGTGGTTATGAAAAGTCCAGGAATTCCTGAAAAAAAATCAGCAATTGTAATAAAACTGATCGAAAAAGGAATTCCAGTAATTTCAGAAATAGAGTTTGCAGCTCCATTTACAAAAGCAATCACTATTGGGATTACAGGAAGTAACGGAAAGACAACTACAACAATGTTGACTTATCATTTACTGAAATCAGCAGGTTTGAATGTGGGTTTGGGCGGAAATATTGGAAAAAGTTTTGCTTGGCAAGTTGCCGAGGATTTATATGATAGTTATGTTTTGGAATTAAGCAGTTTTCAGTTGGACGGAATTAAAAATTATAAGCCACATATAGCAATAATTACAAATATTAGTCCAGATCATTTAGATCGATATGAATACAAATATGAAAATTATATAGCTTCTAAATTTAGAATTACAATGAATCAAACCGAAGATGATTTTCTGATTTACGATGCTGATGATGAAGCTATCGCTCAATGGTTAAAAAAAAATAAAACAAATGCTCAATTAATACCCTTTTCGGTATCAAAAATTCTCGAAATGGGAGCCTATTTAAAAGATAAAAAAATGGAAATAAACATGATCAACGAAGAAGAATTTACAATGGAAACAGAATACATCGCGCTAGAAGGTAAGCATAATATGAAAAATGCAATGGCGGCAACCTCTGTAGCAAAATTGATGAAAATTCGTAACAAAACTATCCGAGAAAGTTTATCTAATTTTCAAGGAGTAGAGCATCGATTAGAAAAAGTATTGAAAATTCAAAATGTACAATATATCAATGATTCAAAAGCTACAAATGTAAATGCTACTTTTTTTGCTTTGGATAGTATGATTACACCAACAGTTTGGATCGTAGGTGGTGTGGATAAAGGGAATGATTATAGTGAATTGATGTCAATGGTTCGCGAAAAAGTAAAAGCTATAATTTGTCTTGGTGTCGACAATAAAAAAATCATTGACGAATTTGGTAACGTAGTTGATATTATGATTGAAGTTACCTCAATGGAAGATGCAGTTAAAATGGCACAACGATTAACAGAAAAAGGAGATACTGTTTTATTATCTCCAGCCTGTGCTAGTTTCGATTTATTTGAAAACTATGAAGACAGAGGGAATCAATTTAAACAAGCGGTTAAAAATTTGTAAAAAAAAGTTTAAAGTTTAAGGTTGATAACTTTAAATTTTAAACACATTAAACGTTAAACAAAATTTGAAATGAAAGAACTAATTAATAGTCTAAAAGGAGATAAAGTAATATGGTCATTCGTGGCTTTATTAGCATTGTTTTCATTTATGCCTGTTTTTAGCGCCAGTAGTAATTTAGCTTATTCAAATCATGGAACAGGAAATACAATTGGCTATTTATTAAAACATTTGGCTCATATATTTATTGGTTTTGTGATTATTTATTGGGTGCATAAAGTGCCATATCATTACTATAAGGGTATATCTAAAATAGCCTTACCTATAGTTTGGTTGTTGTTAGGTTATACTTTATTTAAAGGAACCGTTATTGCAGGAGCTAATGCAAGTAGATGGATTCAAGTACCATTTATTGGAATTACTTTTCAAACGTCAACATTAGCATCTATAGTATTAATGCTTTATGTTGCAAGATACTTATCTAAAACAAGAGAAGAGAAAATAACGTTTCAAGACTCGTTAATAGAACTTTGGTTACCTGTTTTCGGTACGTTAATTTTTATTTTACCAGCTAATTTCTCTACTGCTGCTTTAATTTTCGCAATGGTATTGATGTTAACTTTTGTTGGTAAATATCCATTAAAGTATATTGGAATTATTTTAGGTTCTGGACTCGCAATTTTAGTTTTATTTATTTTGCTAGCAAAAGCTTTTCCAGACTCTCACTTTTTTAGTAGGGTAGATACTTGGTCTAGCCGGATTGAAAATTTTACATCCAACAAGCCTGGGGAAGACGATTACCAAATTGAAAAAGCCAAAATTGCTATTGCTTCTGGAGGAATTTATGGACTAGGCCCTGGGAAGAGTGTACAAAAGAATTTTTTACCACAATCATCATCCGATTTTATATATGCGATAATTGTTGAAGAATGGGGATTAATAGGAGGATTGGGTGTTTTGTCGATGTATCTTTTATTGTTCTTTAGATTTATAGTTGCAGCACATAAAGCCAATTCTTTGTTTGGAAAATTATTAATTGTTGGACTTGGATTTCCTATGACTTTTCAGGCCATGATTAATATGGCTGTTGCAGTAGAATTATTACCAGTTACTGGACAAACATTACCATTGATAAGTAGTGGCGGGAGCTCGATATGGATGACTTGTATTGCTTTGGGAATAATTATTAATGTAACTAAAAAAGAAGAAGAAATAGCCGAAGAAATTAAAGATAAAGCTCGAAGAGAATCGGCATTACAAAAACTAATTGATAAGCAATTAGAGGAAGAGGATTCACAGAATGAAGATGCAAGTTATTCTATCGAAGACAATACCAACAATCCAATCAAAGTAGTGGCAAATAAATAATCATTAGAAAATGAAAAATTATAAATTCATATTAAGTGGCGGAGGAACTGGAGGACATATTTATCCTGCTGTGGCTATCGCCAATGAATTAAAATCTCGTTTTCCAGATGCAAAATTCCTTTTTGTTGGTGCAAAAGACAAAATGGAAATGCAAAAGGTACCTCAATCGGGTTATGAAATTAAAGGACTTTGGATAGCTGGTTTGCAAAGGAAATTAACAATAGATAATGCAATGTTTCCTATAAAACTTATCAGTAGTTTATGGAAATCTCGCCAAATAATCAAAGAATTCAAGCCTAATGTTGTAATTGGCACTGGTGGTTTTGCATCAGGACCTTTATTGCAAATGGCCAATATGATGAATATTCCAACAGTCATACAAGAACAAAATTCCTTTCCCGGGATAACTAATAAATTATTGAGCAAAAAAGCCAATAAGATTTGTGTTGCCTATGAAAATCTAGAACGTTTCTTCCCTAAAGAAAAAATGATTTTGACTGGGAACCCCGTTCGTCAAGATTTAATTTCAATTGATAATACAAAAACGGAAGCTTTAAATTATTTTAATTTAGATTCAAATCAAAAAACTTTGTTGGTTCTTGGAGGAAGTCTTGGGGCAAGAAGGATAAATCAACTTATTGAAAAAGAATTAATAAATATTATTTCTCTTGGTGTTCAAATAATTTGGCAGTGCGGAAAGTTATATTATGATGATTACAAAAAACACAATTCAACAACTGTTAAAGTAGTAGCATTTATTGATAAAATGGATTTGGTTTATGCTGCCGCAGATATTGTTATTTCTAGAGCTGGTGCATCTTCAGTTTCAGAATTATGTATAGTTGGAAAGCCAGTAATTTTTATCCCTTCGCCTAATGTAGCTGAAGATCATCAAACTAAAAATGCCACCTCAATTGTTAATAGGAAAGGTGCATTAATGCTCAAAGAGTCTGAATTAGATGCTGAATTTAGCCTTGTTTTTGAGGCCTTGCTAAAAGATCAAGGCAAACAAATTCAGTTAAGTGAAAATATTAAGCAGTTGGCTTTGCCTAATGCTACAAAACAAATAGTTGACGAAATCATAAAATTAGTTGAAGTACAAAATTTGTAAAATCTTACTCTTTATAATTGACCTATTAAATATAGAAAATGAATCTAAATCAAATACATAACGTTTATTTTATAGGAATTGGAGGGATTGGCATGAGTGCTTTGGCGCGCTATTTCAAAGCCATCGGAAAAAATGTGTCGGGTTATGACAAAACCGAAACGGAACTAACAAAGGAGTTACAAGGACTTGGAATAGTAATTCGTTTTGATGATAGAATTGATTTAATTCCTACAAGTTATGTTGCAAAAGATACCTTAGTAATCATCACGCCTGCTGTGCCAAAACATCACTTACAATGGAATTATTTTTTACAAAACAATTATGAAGTTAAGAAACGAGCCGAAGTTTTAGGAATCATAACAAAAGACACCTTTTGCTTTGCTGTTGCAGGTACACATGGTAAAACTACTACATCAAGTATTTTAGGACATATTTTGTATCAAAGTGGGGTAGATGTAACCGCTTTTGTAGGTGGTATTGTTGAGAATTATAATTCAAATTTAATAGGGAACGGAAAAATGGTTACGGTTGTTGAGGCTGATGAATTTGATCGTTCTTTTTTGCATTTGCATCCCAATATTGCTTGTATAACATCAATGGATGCTGATCACTTGGATATTTATGGCGATGCCGCATCTATTGAAGCGTCATTTGTTGAATTTGCCAATAAGATAACCGATAAAAGTCAGCTTTTTATTGCCAAAGAATTACCTCTTCAGGGTGTGACTTGTGCTGTTAATGAGAATGCTATTTTTGAGGCATTTAATATTAGAATAGTAAATAGCCAATATGTTTTTGATGTTCGAACACCATCCGAAACAATAGTAAATATAAAATTTAGTTTACCAGGAAAACATAATTTAATGAATGCATTAATGGCATTGGCAATGGCTAAAACTTTCGGACTCCCAAACGAAGACATTGCCAGTGCTTTATTTACATTTAAAGGAATCAAGCGTCGCTTTTCATATCAAATACAAACTGAAAATCTTGTTTATATAGATGATTATGCACATCATCCGACTGAAATAAATGCAGTTCACCAAGCCGTCAGAGAATTATATCCCGATAAAAAAGTCCTAGCAATTTTTCAGCCACATCTTTTTAGTAGGACTAAAGACTTTGCTGATGATTTTGCAAAAAGCCTTGCTGCTTTTGATGAAATAATTTTGTTAGATATTTATCCAGCTCGTGAATTGCCCATGGAAGGAATTACCTCTCAATGGTTGCTTAATAAAATAAAAAATACATCAAAAAAATTGGTGCAAAAACAGGATTTAATTTCGTCAATAATTAACAGTAATGCCACGGTAATTATCACCATCGGAGCTGGTGATATTGGTGAATTAGTTTACTCAATAAAAAAAGCAATAAATGAAACACTTTAATTGGACCAACATACGATTAATTCTAATGTTAGCTACTGTAGCTTTCTTGTTTTCGTTTACTTCAAATCGAAATAATAACAGGAAATTAAAAAAAATTTCGATAGTTTTTGTAGGGAATGACGCTCCTTTTGTTGATCAGGAAACGGTTAATAAATTGTTAATAGAAAATAAAAAGGATGCGCAAAGTATCAACAAAGATAAATTAGATTTGAATAAATTAGAATCACTTTTAAATACTCAAGAAATGATTGAAAAATCAGAGGTATTTGTAAGTGTTGATGGGGTTCTAAAAGCAGTAGTAAAACAAAAAACTCCTGTAGCTAGATTTTTTGATGGAGACGATTCTTTCTATATTGATTATGAAGGAAATACAATGCCATTGTCAACTAATTTTACGGCTAGAGTTCCAATTGTTTCAGGAGAAATTAATAGGAAAGATAGCAAAGATTTAGCCGAATTATTTCGCATAATCCATGACGATGCGTTTTTGAAAAAAAACATCATTGGTGTTCAAATTATGCCAAATCGAAGCTTATTAATGTTGAGTAGAAACTATAATTATAAAATTGATTTTGGTAGAGCAATCAAAATAAAAGCAAAATTCAATAATTATAAAGCAGTATTTCAAAAAGCCGTTTTAGATAGTTCTTTAAATAAGTATAAAATAATAGATCTTCGGTTTACTCATCAAGTAGTGTGTACTAAATAATTGATAATGGAAAAAGAAAACATCGCAGTAGGGCTAGATATTGGAACAACCAAGATTGTTGCCATGATAGGCAAAAAAAATGAATACGGAAAGCTTGAGATTTTAGGTGTTGGAAAATCTAAAAGTTTAGGTGTAGCTAGAGGTGTAGTTAATAACATTACGCAAACGATACAGTCCATTCAACAAGCAGTATTAGAGGCAGAAACTAAATCTGGTTATAAAATAAAAAATGTAGTTGTAGGTATCGCTGGACAACACATACGTAGCATTCAACACAGCGACTACATAATAAGAAACAATGCTGAAGAAGTAATTGGTGAAGAAGATATTCAATTATTAATCGACCAAGTTAATAAATTGGCCATGTTGCCAGGAGAAGAAATAATTCATGTGTTGCCACAAGAATTTAAAATAGATGGACAATCTGAAATCAAGGAACCTATCGGAATGTATGGCGGAAGATTGGAGTCAAGTTTTCACGTTGTAGTAGGTCAAGCAGCTTCGATTAGAAACTTAGGAAGATGTATTCAAAGTACAGGGATTGAATTGTCAGGATTAACATTGGAGCCATTAGCTTCTGCTGATGCAGTGTTGAGCCAAGAAGAAAAAGAAGCAGGTGTTGCTTTAATAGATATTGGTGGTGGAACAACAGATTTAGCCATTTTTAAAGATGGAATTATACGTCACACCGCAGTAATTCCTTTTGGTGGAAATGTTATCACTGATGATATTAAAGAAGGCTGCTCTATTATAGAAAAACAAGCGGAACTGTTGAAAGTTAAATTTGGATCAGCTTGGCCAGGAGAAAATAAAGATAATGAGATTGTTTCAATTCCAGGATTAAGAGGTAGAGAGCCTAAAGAAATTTCTTTAAAGAATTTATCTAAAATAATACATGCTCGTGTCGTTGAAATTATTGAGCAAGTTTATACAGAAATTAAAGATTATGGGCATGAGGATCCTCGTAAAAAATTAATTGCAGGTATAGTACTAACAGGCGGTGGCGCTCAGTTGATGCACATCAAACAATTAGTAGAATACATTACGGGAATGGACACTAGAATTGGATATCCTAATGAGCATTTAGCTGGTAATTCAGACGAAGAAATATCTAGTCCTTTGTATGCAACTGCGGTAGGATTAGTTATGAATAGTATTGAGAATAAAACGCAAAGTGCAGTAAAGAATGACACTACAGTTATTCAAAATACAATTGTTAAACCACCAGTATATCAAAACCCAGTGGTCGAAGAATATAGAGAAGAAATAGTGCATGAGGAGGTTTTACATCGAGAAAACAAAACAGAGACCAAAATAAGAAGTTCTTTTTTTGGAGGTTATTTAGATAAGATTAAAGATTTTCTAGATAACGCAGAATAAAACAACAACAAAATAGCAATTAATATATTATAAATTAAAACCCAATAAGATGATGAGCAACTCAGAATTTGGAAGTATTTCGTTTGATTTACCAAAAAACCAATCAAATGTAATAAAAGTTATTGGTGTTGGTGGAGGCGGAAGTAACGCTATAAACCACATGTTTAAACAAGGAATTAAAGGCGTTGACTTTATCGTTTGTAATACAGATTCACAAGCATTAGAGAATAGTGCTGTACCAAATAAAATCCAGTTGGGAGTAAACCTAACAGAAGGACTTGGTGCTGGAGCAAATCCAGATGTGGGACAACAATCAGCTATCGAAAGTATTCTCGATATAGAAAAAATGCTTGACACTAATACCAAAATGGTTTTTATTACCGCAGGTATGGGTGGAGGAACAGGTACAGGAGCTGCGCCAGTTATTGCTCAATTGGCTAAAGAAAGAGATATTCTTACTGTAGGGATTGTTACTTTACCTTTTATATTCGAAGGGAAAGTACGTCAAGAACAAGCCCTAATTGGAATAGATAAATTACGCAAACAAGTAGATTCATTAATTGTTATCAATAATAATAAACTAAGAGAAGTATACGGAAATCTAGGATTCAAAGCTGGATTTTCAAAAGCGGATGAAGTTTTAGCAACTGCCTCTAGAGGAATTGCTGAGGTAATTACACACCACTATACTCAAAATATTGATTTAAAAGATGCTAAAACTGTATTGGCAAATAGCGGAACAGCTATTATGGGGTCAGCAGTTTCTTCAGGTGAAAATAGAGCTAAAGACGGAATAATGTCTGCTTTAGATTCTCCATTATTGAATGATAATAAAATCATAGGTGCCAAAAACGTATTGTTGCTCATCGTTTCAGGTTCTGATGAAATTACTATTGACGAAATAGGAGAAATTAATGATTATATTCAAACAGAAGCTGGTCATAATGCTAATATCATTATGGGCGTAGGTGAAGATGAATCTCTAGGAGATGCAATTTCAATAACCATTATTGCTACAGGATTTGATGTAGAGCAGCAAAACGAAATTGTGAATATTGAACCAAAGAAGATTATTCATACTCTTGAAGACGAACAAAAAAGTGTACATAATTTGACCAAAACATCAGTTCCTTCATATCATTTAGAAAAAGAAACGCCTACCATAAAAAATACACCTGAGCGAATTGTTTTTGAATTGTTAGAAGATGAAGTTGTTGAAGACTCAATCAAAGAAGTTGTTTCTATAAACAAAGAAGAGTTAATTGTAATGTCTGAATTTATTAAAAATCTAGACGTTACTTTTGAAATAGTTTCACCAATTAATGATTTAGATTATTTGATTTCTCCTTCGCCAGAAGTTAAGGAAATGAAAGTGATTGATCCAAAAATCTTTGAGAAACAAGAACAAGGTACTTTTTCTTTTGATTTGCCAATTTTTTCACCAAAAAAGACAATTGAGCCAGTAGCAGATAAAGTTTTGTTTGAATTAACTAATGAAACTCGTGAAATAAACGTTAACGAAGCTGTACAATTTGTTCCCGTAACAGAGCTAACTGACAATGGAATTATTAGATATACGCTTGAAGAATGTACAGAGTTTGATGCAGTAGCAGATTCAAAAATTGAAATGATTGTTGAAGAAGTCGTTGCAGAAGAAATGAATATTACCATGAAACAAATGGATAGTATTTCTAACATTTCTTCTAGTTTTGATGCTATTTCACCTTTGGAAATGACAATCGAAGAAACTTTAAAATTTAGAGCTGACGAAAGAAGAAAAAAGTTAAAAGAATTCAATTATAAATTCCATAACAATGTTTCTAGAATTGATGAGCTTGAAAAGGAACCAGCCTATAAGAGATTAGGAATTGATCTTTCTAATACCCAAACAAATAATTCAAATTCAAGACTTTCTGTTGGGATGGATAGTAATGATGATATGCAGCTTCGGTCTAATAATTCCTATTTGCACGATAACGTCGATTAACGAAACCAAACTAATAGATAATAACCCGAAAATGGATTCCGTTTTCGGGTTATTTTTTTTACATTTGTGCACTTTGACGAGCTTTATTGTCTATGTTGAACCTAAACATTTAATTTTAAATTCTAAAATCATAAAGTATTATGAGTTTATCAATACAAATCATGGAGGAAATTAAAACTGCCATGAGAGCCAAAGACACCGTAGCTTTAGAAGCATTAAGAGCGATTAAATCTGAAATATTATTAGCGCAAACCGCAACAGGTTCAAAAAAAGAAATTACCGAAGCCGATGAAATAAAATTGCTTCAAAAGTTAGTTAAAACGCGAAAAGACAGTGCTAAAATATTCACAGAGCAAAGCCGAATGGATTTAGCTGAACCAGAATTAGCACAGATCGCAGTAATCGAAAAATTCTTACCAACACAATTGAGCGAAGCTGAAGTGGAAGCCATTATTGCAAAAATTATTGCCGAAACTGGCGCAAGCGGAATAGCTTCAATGGGAAAAGTAATGGGATTAGCTTCTGCACAATTAGGAGGAACAGCAGA
>NZ_JBJXDQ010000050.1:0-14640 GCF_046155325.1 Flavobacterium sp.
TTGAAAGCGTCTCCAAAACGTGCTTTGGCTTTTTCAATTTCTTTTTTGGCTTTCAGGTTTAATTTTTCGGCATAATCCTCAATTAAAACATCGGCACGGTATCTTTTTTTCGAATCTTTGTTGTCAATTAACGGGTCGTTGAATGCATCTACGTGACCTGAAGCTTTCCAAGTCGTTGGATGCATTAATATTGCCGCGTCTAGCCCAACGATGTTATCGTTTATTTGAACCATTGATTTCCACCAATATTCGCGTATGTTCTTTTTTAATTCGACCCCGTTTTGTGCATAATCATAGACTGCACTTAAACCATCGTAAATTTCGCTTGACGGAAAAATAAATCCGTATTCTTTTGCGTGCGAAATTACATTCTTAAATAAATCTTCTTGTTTTGCCATAATGATGCAAAAATATAAAAAGTGAACTTAAAAAAAAGAAATAGTTTAAGTTTGAATCATAGATTTTGCTATTTTTATGAAAATTTGGCGTTTTATGTTAAAAACCATTATCAATTTATTTTTTCCACCTGTATGTTCAGGTTGTCATTCTTTATTGATATCGAATGAAAATATAATCTGTACCCTTTGTAGACATAACCTCCCGTTGACCAATCATCATTTAAATCCAGAAAATGAAGCTTTCAAAAAATTTTACGGTCGGATTCCTGTCGAGTATACTTCGGCATTATTGTATTTTCATAAAAAGGGAATTGTACAAGAACTTATTCATAATCTGAAATATAAAGGTCAGGAAGAAATTGGAACTGTGCTTGGCGAATGGTATGCGGAGGAGTTAAGAAATTTGGTAATTATAAAATCCGTTGACCAAATTATTCCTGTTCCTTTACATAAAAAAAAACTCAGAGAAAGGGGCTATAATCAAGTTACTCTTTTTGGACAAGCTCTTTCGGATGGTTTGAATATTAATTATAACCCAAATCTTTTAATCCGAAATAGGTATTCAAAAACCCAATCCAAGAAAACATTTTTGAATCGAAGTGATGGAATCGAGACCATTTTTGATGTCATTTTTACTGAGAAAGACCATAACAAACATTTTTTGTTAGTGGATGATGTGATTACAACTGGGTCAACATTAGAAGCCTGTTCACGGGCTTTACTTAAAATTCCTGGAGCAAAAATTAGCGTGGTTTGTATGGCAATTGCACACAGCTAAATTTATCTTTACATCTCAATCCAGAGAGGAATTAAAGAAAAGAATTTCATAAAAATTTCAATTAGAGCGAATATAATTGTTATTTTGTGAATTCTAAATTTAACTTCGAAATGCTGAAAAACAATTTAAAATATATTTTATTCCTTCTTATTCTAATCGTTATAAGTTGTGCCAAAAGGGGTTCTATAACTGGCGGCTTAAAAGACACGATTGCTCCTGTTTTGAAAATGAGTTTCCCTAAAAATTATAGTACCAATTTTAAAGGGAATGGGATAAAATTAACTTTTGACGAATATATCAAGCTAAAAGACATTAATAAGCAATTGATTATTTCGCCTCCAATGAAATATGAACCACTAATTTTACCAACAACAGCAAGTAAATATGTTTCTATAAAAATTAATGATACTTTACAAGCGAACACTACCTATAGTTTCAATTTTGGTCAAAGTATAGCCGATAATAATGAAGAGAATCCTTATAATCAGTTTAAATATGTGTTTTCAACGGGTGCTTATATCGATTCTCTATCGATTTCAGGAAGTGTTAAAGATGCTTATAATAAAGATGTGGAGTCTTTTGTGTCTATAATGCTCTATGACTTGAATGATAAAAAATTCAATGACTCTGTGGTTTTCAATCAAAATCCAAGGTATATTACCAATACTTTAGACAGTTTGAAAACTTTTAAATTAGAGAATTTAAAAGCTGGAAAATACTTGTTAGTTGCGATGAAAGATTATAATTCAAACAATAAATTTAATCCAACCAAAGACAAAATAGGATTTCACAAACAGTACATTACTATCCCAAACGATTCAACTTTTGAATTAAAACTATTTAAAGAAGTTCTTGCTTTCAAAGCCTATAAACCTTTTCAAGGATCGGGAAACCGTATGGTTATGGGTTACGATGGTAAAATGAATACCGCTTCTTTACAAAAGTTTGTTTTAAAAAATAAGGCTACAATTTTGCCTACAATCATTACTAAATTCCCCAAAAAAGATTCATTGCAAATATGGTTTCAGCCCTTGAAAACTGATTCTTTAGATTTGGCATTATCAAAAGATTCTTATTCTAGAAATTTTAATGTTAAAATAAGAGATCAAAAAAAAGACAGTTTAAAAATTAGTGCCGTTCAAAGTAACACTCTAAAATTTAGAGAACGATTTACACTCAAAACAGCAACGCCATTGACTAAATTTGACAATTCGAAAATAAAAATTGTTACAAAAGATAGTGTCTCAGTAGATTTCAAAACAGAATATGACGAGTTTAACCAAGAATTGTTTTTTGATTTCAAGAAAGAACCTTCTGAGAAATACACTATTGGGCTGTTGCCAGGTGCATTAATAGATTATTTAGAACGTTCTAATGACAGTTTGAAATATACTTTTGAAACTCAAAGTTTATCAGATTATGGTAATCTTACAGTTAATTTACAGAACGTAAATCGTTTTCCAATATTAGTTGAATTAACGGATGAAAAAGGAGAAGTAATCGCGACAGAATCCCGAAGCGTCGGGACAGAAAAAAACACTAAAATTGATTTTAATTTAATGACTCCTGCACAATTTACTGTGCGAATCATTTATGACGATAACAAAAATAAGGAATGGGATGCTGGTAATTTTTTAGAAAAACGCCAAGCAGAAGAAGTAGTATATTTTTCAAAAAAAATAGATGTGAGAGCCAATTGGGATGTAGAACAAGTTTTTGATGTGAGTATTCCTTATGTTCCTGAACCTAAAAACAAAGCCGATAAAAAGAAAACGGCTAACTCAGGGTTTTAATTGAAAGGAGTCTCTATCGTTCAGAAATCCTAGTTTATTTCTGGTTTCAAAGAGATTTTCTTTATTTAATTCTACGATGAAAACACCTTCTTTTTCTTGGGGTTCCAAAATGTAATTTCCAAGAAAATCAACAGCTTGAGAATGTCCCACATATTCTAAATTATTTCTATCACTTCCTATTCTATTCACGCCAATCGTGTAACATATATTTTCGATAGATCGTGCTTTGAGCAAAATATCCCAAGCATTGATGCGTGGTTTTGGCCAGTTGGCTACATAAATTAAGATATCGTACTCTTCTATATTTCGAGAAAAAACTGGAAAACGCAAGTCGTAGCAAATAAGTGGGCAAATTTTAAATCCAAGATATTCCACAATCAATTTTTCTTTTCCAACTGTATAGAATTTATCCTCGCCAGCCAAGCTGAACAAGTGTCGTTTGTCATAAAATTGTATTTCGCCTGATGGAAAAACAAAGATAAATCGGTTATAAAAATTATCATTTTCTTTGATAATTAAACTTCCTGTAATCGCACTGTTCTTGGCTTTCGCCAAAGATTGCAGCCATACAATCGAATCTCCTTGAATGGTTTCGGCAACGGCTTCAGGATTCATTGTAAAACCTGTTGTGAACATTTCTGGTAGGACAATTAAATCCACTTTTTCAGTAATAGTATTGATTTTTACTTCGAAATGATTTCGGTTGGCGGTTGGGTTTTCCCAAAGTAAGGAGGCTTGGATGAGGGCGATTTTCATTTTGTTAAAGTAGTGAAAAATCAGCCACAGCTGACACGGATTGAACGGATTAACGCGGATTGAAAAAATTTGATTGAAAAAAAACGCATCCAAATCAATGAATGCGTTTTTTTATCGCCTTTGGGCTACTGCCTAAAAACTATTATTTCAAACTTGCGCTCAAATATTCTCTATTCATTCTTGCAATATTTTCTAAAGAAATTCCTTTAGGACATTCTACTTCGCAAGCTCCAGTATTGGTACAATTTCCAAAACCTTCTTCGTCCATTTGGGCAACCATGTTGAGTACACGTTGCGTTGCTTCAACTTTTCCTTGGGGTAATAAGGCATATTGCGAAACTTTGGCACCAACAAATAACATAGCAGATCCGTTCTTACACGAAGCAACACAGGCACCACAACCAATACAAGCTGCTGCCATAAATGCTTTATCGGCATCGTCTTTAGGAATTGGAGTTGCATTAGCATCGATAGTATTTCCAGATGTATTTACCGATACAAATCCTCCTGCTTGTTGAATTCTATCAAAAGCAGAACGATCGACAACCAAATCTTTTATAACTGGAAATGCTTTGCTTCTCCATGGTTCGATAAAAATGGTGTCGCCATCATTAAATTTACGCATGTGCAACTGGCATGTAGTATTTCCTGAATCTGGTCCGTGTGCACGTCCGTTGATGTATAAGGAACACATTCCACAAATTCCTTCGCGACAATCATGATCAAAAGCAACTGGTGCTTGTTTTTGAGTAATTAATTGCTCATTCAATTGATCCAACATTTCTAAGAATGAACTTGCTGTAGAAACATTATCTAATTTGTAATCTTCTACTTTACCTTTGTCTTTAGCATTTTTTTGACGCCAAATTTTAAGTTTTATATTGATGTTTTTTGCTGCACTCATAATTTTTATTTTTAGCCAAAAGCTGCTAGGCAAATGGCATTAGTAACTATTGTTTACTTGATTCTAATTTATTTAAACTGGCTATTACCTTATTACTTGTAATTACGAGCTGCAATTTTAATAAACTCATATTTCAATTCTTCTTTATGAAGTTCTGATTTTGTAATGTCGTTTCCTTTGTATTCCCATGCACTAACGAACGAAAAGTTTTCGTCGTCACGAAGCGTTTCGCCTTCGGCATCTTGATATTCTTCACGAAAGTGACCGCCACAAGATTCGTTTCTTTGCAAAGCATCCATAGCCATCAACTGACCCAAATCTATTAAATCGGCAACACGAAGTGCTTTCTCTAATTCAGGATTCAATTCCTCATTGCTTCCCGGAACATAAACATCTTTGTAAAATTCTGCTTTTAAATCAGACACTTCTTGAATGGCCTGTTTTAGCCCCGCTTCGTTACGAGCCATTCCTACTTTGTTCCAGATAATTAAACCCAAACGTTTGTGAAAATGATCGACTGTTTTTGTTCCATTATTAGACAAGAACGTATTGATTGTTTCCTTTACGTTTTTTTCGGCTTCAACGAATTCAGGCAAATCAGTCGAAATTTTACCTGTACGAATATCATCGGCTAAATAATTAGAAACGGTGTATGGCAATACAAAATACCCATCGGCCAAACCTTGCATCAAAGCAGAAGCCCCTAATCGGTTCGCTCCGTGATCCGAGAAATTAGCTTCTCCAGCTACAAAACAACCCGGAATAGTAGATTGTAAGTTATAATCAACCCAAACACCACCCATAGTATAGTGAACTGCTGGATAAATTTTCATTGGCGTTTCATACGGATTTTCATCCGTGATTTTTTGGTACATGGTAAACAAGTTACCATATTTTTCTTCAAGCCATTGCTTTCCTAACTTGGTCGCTTCTTCATCGCTAGGATTATGATTTCCTTTGGCGTAAGCCGCTTGTTTCCCTTTGGATTTAATTTCCGATGAGAAGTCTAAATAAACCCCTTCATTGGTATCGTTTGCTTCGATTCCGTGACCTTGATCACACATTTCTTTTGCTGCTCTAGAAGCCACATCTCGTGGAACTAGGTTACCGAAAGCAGGATATCTTCTTTCTAAGAAATAGTCTCTATCTTCTTCTTTTAATTGAGTTGGTTGTAATTTTCCCTCTCGAATTGCCGCAGCATCTTCTTTTTTCTTAGGCACCCAAATACGTCCAGAATTACGAAGTGATTCAGACATTAAGGTTAATTTTGCCTGATTGGTTCCATGAACAGGAATACAAGTGGGGTGTATTTGTACAAAACAAGGATTAGCAAATAATGCGCCTTGTTTGTGAATTTTCCAAGCAGCAGTTACATTGCTCCCCATGGCGTTTGTAGAAAGGAAATATACGTTTCCGTATCCACCAGATGCTATAATCACGGCGTGAGCCGAATGTCTTTCTATTTCACCAGTAACCAAATTACGTGCAATGATTCCACGTGCTTTTCCGTCAATTTTTACTAAATCTAGCATTTCGTGACGGTTAAACATTTTCACATTACCCACACCTATTTGTCTTGATAACGAAGAATAGGCTCCTAATAATAATTGTTGGCCTGTTTGTCCTGCAGCATAAAAGGTACGTTGTACTTGTGTTCCACCAAAAGAACGGTTGTCTAACAATCCACCATAATCTCTAGCAAAAGGAACTCCCTGAGCCACACATTGGTCAATTATATTAGAAGAAACCTCTGCTAAACGGTGAACATTTGCCTCACGAGCTCTGTAATCGCCTCCTTTTATGGTGTCGTAAAACAATCTAAAAGTGGAATCCCCATCATTTTGATAGTTTTTTGCAGCATTGATTCCTCCTTGAGCTGCAATAGAGTGGGCTCTTCTTGGCGAATCTTGAAAACAAAATGATTTTACATTATATCCCATCTCGGCAAAAGAAGCTGCTGCCGAAGCTCCAGCTAATCCTGTTCCTACAACAATAATATCAATTTTAGGTCGGTTGTTTGGCGCAACTAACTTTAGGTGATCTTTATAATCAGTCCATTTTTGTGAAATGTGACCTTCTGGTATTTTAGAATCTAACTTCATTATAGATTGATATTAATTATTAAAATGATGAAATAATGCAATGAATATAAATCCAAATGGAACTATAATTGCAAAAGAATAACATATAGTATGCAATGATTTTCCTATTTTGTTATCGAAACCAATCGATTGCAAAGAGGATGTGAAACCATGCCAAAGGTGTAAAGCCAGTAACACGAAAGCAATACTATACAATCCTGTGCGAACAGGACTTTCGAACTTAGCTACTAATTCGTGGTAATATCTTGTTTCATCAATGGTATTAACATCCACATATTTATAAATCATTTCATGTACCCAAAAATCATACATGTGCAAACCTAAAAAAGCTAAAACTACCAAACCTGAAATAATCATATTTCTAGATGCCCATGAAGCATTTGCAGCACCATCATATTTTGCATAAGAAATAGGTCTAGCACTTCTATTTTTGAGTTCTAATACAAAACCCATCACAAAGTGAAAAACAACACCTGCAATCAATACGGGTTGCATCGCAAACTGAATTACTGGATTATATCCCATAAAGTGTGACATCTCGTTGAAAGTGTCAGCACTAAAAACAGACATTAGATTAATAAAAAAATGCAGGGATAAAAATGAAATCAAAAAAAGTCCCGAAAGTGCCATTGCCACTTTTTTAGCAATGGATGACTTTAATATTGTAGATTTTGACATAAGTAATTGGAATAAATTTATAAAAGTTAGGCAAAATTAAAGCAATTAGAACTGAACTACAACCTTTTCGTAATATTTTATAACTAATTTTTATATGTTCTAAATAAGTAAATATACGTAGACGATGTTTTGGTAACAAAAAATTGTAAATCAGCCATGTTGTTTTACTTTTGTTTTTTTTAAAAATTAAGAAATGAAAATCGGAATTGATTGTCTCGCTTTTGATGTTGCCAAAATAAACCTACCCATAAAAACTTTGGCGAAAGCCCGAAATATAGAACCCGAAAAATTAGAAAAAGGCCTGGGTTTACTTAAAATGACTTTGCCCGATGTGCATCAAGATACCGTTGTTTTTGGAGCCAATGCTTTAACAAAATTAATCCTTGACAATCAAATCAATTTAGCTGAAATTGCCAGAATTTATGTGGGTACCGAAAGTGCTATTGACAGTTCAAAACCTATAAGTTCCTTTCTAATTGCCTTGATGGAACAAAAATTTGGAGAAAACTCCTTGTCCGAATGTGATGTTGTCGATTTTACTTTTGCTTGTATTGGCGGCGTTGATGCCTTGCAAAACTGCATCGATTTTGTACGATTAAATCCATCAAAAAAAGCAATTGTGGTAACCACTGATATTGCAAAATACGATCTAAATTCTACTGGAGAATATACACAAGGTGCTGGTGCTCTAGCAATGCTAATTACTACAAATCCCAGAGTTATCGCTTTCGAAAATCTTTGGGCAACCAGTGCCAAAGGCGTATTCGACTTTTTTAAACCCTATCGAACTCTTTCAAAAGAAGCTATAACCGCCAACAAAAACAATAATCCTTGGTTTGATAATTTAGAAAGCGAAATAGAAATCCACAAAGACCAGCCTGTTTTTGATGGGCAATATTCAAATCAATGTTACATGGATCGAACAAGAGAAGCCTATTTTTCATTCAAAAAATTAAAAAATAATTGCGATACTGTTTATATTTCTTGGCAAAGTATCGTCATGCATTTGCCTTATGCTTTTCAGGGAAGAAGAATGTTGACTGAAATTTATGCTCTTGATGCTTTAACTCCATTATTAACAGGTGAAGAAAACGCGATTGAATACCAGAACAAAATAAAAGAAATCAGCAAGTCCGAAGAATACCAAAATTTTGTAACCCATAAATTACAAGCCGCAGAAATAGCGTCTTCCTTAATTGGAAATTTATATACAGGTTCCATATTTATGGGATTCTTATCTACTTTAGCTCATTTTCATAATACAGAAAAAAAAATAATTGGAAATAAATTTGGTTTTATGGCTTATGGTAGTGGTTCGAAATCAAAGGTTTTTGAAGGCACAATTCAGGCCGAATGGAAATTAGCTTTTGAGCCTGTTCACCTTTTTGAAACCCTAGAAAAAAGCGTTGAAATCGATTTTGATACCTACCAAAAATTACACAAAAAGGAACAAAAAATAAGTATACAAAGTCCAAAAAACGAATGGGTTTTAGACAGAATAGAAAAAGAAATTCCAAATCTGATTGGTGCACGTTATTACAAATGGATTGATTAAATTTGAATTCTAATTTTATGCATTATGAAATACCATCAAATTGACAATACTTTATTTATAAAAAATCGCGCAAAGTTCTCGGCACAAATGAAGCCGAAAAGTGTGGCGATTTTCAATTCTAACGATATTTATCCCGTTTCTGCAGATAGTACTTTGCCATTTGCACAACACCGCGACATTTTTTACTTGTCTGGCGTGGATCAAGAAGAAAGCATTTTGTTGCTATTTCCTGACGCACCTTACGAGCACCAACGCGAGATTTTATTTCTAAAAGAAACCAACGAACACATTGCGATTTGGGAAGGCGAAAAACTTTCTAAAGACCGTGCCTTTGAAGTTTCAGGAATAAAAACAGTGTATTGGCTACAAGATTTTGAGAAGATTTTATTCGAAATGATGACGCATTCGGATACGATTTACATTAACACCAATGAGCATTATCGCGCCTCTATAGAAACAGAAACTCGGGAAGCACGTTTTGTAAAATGGTGGAAAGGCAACTATCCAGCACACGCTGTCGCAAAAAGCAATCCGATTTTGCAACGCATTCGTTCTGTAAAAGAAAGTGAAGAATTGGATTTAATCCAAAATGCGTGTACGATTACCGAAAAAGGATTTCGAAGAGTTTTGTCGTTTGTAAAACCAAATGTCACAGAATATGAAATTGAAGCCGAATTTATCCACGAATTTATTAGAAATCGTTCCAAAGGTTTCGCGTATACGCCGATAATTGCGTCAGGAAACAATGCCAATGTTTTGCATTATATCGAAAATAACCAACAATGTAAAGCAGGAGATTTAATTTTGCTTGACGTTGCAGCCGAATACGCCAATTATTCCAGCGATATGACGCGTACCATTCCAGTTTCTGGACGTTTTTCCGAAAGACAAAAAGCAGTTTACAATGCGGTTTTGAGAGTGAAAAACGAAGCTACAAAAATGCTAACACCAGGAACACTTTGGAAACAATATCATTTAGAAGTTGGTAAAATTATGACCTCTGAATTATTAGGTTTGGGATTAATTGACAAAGCCGATGTGCAAAATGAAAACCCAGAATGGCCTGCGTATAAAAAGTATTTTATGCACGGAACTTCGCACCACATGGGATTGGACACACACGATTATGGAATTTTGACCGAGCCGATGAAAGCCAACATGGTTTTCACCGTTGAGCCCGGAATCTACATTCCAGCGGAAGGTTTTGGAATTCGATTAGAAGATAATGTGGTTGTTCAGGAAACTGGCGAACCTTTTAACTTGATGCGAAATATCCCGATTGAAGTGGGAGAAATTGAAACGATTATGAATTCTTAATTTAGATAAAAGAATATAGACAAATAGATAATAGACGGTTTGCAGAAATGTGAGCCGTTTTTTATTTTACCATATAAGGCATTTAAGGTCATATAAGAAATACTTAAATGACCTTAAATGCCTTATATGGTTTAAAATTTTAACCTTATTTTTGCTCAAAAGTTATAGAAATGAAACAAGTTCTCTACAAAAACACTACAATTTCTTATTCCGATACTGGGAAAGGAACTGCTGTAGTTTTACTTCATGGTTTTTTGGAAAACCAATCGATGTGGAAGGATTTGACCCCGATTTTATCACATAAAAACCGAATAATTACTATTGATTTATTAGGACACGGAGCAACCGAATGTCTTGGATACGTTCATTCAATGGAAAATAATGCGGAAATTGTAAAAGCCGTTTTGTCGCATTTACGGATTCGGAAAGCGATTTTTGTTGGACACTCTATGGGCGGTTATGTAGCTTTGGCTTTTGCAGATTTGTTTCCTCAAAAAATGAAAGGATTGGTTTTACTGAACTCTACTTCATTTGAAGACAGTGCCGAAAGAAAGAAAAATAGAGCCCGAGCCGTAAAGGCAGTGAAGAGTGATTATGAAACTTTCATCCGTTTGTCTATCGCCAATTTGTTTAGCCCTGACAACCGAGAACGTCTAAGAGATACCATCGAAAAAGTAAAAAAACAAGCATTACAAACTCCTTTGCAAGGCATAGTTGCTTCGCTTGAAGGTATGAAAATCCGAAAAGAAAGAGTGTTCGTTTTGCAAACTGCAAACTACCCAAAATTGTTGATTTTAGGAAAAAAAGATGGCGTTTTGAATTATGAAGATAATCTGAATCAAATCGAAAACACAGATACCCAATTGGTCTCTTTTCGCGATGGACACATGAGCCACATTGAAAATAAAGACGAATTGAAAACCGTTTTGTTAAACTTCTTCAAAAGTATTTAAAATCTCTTTGTGGTCATTGTGGTTAAATTTTCTCTACAAAAGATTTCGTCTCGTCTAGAATTTCATTCAGTAACAAAACCAGTTGCTCTATGTAATTTGTCATTATTTCTGAGGTAATGGTGGAATCCCCTTCTTTTCCTTCTTTAAAATTAAAAGGCATAAACCCTGATTTCAAATTTTTGAAAGATATGATTCCCACTTCAATGGGTTTACCATTAGCTTCGTTTTCGAACATGAAAGCATAAGCCAAAATCTGTATTATTTTTTCATACTTTATATCCTCAGTCAAACCTTTCCATGATTTTAAAGTGACATTTGTTTTTTCGACTTTGCCTGTTTTGTAGTCAATAATTCGAATAGTTGTGTTTCCGTCTTTTAGGGTACGCTCTTCTATTCGGTCTACTTTACCCGCTATTTTAATAGGGAACGGCAAACTAGGATGTTCTAAAATCCGTTCACATGGTTTTTCTAAATGCAATATTTTTATAGCATCCCCATTCTTGATACTTTCTAATTCTACTTTCAAAAAATTATACACATTTCGTTTAGCCACCTCAAATGCCAAAAGATTACGTCCTTTTTTGATTTCTCCTTCTTTATAAATGAGTTTAAACTGCTTTAAAACTTCGCTATCCAAAAGCAAAAAACAACTATTTATATCTTTTTCTGATAAAAAACGACCAATAAAAGGGGTGTATAAAACTTCTAATGTTTCGTGAATAATAGTTCCCAAAGTATTCAACGCAATGTTTTCCTCTACTTCCTCAACTTCGCTAATGCGTAAAATCTTTTGGAAATAAAACTGAATCGGGTTCCGAATATAACTTGTCATTGCAGATGGAGAAAACCCTTTTTCAGCTATTTCATTTAATCGCAATTGCACAGATTCGGATTTAGGAACTTCAATCGGTATATATGCTATATCAGGTAATTCAGGATTATAAATATCGTGTGTAATACTATGATTTTTTTGTTTCTCTACTTCTAATTGGGTGATAAATCTACTTTTTTCTCCTGCATCTAAACCTTCGCTTTCGGTATTATAAATCAAATAAATATTCTTAGCTCGCTGCAATAAATGATAAAAATGATACGTGTAAATAGCATCTTTTTCTTTGAAAGTGGGTAATCCCTTCTCTCTCTTTACATCATAAGGAATAAAAGAATTTTGAGATTTTCCTGCAGGTAATTTACCTTCATTCATAGCCGTTATTATTACTGTATCAAAATCTAAAACCCGACTTTCGAGAACACCCATAATTTGTAAACCCAACAAAGGCTCTCCTTCAAAAGACACCTCAGCTATATCTATAACTTGTTTATATATAGCATAAAGTGTATCGATTTTATCAATGTGATTTTGATTTGAAAAATAATTAATGATTTTATTAATGACTTTAAATATAGAATAAACAAAAGTTTTAACTATTTTTTCTTCCTCTTGATCATCGCTTAAATTTGATTTTATGGCAAGTAATATTTTTGAAAGTAATTCTAAAACTAGCATCGAATTGTTTTCCCATTTTTGAAAAATCAAAAGAAAAAAATCATTGGGATTCTTATTCATTTCCATCAATCTATGATGTGTAATGAATGTATAATTATTTTGATTGATGATTGTTACTAATTCATTTGTATTTGCATAGGGTTCGATTAATGGATGTGTCAAGATATCCAAAATATCTTTGTAATAAAACACATAACTATTAACACTTCTGGATAAAGCATTGGTGTTCATTTTGAACAATTTGTCAATCAAAATCTGAGCTGGATTATTCTTGCTAGAATACCCCATAGTAATGTTTAGAGCTCCAATATCTGACGGTAACGAATACAATAATGGCAATAATAGATTTTCTTCTCCGAGTACTACAGCCATTTTATCTAATGAAGCGTTGGGGTTTTCGTGCAAAATTTTTTCAATTATACCTCCCACTATTTTAGCTTGACCAACAGATTTTGGTGTTCCTATAATTTTTATGTTTTTTGATTGCGAAAAATCATCCACAATCCATTCAAAAGGATTGAATTTATAATGCTTCCAATTCTCTTTGAAACGACGCGCAAATAAACCAGCATCATGATATGGATCATTTAAAAAAGTTTGATCTATGTCCCAATAAATTTTATGTTGGTTTGAAGCAATTAAATATTGTATTATCTTTTCTTCAGCAACATTCAAAGCATTAAACCCAGCAAAAACTATATTTTTTTGTTTGACTGATTCAGAAAAATAATTTATATTTTGCAACGCTTGCCTATAAATTAACCCTTGGTAGCCGATTCCTTTTTTTAATAAATGAGCATAAAGTGTTTGGTAGTAATGGGGCAACAATTTCCAAAAATCGATATAATTTTCAAGTAATTGGGTCTTGTTTTCGACTTCAATCCCCCACTTTTTTATGTCTTCAATATCCTTTAAATAAGAAAGTATTCCTACTGGATCAATTAAATATCTATCTATTTCATTAAAATCTTGTAGTAGTGTTTTTGCCCAATTAGCAAAAGTTTCAAAAGGTTGTTGGCTTGTTTTTACTGTAATTGATAAATATACTTCATAAAATTCAAATAACAATTCAATAGAGTCTATGCTTCGAATTCCTGCAACATCCTGAATAAATTCTTCAATACTAATAATATCAGGAGATATTATATTATTTGTTATTTGGTTTTTAAGTGCCTTTATCAAGAATATTTTAGCTCTTTTATTAGGTAAAACAACAATTGTATTTGATAATTTTTCTGAATTAGTATTCAGAAGAACCTGTGCGATTTTATCTAAAAAAGAGTTGTTTGTCATTTTATAAATATAAAAAAAACGTCCCAATAAATCGGGACGCTTTTAGAAATATTTTAAAGAGAAATTATTTTTTTAATTTCACTTCTGTTCTTCTGTTCTCTGCTTTTCCTTTAGCAGTAGTATTAGGTGCAATTGGCGTTGTCTCACCAAAACCTACTGTAGTTAAATTATCAGCATTAACTCCTCTTTCAATTAAAGCAGTTTTTACTACACTTGCTCTATTTTCAGAAAGTATTTGATTAGATTCATCTGTACCATCGCTATCTGTATGACCCTCAACACTAAATTGTGCTGTTGGATATGATTTAAGAATAGTAGCCATTTTGTCTAAGTTAGCAGACACTTTAGATACAATTACTGTTTTACCTGAGAAGAAATAAACAGAACGAGATTGAATTTTAAGATCATCTAACTCTTCGGCAGTTACTTCAGGACAACCGTTGTTTGCAACAGTTCCTTTTTCAGTAGGACATTTGTCGTCTTTGTCTAAAACTGCATCTCCGTCTGTATCAGGCCATGGACAACCAAAGTTTTCTTTTGGTCCTTTTACACTAGGGCATTTATCATCACCGTCTTTGATTCCATCTACATCAGTATCAGGACATC
>NZ_JBJXDQ010000051.1:0-18449 GCF_046155325.1 Flavobacterium sp.
AAGAAAAATTGAAATAATGGACACGACACTTCGCGATGGAGAACAAACATCGGGAGTATCTTTTTCTGCTGCAGAAAAACTAACCATTGCACAATTGTTGCTGGAGGAATTAAATATTGATAGAATCGAAATTGCCTCCGCTCGAGTAAGCGAAGGTGAATTTCAAGGGGTGAAAGGAATTATGGCTTGGGCCGAAGAAAAAGGATATACGGATCGTATTGAAGTTCTCACTTTTGTTGACGGAGGTCTTTCTATAGATTGGATGAAAAAAACGGGCGCTAAAGTTCAGAATTTGTTGACCAAAGGTTCATTGAATCATTTGACTCATCAATTGAAAAAAACACCTGAAGTTCACTTTTTCGAAATTGCACAAACCATTGCATTAGCAAATGAAAACGGAATTGAAACCAATGTTTATCTCGAAGATTGGAGTAATGGTATGCGCAATTCTCCGGAATATGTTTTTCAATATTTGGATTTTATAACAAAGCAACCTATAAAAAGAATTTTATTACCCGATACATTAGGGGTTTTAATTCCATCAGATACTTTTGAATTTATTTCAAAAATAACTGCAAAATATCCAAATACGCATTTTGATTTCCATGCCCATAATGATTACGATTTAAGTGTAGCCAATGTCATGGAAGCGGTAAAAGCGGGTATAAACGGTTTGCACGTTACGGTAAACGGAATGGGCGAACGTGCTGGAAATGCGCCTTTAGAAAGTGTTGTTGCGGTAATCAATGATTTTATGCCTGAAGTGAAAATCAACATAAAAGAATCTTCATTATATTCCGTAAGTAAATTAGTCGAAACTTTTACCGGTTATAGAATCCCTGCCAACAAACCAATTGTAGGGGATAATGTTTTTACACAAACAGCAGGAATTCATGCCGATGGGGACAATAAGAATAATTTATATTTTAATAATTTGCTTCCAGAGCGTTTTGGAAGAAAACGAAAATATGCACTAGGAAAAACATCTGGTAAAGCCAATATCGAAAAGAACCTTCAGGAATTAGGATTAAAACTAAATCAAGAAGATTTGAAATTGGTTACCCAAAGAATAATCGAATTAGGTGACAAAAAAGAAACCGTTACCAAAGAAGATTTGCCTTATATCATCTCCGATGTTTTGGACAGCCAGACTTATGAAGAGAAAATTATCGTTGAATCCTATGTTTTGGCTCATGCCAAAGGAATGCGTCCATCCACGACACTTTGTTTGAAAATAGATGGCGAAATTATCGAAGAACATGCACAAGGTGACGGACAATTCGACGCCTTTATGAATGCTTTGGGAAAAATATACAAAAGCAAAAAAATGTCTTTGCCAAAACTGATTGATTATGCCGTGAGGATTCCACCCGGAAGTAGTTCGGATGCGTTGTGCGAAACTATAATCACTTGGACCAATAACGGAAAAGAATTTAAAACCAGAGGATTGGATTCCGACCAAACCGTTGCTGCCATCGTTGCCACACAAAAAATGTTGAACGTTGTAGCCGTTTAATCCAAAAGAAAAATCAATAACTCAATATAAAAAGAATGAAATATAATATTGCCCTTTTAGCCGGAGACGGAATTGGACCAGAAGTAATTAACGAAGCCGTAAAAGTTTCTGATGCCATTGCCAAAAAATTTAATCACGAAATCAATTGGATTCCAGCATTGACTGGTGCTTGTGCGATTGACGCAGTTGGAGTTCCTTATCCTGATGAAACTCATGAAATCTGCATGAAAGCTGATGCGGTTTTGTTTGGAGCTATTGGTCATCCAAAATACGACAACGATCCAAGTGCACCTGTTCGTCCAGAACAAGGATTATTATTGATGCGCAAGAAATTAGGTTTGTTTGCCAATGTTCGTCCGACATTTACTTTTCCATCCTTGATTGACAATTCTCCTTTAAAAAGAGAACGGATTGAAGGAACCGACTTGATTTTTCTTAGAGAATTAACCGGCGGAATTTATTTTGGAGAAAAAGGAAGAAAAGACGGTGGCGAAACGGCTTTCGATACTTGTACTTACACTAGAGTTGAAGTACAACGTTTAGCAAAAAAAGGATTTGAATTAGCCATGACCCGTAGCAAAAGATTATGTTGCGTTGACAAAGCAAACGTATTGGAAACATCCCGTTTATGGAGAGAAACCGTGCAAGCCATGGAAAAAGACTATCCAGAAGTGGAAGTTAGCTATGAATTTGTTGATGCCGTTGCGATGCGATTGGTTCAATGGCCAAACTCTTATGACGTCTTAATTACGGAGAATCTATTTGGAGATATTTTAACAGACGAAGCTTCGGTAATTTCAGGTTCAATGGGATTAATGCCCTCAGCATCTGTTGGGGAACACACTTCATTGTACGAGCCAATTCACGGATCTTATCCGCAAGCTACAGGATTGGATATTGCAAATCCGTTGGCAACAGTATTATCTGCAGCGATGATGTTTGAAGATGCTTTTGGATTGAAAGCAGAAGCAGAGGCCATTAGAGCCGTAGTAAACAAATCTTTAGAACAAGGAATTGTTACTGAGGATTTAGCTGCAAAAGGAGCAAAAGCATATAAAACAAGTGAAGTTGGAGATTGGTTAGTTGCTAATCTTTAGTTTATTTTGGTTTCAAATTTCAATAAGATTTGACAACTTTCAAAAAGTTGTCAAATCTATTTTAAATCCACTTTCGACTCCTTCTCCAAAGGAGAGGGCAGGGGTGAGGAAAAACAAAAAAGGTGTCAATTTACATTGACACCTTTTTTTATGTTAAAAAGAAAATATTAATATCCTCCTCTGTTTCCACCACCACGGTTTTCTCCACCACGGCTGTTTCCACCACCACCATAACCTCCGCGTGAATCTCCACCACGGCTGTTGCTGTTAAAACTTCTTCTTTCGCCTTCTGGTTTTGGCTCAGATTTGTTAACTACAATAGCACGACCTTGAACAGTCGCTCCGTTTAACTCATCAATTGCTTTTTGAGCCTCGTCATCATTTGGCATTTCAACAAAACCGAATCCTTTACTTCTTCCAGTAAATTTATCAGTTATAATTTTTACAGAATCAACTGCTCCATAAGCCTCGAAAGACTCTCTTAAATCTGCTTCCTCAATACTGAATGGAAGGCTTCCAACAAAAATGTTCATATGTACTTATTTATAATATAAGTTGCAAATGTAGTCTTATTTTTCTAATCTACTAGGTATTAGCTAATTTAGTTTTATATTTTTATAGAAGTGTAAAAAGAATATAGACTAAATACTCCTAATTACAGCGGTTTTATGTTAGTGTAAATAAATCAAAATCTTAATTTACAGGAACTTTGTAAAAAACACCCTGTTGAAAATTGACAAATGAATTATATAGAGGGTTGTTGTCAATATTACTTACATTAAATCTAAAAGAACCTGTAACAGTTTTGTTTACATTATCATAATCTTCAATTACTATTTCACCATCCCCAAAATCACTTCCTGTTGAGAAAACAGTATCGACATTTTTAATTGTTATTTTATAAGAGGCTGTATTTGATGTATTCATTCCTAATACATAGGTATTAAGGTTTTTAGAAGAAGTTTTTAGCGTCAGTATTTCATTTCGGGTATATGCATTTATTTTTAAAACCCCAGTATTTGACAAAGTAGCGTCATAATTTATAGCTCTCCAAAAAGCATTGTCTTTGATGCCTTGAATAGATGGATTATTGAATTTTACATCATCTTGGCAAGAGAACAAAGTAAATAACAGTAAAAAACAGAAAAACAGTTTTTTCATAATTTCAGAAATTAAATTAAACAAAAGTATATTATTTTGACTATATAACGGAAATTTACCTCAAAATTAAGCTGTGAAATTTACACTATTAGGAATAAAGAATTAAAATTAGTATTTATTGATAAAAAATGTATCTTTGCACCCTTAATTAACAGAGGTCGAGTACCTCAAAATTTAATCATAAGATTATGTCAGTAAAAATTAGATTACAAAGACACGGTAAAAAACAAAAACCGTTTTACTGGGTTGTAGCAGCCGATGCTCGCTCAAAAAGAGATGGTAAATACCTAGAAAAAATAGGTACTTACAATCCAAACACTAATCCTGCAACTATCGAATTAGATTTGGATAGCGCAGTAAAATGGTTGCACAATGGTGCTCAACCAACAGATACTGCAAAAGCAATTCTTTCTTACAAAGGTGCTTTATTGAAACACCACCTAGATGGAGGTATTCGTAAAGGAGCTTTGACACAAGAACAAGCAGACGCCAAATTAGCTGCTTGGCTAGAGGCTAAAGCTGGAAAAGTAGATTCTAAAAAAGAAGGTTTAACAAAAGCACAAGCTGATGCCAAATCTAAAGCTTTCAAAGCAGAACAAGCTGTAAATGCAAAACGTTTAGCTGTAGCTGTTCAAGCAGAAGCAGATGCAATCGCTGCTGCAAATCCAGTAGAAGAAACTCAAGAAGAAGTTACAGCAGTTGATGAAGACACTGTAGTTGAAGTGGTTGCCGTAGCAGAAACTGCTTCTGAAGAAGAAGCTGTAGTTGAAACTCCTATTGTAGAAATTGCTGTTGAAGAAGTAGTTGCTGCTGTTGAGGTAGAAACTCCAGAAGTTGAAGAAGTTGCAGTTGAAGAATCTCCTGTTGCTGAAGAAACTGCTGTTGCTGAAGTTGAAGTTAAAGAAACTCCTGCTGCAGAAGAAAGTAACGAAACAAAAGAAGCATAATTTTCAAGCGACGATGCGTAAAGAAGATTGTTTCTATTTAGGTAAAATCGCAAAAAAATTTAGTTTCAAAGGGGAAGTTCTAGCCTATTTAGACACGGACGAACCAGAGTTATACGAAAACTTGGAATCAGTGTTTGTTGAGTGCAACAAACACCTGGTTCCTTTTTTTATTGAAAGCAGTTCACTACACAAAAACGATTTTCTTAGAATTCGTTTTGAAGATTTGAATACAGAAGAAGAAGCGGATGCTTTACTTGGAAATGATTTATATCTGCCCCTGCGATTATTACCAAAACTTACGGGTAATAAATTCTATTATCACGAAGTAATAGGTTTTGAGGTTGAAGACAAACGGCTTGGAATTGTCGGAAAAATTCAATCTATAAATGATTCTACTGCCCAACCACTTTTCGAAGTGCTGAATGGTGAAGTCGAAATTCTAATTCCGATGATTGACCATTTCTTGATTAAAATTGACCGAGAAAACCAAAAAGTTGTCATGGATTTGCCGGAAGGTCTTATTGAAATGTATTTGTAATTAACAATGAATAATTGATAATTAACAATTATCAAATGTGGTCTTTGTGAATTTTTATGAAGCAATATCCTGATGTTCGTTAAATCTTTTGCGCCAAACACTGGCACAATAACACATCACTATCATAAGGGTTAGGTAATTATCTTTCTTAAAAAAATCATTATCAATTTTTAATTTTCAATTCAAATGTTTCAATTCAAACAATTCTCACTTGAACAAGATCGATGTGCCATGAAAATTGGAACCGATGGTGTTTTGCTTGGAGCTTGGACTCCTATAAAAAAAAATACTTTAAGCATTTTAGATATAGGAACGGGGACAGGAATTATTGCTTTGATGTTAGCACAAAGAAGTTCGGCTGAGCAAATCGATGCGTTGGAAATTGACGAAGAAGCTTACGAACAAGCAACGGATAATTTTGAAAATTCCCCTTGGAATGACCGCTTGTTTTGTTTTCATGCTGGCTTGGACGAATTTATCGAAGAACCTGAAGACGAGTATGATTTAATCGTTTCGAATCCACCTTTTTACAGCGAAGATTACAAATCAAGCAACGACCAACGTGATTTGTCGCGCTTTCAAGACGCAATGCCTTTTGAAGATTTGATAGAAGCTGCGGCTTTATTACTTTCTGAAAAAGGAATTTTCTCTGTTATTATTCCTTTCAAGGAAGAATCAACTTTCTTGGCTTTGGCCAAAGATTATGAATTATTTCCAATAAAAATTTCCCGCTTAAAAGGAACTCCAATCTCCGAAATTAAACGCAGTCTTTTGGCTTTTAGCCGAAATGAAGTTACTGAATTTCCAATTGATGAATTAATCATAGAAACAGCTAGACATATTTATACTCCAGAATACATCTTCTTGACGAAGGATTTTTATTTGAAGATGTGAAACCTATCTCAAGGTATTAGAACTATTTTATTTTTTTCATAAAATTAACAATATTACGTTGTTTTGTTATATTTCTTTACCTAGATTTGTACAATAGACATTGGATTGCCGCGCCTATTTGCGTTGTTTTCATAATTAAAAACACTATGAAACCAGACTTATTTCAAGCTCCAGATTATTACAACCTTGACGAATTATTGACGGATGAACATAAATTAGTCCGTGATTCTGCTCGTGAATGGGTCAAGCGTGAAGTTTCGCCCATTATCGAAGATTACGCTCAGCGAGCTGAATTTCCTAAGCAAATCATCAAAGGGTTGGCTACTATTGGGGCATTTGGGCCTTATATTCCCCAAGAATATGGCGGTGCTGGTTTGGATCAAATTTCCTATGGTTTGATTATGCAAGAAATAGAACGTGGCGATTCGGGTGTTCGTTCAACCGCTTCGGTGCAATCTTCGTTGGTCATGTATCCGATTTGGAAATACGGAAATGAGGAACAACGCCTAAAATATTTACCCAAATTGGCTTCGGGCGAACTCATAGGTTGTTTTGGTTTAACCGAACCCAATTATGGTTCTGATCCCGGAAGTATGATTACCAACTTTAAAGATAAAGGTGACCATTATCTTTTAAACGGTGCTAAAATGTGGATTTCGAATGCTCCTTTTGCTGATTTTGCAGTAGTTTGGGCAAAAGATGAAACAGGAAGAATACATGGTTTACTTGTAGAAAGAGGAATGTCGGGATTTACAACCCCCGAAACCCACCACAAATGGTCGCTTCGAGCCTCATCAACAGGGGAGTTAATTTTTGATAATGTGAAAGTGCCAAAAAAAAATATTTTGCCCAATAAATCGGGATTGGGTGCGCCATTGGGTTGTTTGGACTCTGCACGTTATGGTATTGCTTGGGGAGCGATTGGTGCTGCAATGGATTGTTATGACACAGCTTTGCGTTATGCGAAAGAGCGAATACAATTTGAGAAACCTATAGCTGGAACACAATTGCAACAAAAGAAATTAGCCGAAATGATTACCGAAATCACAAAAGCGCAATTATTAACTTGGCGATTAGGAGTTTTGAAAAATGAGGGAAAAGCTACAACAGCTCAAATCTCGATGGCGAAGCGAAATAATGTAAACATGGCGATAAATATTGCTCGTGAAGCCCGACAAATACTAGGTGGAATGGGTATTAGTGGCGAATATTCAATAATGCGTCACATGATGAATCTAGAATCGGTAATTACTTATGAAGGTACCCACGACATTCATTTATTGATAACAGGAATGGATATTACGGGGATTTCTGCTTTTAAATAAGATATAAACAACTATTAAAGTATTTATAAAATTGATTGTAAAAGTTTCTTGTTTCAAAGAAGCTTTTTTATTTTTACATAAAAAATATACTTATGAATATTGAAACTATAAACAAGAGCATTCAGTCTCAAAAAGAAGCATTATTAAATCACTCCTTGTACAAAAAAGTGCAATCTATTGAAGATTTATTAATTTTTCTTGAAAATCATGTTTATGCCGTTTGGGATTTCATGTCCTTGTTGAAGGCGTTACAATCAAAACTTACTTGTACTACAACCCCCTGGTTTGCAACCGAAAATCCTGAAACTCGTTATTTAATAAACGAAATTGTTTTGGCCGAAGAATCCGATTTGACTCTTGATGGAAAACGCCAAAGTCATTATGAAATGTATATTGAGGCGATGGGATTTTGTGGTGCAAATACAAAAGGAATATCATCTTTTTTAATAGAAGTAGAATCCCTTCGCAATATATTTGTTGCCATCAAAAAAAGTGATTTACACCCTAATATTAAGGCCTTTTTAGATTTTACTTTTAGAGTTATCGAGGAAGGAAAAACACACGAAATCGCTGCGGCTTTCACTTTTGGGAGAGAAGACCTCATTCCGTCGATGTTCACCAAAATATTAATGAGCTTTCAGGCTAATTTTCCTGAAACTAATTTAAGCAAACTCATTTATTATTTCGAAAGGCATATTGAATTAGATGCTGACGAACATGGTCCAATGGCGATGCAAATGATAACCGAGCTTTGTGGAAACGATGCGGTAAAATGGAAAGAAGTCGAAGAAATTTCGATTTTGGCACTTGAAAAAAGAATTGGTTTATGGAATGCAATAGAAGAGTCAATCGAAATGAATACTACATTAGTATAAAAAATATAATCCGATTTTAATAATTCCCACTAAAAAAAGCATTTCATTTGAACCCCTTTTTTACTAAGATTCTGGTGCCAATTCTAATTCTAATCCTTCAAGATTAACCGTTATTGGAATTTGACAACCCAATCGGCTATTCGATTTTACATAAAAAGCTTCCGATAGCATAGCTTCTTCATCTTCTCCCATTTCGGGTAATGTAACATCATTTAAAACATAACATTGGCAAGAAGCACACATAGCCATTCCGCCACAAGTTCCTTCTACTGGAAGCTCATACGCTTTACATAATTCCATGATATTCATGGCCATATCCGTAGGAGCTTGTAATTCATGAATAACTCCTTCTCGATCTTTAATTTTTATTAATACATCCATTTTATACTATCTAGAATTGGGTAATTTTATGTTTTAAGAAATGTTCACTACCGTTTCAATTTGGGGGGCAAATTTTTTTATAGTGGTTTCTACACCTGCTCTCAAGGTCATTTGGTTCACACTACAACTGGTACAAGCTCCTTCTAGGCGAACGATTACATGCTTACCTTTTTCTATAGAAACGAGTGAGATATCACCGCCATCAGAATTCAAAAAAGGACGAATTTCCTCTAAAGCTTTTTCAACATTGGCTGTTAATTCTTCTGTTGTCATTTTTTTATTTTTTTACAGCAGAACAACCTGCCATTGTGGTAATTTTGACAGCCTCGGTAGCAGGTAAATTTTTATTTCTATTGACTACTTCTTGAACTACATTTCGAGTAATTTCCTCGAAAACGGTTTCTATTATCGAGCCCGTTTGCAATGCTGCTGGACGACCGTAGTCTCCTGCCTCACGAATAGATTGTACGATAGGAACTTCACCTAAAAATGGTACTGCTAAATCTTCTGAAAGATTTTTAGCACCTTCTTTTCCGAAAATATAATATTTGTTATTTGGTAGTTCTTCTGGAGTAAAATATGCCATGTTTTCTATAATTCCCAGAACAGGAACATTGATTGCATCAGACATGAACATAGAAACTCCTTTTTTAGCATCGGCTAATGCAACAGCTTGTGGAGTACTAACAACTACTACACCAGTAATAGGCAAGGATTGTACTATCGAAAGGTGAATATCACCAGTTCCTGGAGGTAAATCCAGCAATAAAAAATCTAATTCTCCCCAATCAGCATCAAAGATCATTTGATTTAAAGCTTTAGAAGCCATTGGTCCACGCCAAATAACCGCTTGACTAGGCGAAGTAAAAAAACCAATCGAAAGTATTTTGACTTCGTAACTTTCTACGGGTTTCATTTTAGATTTCCCGTTTACGGTTACCGAAATCGGTTTTTCGGATTCTACATCGAACATTATTGGCATCGATGGGCCATAAATATCAGCATCAAGAATTCCTACAGAAAATCCCATTTTAGCAAGCGTAACGGCTAGATTTGCGGTTATAGTAGATTTTCCTACGCCTCCTTTTCCTGAAGCAACTGCAACTATATTCTTTATTCCAGGAATATTTTTTCCTTTTATTTCTGGTTTATCAGGGATTTCGACTTTACTATTTATTTTGATTTTAGCTTCGGGAGAAACTAATTCAGAAATAACTTTTTTTATATCGTCTTCGGCTCTTTTTTTGATGTGCATGGCAGGAGTATGCAACAACAAATCTATTATGATTTCATCACCAAAAGTGACTACGTTTGCAATGGCGCCACTTTCTACCATATTCTTTCCTTCGCCAGCGATAGTTATAGTTTCTAATGCTTTTAGGATAGCAGTTTTGTCTAATTTCATAATATATTTCTTGTCTTAATTAAGACTAATTTCAGATTGCAAATATACTAAGAACTTTAAAGTATTAAAAGTTTATGAGTTTAAAGTTTAGACTGTTATTGATAAAATTTAGTTAACGGTTTTTGTAATTATTGTATCCCGAAGCTTCGGGATTTGAAATCAGTAAATAATTACAAATCCATTTTTGGTGTCCAAAACACTTTTTCGAAATCCTGAATTTGATTGTCGACTACAATAATTCCTTCGTTTTCTAGTAATTGCTGCATGAGGTTTGTGCCGTCAAAATGATGTTTTCCAGTGAGTAATCCTTTTCGATTGATTACTCGGTGTGCTGGAATATCATCCCTATGATGACAATTATTCATTGCCCAGCCTACCATTCTTGCAGATCGGGCTGTTCCCAAAGCTTTTGCAATGGCACCATAGGAGGTAACTTTCCCATAAGGAATTTGTCTGGCGATAGCATATACTTTTTCAAAAAAATTATCAGATGGGCTCGTCATTTATACTACCAATAATATTGAACAATATTCCACAAAGTAATAATCGAAATGAATCCCGTTATGCACCCAATTATAGTGTTTATGTTTTTGGTTAGATAATCTGTTTTGCTTTCAATTCGATTAAAAAAGGTTATATAACAGTAAAAAACCAAAAACGACCCTAACACAACACCCTTCACAAAGATTATAATAGATGTTGTGTCGAATGAAAATAGCTTAAACGAGGCTAAACTCATACATATAAAAACATAATACGGTATTGGTAAAAAATTCAGGAAAGAAAGTAACATGCCTAGAAAAAACCGATTGGTTTTACTGTTTTTTTTAAGCAGTTTGGTTTTAGTTTTGGGTTTCTTGGCCAAAACCAAAAAATAAAGGGTTAAAGTAATAAAAATCCCTAAACTTATTTCACGTAATAAAACAACTAAATCTGGTCGCTTATTAATAATTTTAGCAAATACAATAGCAAAAAAGGTTTGAAAGCCAATCACTAGTATGGCTCCTAAAACAAACCAGAGAGCGTTTCGATGTCCTTCTTTAAGATTCACTTTAGCGGCAGTCATATTGATTAGTCCTGGTGGAATAATCCCTATAATTGCGGTAAAAAAACCCATAAGTAAAGGCGTTATTATATTCATTTATTTGAAGTCATGTTTTAAAAACAGAAAATAAATATACTATAAACTATTTGTTAAGACTTAATTTTAAATCGAATATACGTAATTGATTTGTTAATTTCCAAATATTGTTTTTCGTAAAAGGTCTGAATAGCAGTAACTTCATCAGGCGAACCCTCGTTTACATAAATATTATGATTGGCATATAACACCTCATGTCCCTCGCCATGCAATAAACCTAAGGTATAGCCGTGCATGAATTCGCTATCGGTTTTCAAATTAACGATACCCTCTTTTTTTAGAATTTTTTTATACAATTGCAAAAATTCCGAGTTGGTCATTCTATGCTTAGTCCGTTTGTATTTTATTTGTGGATCGGGAAAAGTAATCCAAATTTCGTCGACTTCATTTTCAATAAAAATATGATTTATTAATTCAATTTGGGTTCTAATAAATGCCACATTATGCAAACTTGTTTCAACTGCAGTTTTTGCTCCACGCCAAAATCTAGCGCCTTTTATATCGATTCCGATGAAATTTTTATCAGGATATTTTTCGGCTAATCCTACCGAATATTCGCCTTTACCGCAACCTAGTTCAAGCACCAATGGATTATCGTTTTTAAAAAAATCGGTATTCCATTTACCTTTTAGTGGAAATAAATCGCCTACAACTTCTTCTCTTGTAGGTTGAAATACATTAGTAAATGTTTCGTTTTCCTTGAATCGCTTTAACTTATTTTTACTTCCCACGCTTTTATAAAATGTTTTTATTTCGTACAATTCGAACGAAAAATATCAGTGAGCAAAATTAAGTAAATATATACGACGATTAGTGGTGTTTCCTAAAATAAACTTCGGAAGGTTAAAGGAGATAATAAAGTAGATCTAATTAGTAAACCAGACCCCATAAAAAAAGCATCACATTGCTTTATGGCTTGGTAGTACTTTAGTAGTGGTTTTCAAAAAAAAGAGATGGAGACGTTGGGTAATTATATTGATAAAGTGGAGGTGGTAAGGGAAGTAAATCGACAGGGATTTGGGTATTTTGGGTAATGCAAAATCGTGCATTTTCGTGCATTTCGCCACCTATAAATACATCCAAGAAAGCATAGCTAAATTATGCAGTTCTTGCAATTGGCAGGTCACTATCTAATTGAATATTTTTAAATATTTCTTGAAAGCATAAATCTTGCCTCTTTTTCCACCTGTAACTTCTTCAAGTATTTCTAACTTCTCTAAATCGGCAATTAAACTGTAACCTGTACGTTGAGAAACCCCTGTAATTTCAAGAACTTTATTAACGTCTATTATTGGTTTTTTTAATAAATAATGCAGAATTTTTAGAGCATTATTAGACCTTGAGCCTAGTGTTTGTATTTGTAATTCGGAATTTCTTTTTAATTTTAAAATTTCATCGAAAGTTGACACCCCATTTTTAGCAGTTTCAATAACACCCACTAAAAAGAATTTTAACCATTGTTTTAAATCATTATGTGTTCTAGCTCTCATTAAATTATCATAATACAACGTTTTGTTACGTTCAAAAAAATCGGACAAATACAAAATAGGCTGATTTAATATTTCTTTGTCAACTAAATAAAGTGTAATTAGTAGTCTTCCAACTCTACCATTACCATCTAAAAATGGATGAATAGTTTCAAATTGATAATGAATAATTCCTATTTTGATTAAATCAGGCAACAAGTGTTCTTCGTTATGGGTAAATTTCTCCAAATCACTCATTAACGCTCCAATGCTTGTATGAGTTGGCGGGATAAACACAGCATCATTTATAGATGCACCACCTATCCAATTTTGGCTAGTTCTAAACTCTCCTGGGAGCTTGTGTTCTCCTCTAACTCCTTGTAATAGTACTTTGTGTGTTTCTTTTAGTAGTCGGCTTGAAAAAGGAATTTTGTTGAGCATTTCAATTGCTTTTTGCATCGCAGCCAAATAATTTTGTACTTCTTCCCAATCATCACGCTTTTCTAAACTTACATCTTCCCTGTCTAAAAGAGCTTCCTCCATATTAGTTTGAGTTCCTTCAATACGGCTACTCTGTGTGGCTTCTTTTAAAACGTGCATGCTTATAAATAAATCAACATCTGGTATGTGCTCACTATACATGTCTAATCGACCTAAATGCCTATCCGCTTTTGAAAGTAAAGCCAATAATTCCATGTCGCTAAGCAACCATTCTTTATCAATAAATTGGGGTTGGAAGCTTTTATAGTAGCCTTGATTGATATATTGCCCTGATTTAAAATTTTGCATAGTATTTACAATTAAAAAAATGTTGTTGTAAAAATAATCATTTATTTGCAATAATAATTACGCTATTGTAAAAAACAGCCATTATTTACAATAAAGAAATTCTTATTGTAATAATTTGAGGAAAACGTTTTTAACGAAATTGCACATCAAAACGGGGTTTTTATCTTCAATGGGATACCAGAAATCGGAGAAGGTGACTTTGGGTAATTATATTGATAAAGTCGAGGTGGTAAGGGAAGTGAATCGACAAGGATTTGGGTATTTTGGTGGTTAATCTTTTAATTCAAAGAATGAAGCTCTGCCATATAAGTAGAGCTTCATTTTCACACTCATCCTATCAAAACTCCACCTAATATCGCCACCCAAAGCCCATAAAAAAAGCCTCACATTTCTGTAAGGCCTTGATAATCAATGTGGAGAATATCGGATTCGAACCGACCACCTCTTGCCTGCCAGGCAAGCGCTCTAGCCAAATGAGCTAATCCCCCAAGACTAGGCACAAATATAACATATAAATACAGCCTAAAGCAAATTTTGAAAAAAAATCAGTTGCTTTCCTTAATATTTTTAACTTTACATCAAAATCAGTAAAATGCTATATCAAAGCCCAAAAGGTTCAATAGGAACAACAATAGAAAATAGAATTGCAACAGTAGAATTTGCACATCCTACGAGTAATTGTTTTCCCGCTGATTTGTTGCGCGGCTTCACAGAAGAAATCAACAGCTTAAGCGAAAATCCACAGGTTTTAGTAATTATTATAAGAAGTAGCGGAACAGGCGTTTTTTGTGCTGGTGCCTCTTTTGACGAACTGTTAGCGGTTTCCAATTTAGAAGAAGCTACTCGGTTTTTCTCAGGATTTGCTAATGTGATAAATGCCATGCGTAGCTGTTCGAAAATAATTATCGGACGAATTCAAGGCAAGGCAGTAGGCGGTGGCGTTGGCATAATTTCCGCTTGCGATTATGTTTTTGCCACTATGGATAGTAGTATTAAATTATCGGAACTTTCAATAGGAATTGGTCCTTTTGTAATCGAACCTGCTGTTAGCAGAAAAATTGGAAAATCAGCCATGGCAGAATTAACTTTAGCATCCAGCGACTGGAAAGATTCGGAATGGGCAAAAAGCAAAGGATTGTATACCAAAGTCTTTGCTGGACAAGTAACTTTAGATATTGAATTGGCTCAGTTTAGCTCAAAATTGGCGTCTTACAATATAGAAGCCTTATTAGAAATAAAAAAAACACTTTGGGAAGGCACCGAAAATTGGGATACTTTACTCTACGATAGAGCCGCTATTTCCGGAAAACTAGTCCTATCCGATTTTACAAAAAACGCCTTACGACAATTAAAAAAATAAAATGAGCAAAATCAGAATCACCAAGCAGTTTAGTTTCGAAACCGGTCATGCCTTGTATGGCTATGATGGCAAGTGCAAAAACGTGCATGGTCATAGTTATAAATTGTCGGTTACCGTAATTGGAACACCAATATTAGACCGTAATAATGTAAAATTTGGGATGGTTATCGATTTTACTGATTTGAAAAAAATCGTTAAAGAAGAAATCGTTGATCAGTTTGACCACGCTACCGTTTTTAACGAAACTACACCGCATATTGAATTGGCAAACGAATTAAAAACCCGAGGACATCATGTAATTCTGGTAGATTATCAACCAACAAGTGAGAATATGGTTGTCGATTTTTCGAAACGAATCATCAGTAGATTACCCGAAAACATTGGTCTTTTTTCTTTAAAATTGCAAGAAACAGAATCTTCTTTCGCCGAATGGTTCGCCTCGGATAATAGTTGATGAATTCCAAAAGATTTGATGACCTTAATAAAAAAATATTTCAACACGAATTTCACAAATTTTCACTAAATCTAATAATTTAAAAAATAATTACACTAACTTTTAATTTTAATTCGTGCTAATTCGTGTAATTCGTGTTGAAAAAACTAATTTAATCTTATGCAAATCGCCCCCAACAAAAAAATATATTTCGCCTCCGACCAGCATTTTGGTGCACCAACTCCTGAATTGAGTTTTCCGAGAGAACAAAAATTTGTGGCTTGGCTTGACGAAATCAAACAAGATGCTGAGGTTCTGTTTTTATTAGGGGATTTATTCGATTTTTGGTTCGAATATAAAACCGTAGTCCCCAAAGGATTTGTTCGGGTTTTAGGAAAACTAGCCGAAATTCGCGACAGTGGCATTCCGATTTATTTTTTTGTTGGTAATCATGATTTATGGATGAATGATTATTTTGAAAAAGAACTGAACATTCCGGTTTTTCATGATAATCAGGAATTTACTTTTAATGAAAAAACCTTCCTTATTGGTCACGGCGATGGCAAAGGCCCTGGCGATTTGGGATACAAACGCATGAAAAAAATATTTACAAATCCGTTTTCAAAGTGGTTGTATCGATGGCTTCATCCTGATATAGGAATGAAATTAGCACAATATCTTTCGACAAAAAACAAACTCATTTCTGGCGATGCCGATGTGAAATTTCTTGGCGAAGAAAACGAATGGTTAGTAAGTTACTCTAAACGGAAACTGGAAACGAAACACTACCATTATTTTGTTTTTGGGCACCGTCATTTACCGATGAAAATCTCCGTTGGCGATAACACAGAGTACGTGAATTTAGGAGACTGGATTGACTATTTTACGTATGGTGTTTTTGATGGGGAGACTTTGGAGTTGAAGAAATTGTAATCACTCCTGATTTTCATGTTCGTCTAAGTCTTTTTGCAAATCTAAATTTCTAAATGCCGGCAATTTGATACCAGTAAAAATAACTACCAAAAGGGTCATACTGCCGCCAAAAACTACTGCTGTAACCGTTCCCATTAGCTTTGCGGTCAAGCCACTTTCAAAAGCACCCAATTCATTGGATGATCCAACAAATATAGAATTTACTGCCGCCACACGACCTCGCATGTGATCGGGAGTTTTTAATTGTAAAATGGTTTGTCGAATGACCACCGAAATCCCATCGACAACGCCGCTCATAAACAAAGCAAAAACAGATAACCAAAAAATAGTGGATAATCCGAAAACGATAATACAAATTCCAAATAAGAAAATGGCTGTCAATAGTTTCATCCCTGCGTTTTTATTCAAAGGCACATAGGCAGTAATTAGTAGGGTGATAAAAGCACCAATGGCAGGAGCGGCTCTTAAAATTCCAAATCCCTCTGGACCTACTTTTAGAATATCTTGAGCGAAAATAGGCAATAAGGCTACTGCTCCACCAAACAAAACCGCGACCATGTCTAGTGATAATGCGCCTAATATGGTTTTGTTGTTATATACAAATTTGACTCCTTCCTTGAGGCTATCCATTATGGGTTCTCCGATTTTTGGATTTAAAATAGGCTTTGTTTCTATTTGTGATAAAGCTATTAATGACAAAACCGAACATCCAAAAACGAAACTCATAGAGCCATGAATACCAATCCATGAAATAGAAAACCCTGCAAAAGCTGGGCCTAAAACTGAACCTATTTGCCAAACCGAACTACTCCAGGTAGTGGCATTCGAATATTCTTTTTTGGGAACAATTAAGGATAATAATGAAAATATAGTCGGTCCAAGAAAAGCTCTCACTAACCCGCCAAGGAACACGAGTGTATAAATACCGTACAAAATAATTTTTGTAGTATAGTGATTTGAAATTTCGGGTAGGGTTAAAATATAAAGTCCAAAACTGATGACTGAAAATGCTAAAATACACTTTAGAAGTAGTCCTTTTTTTTCGTTTTGATCTACTATATGTCCTGCAAACAATGCCATAACAACAGCAGGAATCACTTCCATTAGTCCAATGATACCCAAAGAGAGTGGGTCTTTCGTTAAGCTATACACCACCCATTCTATAACTATAAACTGCATAGACCAAGCAAAAACCATTATAAAACGTAATATTAAAAAGACATTAAATTCTTGGTAACGCAAAGCGGAATAAGGATCGTTTTTTTTCATTTTCATAAATTCTACTTAATATCTTTCAATCGCAGTTGAAGGGAAATTTTACCATTCCATTCATTTTCATCAATAGAATATACAACATTGAAATGTTTTCTATTGTTTATGTTTTCCATTTTATCACCTAAACCAAAACCTATTGCTGCAATTCCGTTTGTCCCGAATCCTGAAGTTTCGGGACGGGATTCCTTGACAAAAAGTTTTAAATGCTCTTCTTCTTTCCCCAAAGGTTTTCCGTAACCAGTGTCTTTAACGTTCTTAGTCAAAAAAACAGGCGCCATATTTTGAGGTCCAAAAGGTTCGAATTGTTTTAAAATCCGGATTAGTTTTGGCGTAATATTCGATAAATTAATTTCGGCATCAATCGAAATTTCGGGAGTCAATAATTCAGTAGGAATCGTTTCTTGAACTACTTTTTCGAAAGCCACTTTAAAATTTTGATAATTTTCTTCCAACAATGTCATTCCAGCAGCATATTTGTGACCGCCAAATTGCTCTAAATGTTCCCCGCAACTTTCCAAGGCGTTATAAACATCAAACCCTTTTACAGAACGTGCCGAAGCGGCATATTTATCGCCACTTTTGGTAAAAACTAAAGTTGGTCTATAATAAGTTTCTATTAATCGTGAAGCTACAATTCCGATAACTCCTTTGTGCCAATTTTCTTGAAAAACTACGGTAGTGAATCTTTTTTGCTCCTTATTTTCTTCGATTTGCAAAAGTGCTTCTTGGGTAATTTGTTTGTCTAAATCTTTTCGCTCCGAATTATAGATTTCGATTTCTGAGGCGAATAGTTGGGCTTGTTCAAAATCAAATTCAGTTAATAATTTTACCGCTTCATTTCCGTGTTTTATTCGTCCTGCCGCATTTATTCTGGGAGCAATAATAAAAACTACATCGGTAATATCTAGTGTCT
>NZ_JBJXDQ010000052.1:0-15132 GCF_046155325.1 Flavobacterium sp.
AATTCTCAGGTGCTGCAACAAAAACAACTGGTGACTTGTTGCTAAGCGTTTATGCCGTAAACGGTACAGGAAACTCAGTTGCTAGAACATTGAAATTAGCTAGAGCCTTACCAACGGCTCCTACCAAGTTAGTATTAACTGATGCTACTACTACTGTAGTGGCTAAAGCAGGTGTTTATGCAGGTAAAGAAACCCCATTGACATTGACGGCTACTCCATTTTTAGTTCAAGGGGCAGAAGCCACTTCATACAAATGGATTCTACCTGAGGGGGTAACTGTTACTACTGGTGCTACCGAAGAAGCTGATGAAATAGTAGGTACTAGAACATGGACAGGTACAGACACTGTATTGACTGTTAATTTAGAATTGATCACTACTGTAATGCAATTACCAATGACTGTTCATGCAGTGAACGGTGCTGGAACATCCTTACCAAAAGCATTAACAACAGTTGCCACAGCATTGCCTTCGCCAGTCGCAGCAGTTGCTGGTTCGCTTAATGTTTGTAATAGAGAAGAAGGATTTGTTTATACTATTACCGCTCCATTTGGGGCTAATAAGTATTTAATCACAGCGCCTGCGGGATCTGTTGTTAGTTCTACTAACGGTATTGCAACTGCAGTTGGTGGTAGTCTTACTAATAATGAATTAACTACAACTGATTTGACTTTTAAAGTTGTTTATTCAGGAACGACAGCATTCCTGACAACTGATAAAGCTTTAAAAATTCAAGCGGGGAATGCTACTGGGTTTCTTACAACAGCCAAGTCATTGACCTTGGTAAGAAAAACTACTTGTGTTGGTTTAAGAGCGATAGATGCATCAGTTGCTGACGAATTCAGTGTAACTGCTTATCCAAACCCATCTTCATCTGATTTCACCATTCAAGCTTCAAGAAAAGGAGCTACAGTAAAAGTGTATGATATGATGGGTCGTTTGATCGAAAAACGTCAAGCAACTTCTAACACGGTTCAAGTTGGTTCAAGATGCGCTACTGGTACTTACAATGTTATTGTAACTCAAGGAGCAAATACTAAAACACTACGTGTGATCAAGAAATAAAGATTTCATAATAATTGTTTTTTAGTAAGAAAGGCTGTCCGAAAGGACAGCCTTTTTTTTGGTGTTGGCCAGGTCGTACAGCGTTGTTAAAATAATACCAATTAACCCGTTGGGTGTAATTAATGAAATCTGTCGATAGTGACTCATTTCGATTAAAATTTATAGTCAATTTGAACTCAAATTTCCGTCTGTCCCGAAACTTTGGGAGTCAAAGATTTAAAAAAGAACACTTCATACTCCCGAATTTTCGGGACAGTGTGACAAATTGCTGCCAATTAGCCATGAAAACTAATTACGCCAAACAGGTTACTAATTAGTAGAATATATAAAAAGAATGTTTCCCATTATATTCAAAACCAATTGGGTATAGTAGTGACAAAAGAACCGACACAAACAACATTAGGGAAATCACTAAAGGTTTTTTTGTATAACTAATGCCTAATTACGGTTTACAGGATATGGCAGGACAGTAAAATCTTATATTTGCTTTATTTTTGTTTATCAAAATCAATATTTGAATGAAAATTATCGGATTCTTTGAATGAATCCTATTTTGAATTTGAATTTAGAAAGTAAATAATTTTAGAACTTAAAAAAAATTTAAAAAAAAGCAATTACATGAAAAACACATTTTTAACACTTTTTATAATGGTATGCCTGTTTACTATTCAAGACAGTTTTGCTAAAATTAAATTACCAGAAATCCTTTCTTCGAATATGGTCTTGCAGCGCAGTGCTTCTGTAAAATTATGGGGTTGGGCGAAACCAACAGAAAAAATCACTATTAAAACCAGTTGGTTGACTAAAAGTATTACGGTACTGCCTAATGAAAGTGGACGTTGGGAAGTTACTGTCTTAACTACCTTAAGCAAAGAGCCTCAAACAATCAATTTCAAAAGTGCTGAATCGAACATTAAGCTAGAGAATGTTTTATTTGGAGAAGTTTGGGTTTGTTCTGGGCAATCTAACATGAGACAACCCCTTAAAGGATACACCGGACAGCCCACTTTTGACGGAAACAAAGCAATTGCGGCTTCTACCAATGATAATATTAGATTGTTTTATATAGTCGAAAAAGGCTCCCCCAATCCTTTGGATTCGATAAGTAAATACCAAAAATGGGATAAAGCATCCCCTGCAACCACGAAAGATTTTAGCGCCGTTGCTTATTTTTACGGAAAGCAATTACAAGAAATTTTAGATGTTCCTGTGGGGTTGATATTGACCTCTTGGGGAGGAACAAAGATTCAGCCTTGGATTAGCAAAGAAACGATGGGCTCTTATTTAGAAAAAAATAATACCAAAATGGATACTTTAGATAAGTACAAAAGAGTACCATCGGCTATTTTTAATGCCATGATTAATCCGATTACATCCTATACCATTAAAGGCGTACTTTGGTATCAAGGAGAAAGTAACAAAGATGAACCAAAGGAGTACCAGAAGTTGTTTCCAGAAATGGTTAAAGATTGGCGCAGTAAATGGAATATTGGTGATTTTCCCTTTTATTACGTGCAAATTGCACCTCATAAATATGATATTAAAAGCAAATCTCAGCTTATCCGTGAAGTCCAACTTAAATCTTCATTAATTATCCCAAATTCGGGTATGGTGGTCACTGCAGATATTGGTTCAGACGTTACCATTCATCCCCCTAGAAAAAAAGAAATAGCAGACCGATTGCTTTTTATGGCACTAAATAAAACCTATGGCATGAAAGAAGTGGATTATTTAGGCCCTGTTTATAGAGACATGAAGGAAAAAGATTGTGCTATGTTTATAAATTTTAACAATGCCGATACGGGATTATATTCGACCGAAGTTTCAATAAGCAATTTTGAAATAGCCGGAGCAGACAAAATCTTTTATCCCGCCAAAGCAGAAATTATAAAAGGCATGCAAGTTAAGGTTTCTAGTGTGGATGTGCTTTTTCCGGTAGCTGTTCGTTACGGATGGACTAACTTGTTTACAGGTACTTTATTTGACAATAGTATGTTGCCAGCTTCTTCCTTTAGAACGGATGACTGGGAATAGTAAAATAACAAATCTAGAATAGTAAAAGCCCGAATTTTCAAAAGAGAATTCGGGCTTTTTATTTTGAGAACCAATAGCTTTTGCTATTTTATTTTTACTGTAATCGGGTTGTTTATTTTCTGGGCAAACAAGCCTAAATAATTTTCCCAGGCTTCTTTTGTGGTAAATTCGCCTTGTTTTTTCCATCCAAAACCAGTATAATAAACCACCTTATTGTTCTTTACTTTTAGCTTAGCATATAGATTACATAGTTCTTTATTTGAATTCATGTATTTTTCGTAGCTAATGAGGGTGTTTTTCGGGAAGACAATTCCAGTTCCTAATTCAGAGTCATCTAGGGGTTGCCAATAATCAATCCAACCTTCTTTTAGATTGCCTTCTGTCTTTCCATTATTGTCATGCAAAGTTATTCCGGTTGAAAGTGTTTTCGTTCCTGATACTGCTATTTCAAATTTAGAAAGAAAACTACCATAATCTAAACTAATGTGTTTTACTTCCGAGATTTTGTTTCCTGCAGCATCCCAGTTGGCATAAGTCAAAATGAAGCTAGTTCGAATTGGCCCTGTCGTAATGGTTTTCCAAGTGGTAAAATTTTTGGAAAAATAATAAACACTATCCACTTTTAGAGCAACACCACCAATTCCACGACTGTCTCCAACATGAAAATTATCTAAGCCTTCGCCAGTATCTTTGTGATAGGTTCCAGTTCCATCGCTGGCTTTTGCATACCATTTGTTTAAAATTGGATATTCCACTCTTTTTAACCAAGCATCAATACCACTTGTTAAAGTTCCGCCTTTAAGCTTGTCTTCTGTTATTTTTTGAGCAACAGGGCCATAGGTTCTAAAAGCTACTTTGTTGTTTTCCCAAGCATAATCGTCGATTCTTTCGGGAACAAATCGCGAATAGCACCATATTTCGCTTGCTTTTGGAATAGCAGCAGTCCGAATAAGTTCTAGTTTTTTATTCGAACGAGCCATTATTTTTGGTTGGAATAACAAAACATCAGTTATTCCATCACCATCTTCATCAACGCATTGGCTTACTAAAAAATCAGTAGTGCCTATTTCTTTAATGCCATATTGTTCTAATTTATCGGAAGGGTTTAATCCTAAAGATACTCTGGATAGAGATACCGTTTCGAACTCCCTTTCAATATTTAAACTATTGGTTACGGTAATTAGTTTGTTTCTTTCCACTTTTTGAGAGTAGGAAACAAAAGTGCCAGCAACCAATATGGACAGTATAAATTTGTGTTTGCGCATACCCCTATTTGTATTATAGTTCATTGGATGGCTTGCCGATAGTAGCTAAAATTCCTCCATCAACATAAACGATATGTCCGTTTACAAAATCACTTGCTTTTGATGACAAAAAGATAGCCGCACCTTGTAAGTCTTCTGGATTACCCCAACGACCGGCTGGCGTTCTACTGATGATAAAGTCATTAAAAGGATGTCCGTCTACTCTAATTGGAGCGGTTTGGCTGGTTGCAAAATAGCCAGGACCAATGCCATTGGTTTGAATGTTATACTTTGCCCATTCTGTAGCCATACTTTTGGTTAGCATTTTAAGACCTCCTTTTGCCGAAGCATAGGCACTCACAGAATCTCTTCCAAGTTCGCTCATCATCGAACAAATATTAATGATTTTTCCTCCTCCACGTTGAATCATTCCTTTAGCCACAGTTTTAGAAACAATAAATGGGCTTATTAAATCCACATTAATTACCGCTGCAAAATCAGCAACTTCCATTTCAATTATTGGTGTTCTTTTGATAATTCCGGCATTGTTTATCAAAATATCAATAGGACCCACTTCAGCTTCAATTTTTTTTATGCTGGCAATTACTGCGGCTTCATCGGTTACATCAAAAACGTATCCGTAAGCTTCAATTCCTACAGATTTGTATTCTGCAACGGCATTGTCTAGTGCTTGCTGCGAAAGATCGTTTACAACAATTTTAGCACCAGCATGACCCAATCCTTTGGACATTGCCATTCCTAGACCATGAACTCCTCCTGTAATAAGTGCTGTTTTACCAGTTAAATCAAATAGGTTAATCGACATAATTCTTTTTTTAATTGTTTATTAATTTATCTTAATTCATTTATTTTACAAACATCCATATCTCCATAGTCTAAATTCTCTCCTGCCATACCCCAAATAAAAGTATAATTAGAAGTTCCTGAACCAGAATGTATGGACCATGGTGGAGAAATAACCGCTTGATGGTTGTTCATCCAAATGTGTCTTGTTTCTTGTGCCTCGCCCATAAAATGACAAACGGCTTGATTTTCCGGAATATCTAAATAGAAATAAACTTCCATTCTTCGATCATGCACGTGAGCGGGCATAGTGTTCCAAACACTACCTACTTTCAATTCAGTCATTCCCATTTGTAACTGACAAGTGGTAACCACTCCGCCAATAATCATTTGGTTAACCGTTCTGTGATTCGCCGTTTCCATAGCACCCAATTGTAATTTATTGGCCTCAGCAAGACTTACTTTTTTAGAGGGGTAATGCTTATGCGCTGGAGCCGAATTCAAGTAAAACTTAGCTGGATTTTTTGCATCATGACTTTTAAAAATAACTTCTTTGTTACCGCTTCCTATATATAATGCGTCTTTGAAGCCTAATTCATAAGAAATTCCATCGGCTATAACTGTTCCGTCACCGCCTACATTTATTATTCCTAATTCTCTTCGCTCTAAAAAATAACTAGATTTTAGAGGGTCAATTGAATCAAGAGTTAAGGGAGTTAATGGCACCGCAGATCCTGCAATATATCGATCGTAATGAGAATAAGTGAGTGTTATCTTTCCTTCCTCCATCAGATTGTCGATTAAAAATTCGGCTCTTAATTGTGTTGTATCGTAGTGTTTTACTGCTTGTGGGCTTGACGCAAATCTTGAATCAAAGGATGTATGCATTTTTTATGTTTTTTATGTGTTAATACCGTCTAAGTTTTATTTAAAACCGAGTTTTTAGGTTAGTTTGTTTTTATTTAAAACCCCTTTTATTTGCGTTTTAGTAGATTTAAAAAAGCAGATAAAAAGGGTTTAAAATTACAATTCAGAATTGTTTTAGGTTTAGAGACTGATTTTTATAATGAATTTCCAATTCCTACAATAACGATTGAAGCTAAAATTAGCCCAATTCCCCAAAGGAATGTACGGAAAGTCTTTGTAGAAACGCCTGACCATTCTTTGAGATAAAAACCCCAAAAATTAGCTGTTAATATGATGGTTGACATGTGCAAAATCCATGAACTAGCCCCATTACCTAATTTGCTTTCACCCATTCCGTAAAAGAAGAATTGCAAATACCACATTGTACCCGCTATTGCAGCAAATGTTATGTTTTTTGCTATTGGTGTTTTGGTATTAGTATAATCCCCAAAAGTTTTGTTTTTGAAATTAAGGTACATACACCATATAAAGTTGGTTGTTAATCCACCCCAAAGGATAACTATGTAGGCAACATTATTTTGAAATAAAGGATTGAAACCTTGTTTCACCGCTTCTTCTGCCATTGGTTTTCCAGCTTCGATTCCGAAATTAAAAAAAGAACTCAAGATACCAGAAATAACTGCAATAATTAAGCCTTTTACTAAACTAAAATCTTTGTCTTTGTCTTCATGTCCATTAGCAAAATCAGCTTCTTTGAGCATTCCTGCTTTTCCAGAAAAGGCAATTCCAATTAAACAAATCAAAACACCTAATAGAACTAATTGCCCCCCTGTGTTTGAAAGCATATCAGTAAAGCTTGTTTTGCCGGCCGTAGGATAGAAATTGTAATAAATAGAGGGTACTAACGCTCCAAAAGCAGAACAAAATCCCAATACAATTGAATTACCCAAAGACATCCCTAAGTATCTCACTCCAAGACCATAGGTAAGACCTCCAATTCCCCAAATTAATCCCATAGAATAGGTAATGGCTTTTACCGAAGGAGCAGCATTATGAATAATATCCATAAATCCAGGAACTGTTAAATAAGCAGCAATTGGTGGAACAATAAGCCAAGAAAAGAAACCGCCAACGATCCAGTAGCTTTCCCAGGCCCAATCTTTAACTTTTTTAAAGGGCATATAAAAACTTCCTGAGGAAAAACCTCCTATTGAATGAAAAAGAATACCGAGTAATGCTTGCATGATTTTGTGGTTATTTGTTAGTTAATATTCAAGTTGTTAATGCTAATTACTTTATTTTATTTAAGTATAAAAGGCAGGTGTTTTTTTAGGGAATAATTCTCTTTCAAGAATTTAGAATTTAATTTACTATCCGATATTGAAATAGCAGCTCCAAGTGCTGAACCTAGTGACGAAGTGGTTGTTCGCAATTCCATTCCTCTTAGGTAATGGGAAAGCAAGTGAATATAGACTTGATTGTCGCTAAATCCACCATCCACAAATAGTTTATTGATTTCGATTTTTCCTTTTGCTATTTCAATACTTTTTACTTGTAATTGAACTAGTTCGGTCATTAAATGATGGTAAGCCGTTTCAAAGGATGTATAAGGTAGATTTTCAAATGCAGTATTTTCATCATTGTCCCCATTGTCGAAAGTATGAAAAGCTGCTATAGGCTGAAAATTTTCTTCAATGGCAGAAAAAACATCGCAATCAAACGAAACGGTTTTATGGTAATCTTCGGAAACGGAATAATAGTCAGCTAGTTTTTTAACGTTTATTCGGTAGGCATTTCCTAAAAATATACGGGAAGATTTTACCGGTTTTCCATTAATTTTCATGTAGGTAATAGATCCTTTTTCAATGTCATCTTTCGTCAACAATTCTTTCGAAAATGGATTTAAGGAAACACTCCAAGTCCCCGTTGAAACTAATATAAACGGTTTTTTTATACTGCGAACATAAGGCAACAAAGCAGAAGAACTATCGTGTATTCCAACACCAATTTTTATTCTCTTACCGTTGTAATTCATATTAATACTAGTTTCGGTTGAAACAATTGGAGGCAGTATTTTATTAATTTCTTCTTTGTAAACCCAACTATGATAATCTTTCTTTTCATAATCCCAAAGTGCAGTATGACAGCCAATGCTGGTATATTCGCTTAGCGGAATTCCTGTAAAAATATAGCTAAGATATTGAGGTAAATGCAAAGAATACTTTATCTTTTTGAATACTTCAGGTTTGGTGTGTTTGAGCCAATAGAGTTGCATTCCAGAATTCAACATTCCCGAATTAGTAGATCCAGTTTTTATCGAAAAATCCATTTCAGGACCATACTTATCATAGAATGAAGTAATTAAGACTTCATCCATAGGTTTTGTATAATTGTAAAGGGGAGTTAGTATTTCGCCGTCTCCATCAATATGAACAAAACTAGCGCCATACGTTGAAAAATTTATGGCTTTTATGTCAAATTCTTGGGCTTCCAAAATCCGATTAAACAGTTCTTTTAGCCATTTTTGCAAGGCTACTATATCTTCAGTTGGATAACCATCTTCATCTTTGATTTCGTCAAAACTAATGTATTCTCGATACACTTCCTTGAATTCTGAATCAAATAGGAAGAATTTTTTATTGGTCTTTCCAATATCAAATACAGCTGTAACTTTTTTCATTAATTCTTACTTAAAGTCCAGTTGCCACTGAGTTTTTACCTCTTTCTTGGATTAATTGATTTCTAAGGTCCAAAGATCGGTACGCATTGATTGGACTGATGCAACCACCTCTGTTTAATCTTGCTTTTTCTAGCAAAGGGCGAACGTCTGTTCTAAAGGCATTTTGTAAAATCTCTTGGCATTTTACCACATCATTGTCAATTTGGGCAGCTTTTAACAGGGCCTGATCTACCAATAATGCTTTTGCAAAAGCTTCTTGAATGGCTTCCAAAGATTGTATTAAATCTTCCAAAGGGTCTTTTATATTATGACTGGCATCAATCATCCAAGCTAAGTCTGGATTTTGTGGATTATTTTGCATTCCGTAAACCAATTCATTGAAAATCAAGAAAAGGGAATACGGTTTGATACTTCCGGCAGTTAAATCATCATCGCCATATTTACTATCGTTAAAATGGAAGCCTCCAAGTTTGCCTTTTAGCATCAGGATAGAAACGATTTGCTCAATATTGCTATTCGGCAAGTGATGCCCTAAATCTACTAGAGAAAAGGCCTTTTCGCCACATTCTTTCGCCAGCATATAAGATGTTCCCCAATCTTGGATAACTGTGCTGTAAAAATTAGGTTCGAAAGGTTTGTACTCAATTAGCATTTTCCAATCACTTGGTAATCCTTTGTATATTTCTTTTAAACTATCTTGTGTATTTTGTAGTGCTGTTTGAAAATTGCTTTGTCCGGGAAAACAAGAACCATCCGCCAACCATACCGTTAAGCTTTTTGATCCCAATTTGTTTCCAATATTGATTACATCCAGATTATGTTCGATAGCTTGCTGTCTTACAGCCTCACTCGTATTGCTTAAAGAACCATGTTTGTAACTCTCTTTTGCATTTTTTTGATCCTGAAAAGTATTGGAATTTACCGCGTCAAATTTTATGTCCAATGAACTTGCCAATTCTTTTATTGCTGCATAATCCTGCGGTACATCCCAAGGAATATGTAGCGATACTGCACCAGCAGTTTGTGTGAGAGCATGTATTAAACCAACATCTTCTAGTTTTTGTTCTAAGGTTGAAGGTTCTCCAAAATAAGAAAAACGCCCAAAACGAGTTCCTCCAGCGCCTAATGCCCAGCTAGGAATGGCTACCTGAAAATCAGCTAATTTTGATAGAATGGCTTCGACATTATATCCGTTTTTTGTTAATCTGTTGGACAAGAAATCAAAATTTTCGTTATGGGAATCAAGATTTTTTTTGTTTGAATCTTGAATTTGATCTGCGGTTAATTTCATAAATATATTTTTGTGAAAACTTCCATAAAACGGTATAAGTTTATGGAAGCTATAAAGTTAAATAAAAAATAATGGAATCGTATTATCTTACAAAGGCATTTGCCATACCACCATCTACATTAATAATATTTCCTGTTGTTTTGTTTAGAATCCCAACTAATGAAAATACACCATTGGCTATATCTTGAGGATAGATAATTTCGTTCAATAAATTTCTTTTAGCATAATGAGCTGGAAGATCTTCTACGCTAATTCCATAGGCTTTTGCTCTGCCTTCAGCCCAATCGCCTTCCCATATTTTGCTTCCAACGATAACTCCATCAGGATTTACAGTGTTTACCCGTATCTTATCAGTGGCAAGTTCAGTAGCTAATAATCGAGACATGTGTTGTTGTGCTGCTTTTGCAGTACCATAAGCTACATTGTTTGGCCCTGAAACTAATCCGTTTTTGCTGGCGATGCAAATAAAATCACCTCCTAAGTTTTGCTTGCGCATAATAGAAACTCCTTGTTTGGCTAGGTCAAATTGTCCTTTTACCAATATGTCTTGTAAAATATCCCAGTCTTTTTCGGTGGTGTCTTCTAATGCTTTTGAAATGGCTAATCCGGCACTATGTACAATAATGTCCACCCCGCCAAATTCGAGACAGGCCTTTTTGTAAGCAGAATCGATAGATGAAGTGTTGGTAACATCACAAATGGCATAAGAGGCAACATCTCTTTTATAGGTTTTGAAAGCTTCGACAAGTCTTTCTTCGGCAATATCGCAAAGTACTACATTAGCCCCTTCCTCCGCTAATTTATCGGCTATAGCTTTTCCAATTCCTCCGCCAGCACCAGTTACAAGTGCCACTTTACGGGACAATGGTTTTTCTTTTGGCATTCGAGAAAGTTTAGCTTCTTCTAATAACCAATATTCAATATCAAAGGCCTCTTGTCTTGGCAAAGAGGTATAAGAGCTAATTGCTTCAGCCCCTCGCATTACATTGATGGCATTGACATAAAATTCATTAGCCACTCTTGTTGTTTGTTTGTCTTTTGCAAAACTAAACATGCCAACACCCGGATATATAATAATTACAGGATTTGCATCCCGTATGGCAGGACTGTTGTGTTTCTTGCAGGTGTTATAATAGTTTTCATATTCTTTTCTGTAGGCTACAAAAGCAGGGTTTAATTTGGCTAAAATAGCTTTCGTATCAGACAAATCTTCGTTTGTTGCAAGAGAAAGCACTAATGGTTGAATTTTAGTTCTTAAAAAATGGTCTGGGCAAGAAGTCCCCATAGGAGCCAATCGTTCTAAATCATTGCTGTTAATAAATTCTAAAACCACATCGCTATCAGAGAAATGACCAATCATTCTTTTTTCAGATGAGCACAAACCTCTTAACAAAGGCATTAGTTGTGCGGCTTTGTCCAATCGTTCTGCTTTTGGTAAACTTTGGATTTTTTGTCCTCCAAAAACGCTTCCTTTTGCTGCAATTTTTTGTTCAATATATTCCGATGCTCTTTCTATAACTTCAAGGCTGTTCATATAACATTCGAAAGAAGTATCTCCCCAAGTAAACAGACCGTGACTTCCCAAAACAATTCCTCTTATTCCGGGGTTATTGGCTAAACATTGTTCTAATTGTAATCCTAAATCAAATCCTGGACGCTGCCAAGGAACCCATCCCATAGTGTCTCCCCAGATTTCTTTAGTAGCTTTTTCGCTGTCATCTGCTGCTGCCACTGCGATTAAGGCATCTGGATGTAGATGGTCGATATGTGCAAATGGAAGTAATCCGTGAAGAGGAGTGTCAATTGAAGGCGCTTTGCTATCTAAATCATAAATACAATGGTCAAAAAGCCTTACCATTCGATCTTCATCGCTCATTCCTCCATAAACATTTTTTAGATTACGTAATCTATTGGTATACAAACCTGCAATCCCAGCTCTTGTTAGGGTTCCTATGTCTCCGCCAGATCCTTTTACCCACATGACCTCAACTACTTCGTTGGTCAATGGGTCTAGCTCCATTGTTTTGCAACTAGTATTTCCGCCACCATAGTTTGTTATTCTTAAGTCTGAACCTAATAAATTAGAACGATACAGAAATAAGCCTACCTGATCATCCCCAATTGCCGCCTCTTTTTCTTTATCCCAAAGGTAATCTACGTATTGAAATGTAGTTGAAATTTCCATAAATTTATAATAAGTATTTTATATAAAGACAAATATAGTCCTTAGACAATTCCATACTATCCTGTACTGTCTGTATAAATCCTAGATTTACAATTTCATAACATTGTTGATGACATTTCTTTCCCCTTCGGGGTTTTCTTTTCCGGCAGCAACTCCAAAGAAAACCCCGAAGGGGAAAGATAAAAAGTTGATTATTTTTGTTCTACCAAAAACTTAAATAATTATGCAACAAATTTATCATTCCAATGCCAAAAGGAATTTAAACATTCGTTTTGAATTACAAAATAATTAGGGAACCAATTCTGAATTGGCTTCGAGTTTAACATTTTAGAGCAAACTTTTTCAAAATGGAAAAATCGAGATTTTATTCAAGACACTACCTCTACACCTCTTACTATCCAATATGCTTTAACCTATTTGGAAAAAGCTCTTATCGTGAGTTTAAGAACCTTATCTTGAGTTTCAATTGATGAGGTTTGCGAAAAGCTATTAAAAATAAATCCCAAAATATCTTGCGTTCATAAGTCAATCAAAGCCTAATCAAAAGTATAGATAGTGTATAAAAATCGAAAACAAGAGGTTGTGTATCTATCCAAAGGAAAACTAATTAAAGGCAGTCTTTCGGTTGCTTTTTTTTGTAATTTTAACACACAAAAATTTAATATGAGTTTATTTCTTAAAATAGTTCTTTTGTTCGCTGTGGGGTCGGTTTTTTCGCAAAACACAAATTTGGATCCTCTGCCTTCAGCAAAAATTGATTCTTTGTATAGAGAAGATCAGTTTTATTTCAACTTATTTATTATACTCAAAGGGTCGTGCTCAAGGTTCTATGTAATTTGAATTGATAACCGACGTAATCTGTTTCATTGGCAAAATGAAACAAAATCACTATATAAATGAAACTTTTTGAATGTCGAAAAGTTGTTTTAAGGCTGTTTATTTGTTACTTGATATAAACTGGCTAATGAATTTTATTTATTTATTAATTTTGCTCTTCAGTTATTTGACTGTCCCCTCTGTCTACAGTCAAAAATTGGTGTATGAAAAACGACCATTGGTATTAAAAGTCAATTCCTTAGAAGATGGGTTAGGACAATTTGTAACTGACGATTTACAAAATGCAAACCCTAAATGCACTATCAAATTAGAAAACGATGCAAGTCCCTTGACCAAAAAGATGTGGGCAATTGCACTGCATGATGTCGAGCTCAACTTGATTACCAACGATTATGGAACTTATTTTGCTGCGGGAAGGCGCTATACAGACCGTGTTTATACTCGTGACATTTCTTATGCAGGTATTTTGGGTCTCAATGCTTTATATCCCAAAGAAATGATGACTTCACTCCGTGTAACGAGAAATGTAGTGTCTAAAATGGGATACAAAGTTTCGACAGAAGAAGTTATTAAAGAAATTGATGCTCCTTGGGAAGCAATCACAGACGATAGAAAACAAATTATGGCTCAGTTCAAAAGCAACAGCATTACCCGTCGTACCGATGATGTGGTCTGGATTTGGGCTGCTGATGATTTGTTTAAATCGCATCCTGAAGTAGCCGATTGGAACTGGTTTTACACCAATGGAAAAAACAATTTCGAGCTATTTTATGCTACTTGGTATGATAAAACAGATGGTTTATACAGAGGTCAAAACACTTTTCAAGACTTGCAATCCGAGGGTTATCCAGAGGGTTATTCTCAGGCTGATTGCGTATTGATAAAAAGTACCTCAACCAATTGTTTGTATTATAAAGCGATGCTGGCATTGGCCAATGCTGCCAAAAAATGTAATTTACCTGAAGAATCAAAAGTATGGTCTAAAAAAGCCGAGTCGCTAAAAAAAGCTATTCTCAAAGAATTGCTATTGCCCGACGGAACTTTTACATACTTTAAAGACAGAAACGGAAAAGTATTGCCCAACCAGCACAATTTAGGGACGGCTTTTGCAATACTGTTTGGGATTGTAAAAGGGGAGGCGGCCAGAAAAGCAATAGACAATTATCCCTACAATCAATACGGAATCCCTTTGATTCATCCATTTTTAGGCAAAGGAACAGGAGATCACAATGCCGCCGCCTGGCCCTTTTGCGATACTTTTTTCTTGCAGGCCAAGGAAATTGCCGATAATGAAGATTATACAGGCTATAATGCAGCTTTACTAGCACGAACAATGGGAACAAAATTTTCTGAAAAAAGAGATAAAGAATGGGGCGGATTTGGTTCGTTTCACGAGAAAGTATCCCTGCCTTCAGGTTTAATTTCGGGTTCGGGATCACAACTATGGACTTCGGCAGCATTTATGAATGTTTGTTTGAGAGCCAATATTGTTGATTTAAAATAATTTAAATGAAGTAAAACATCATTAAAACACAAAATAATATACATCCTTAAAATAAAGTAATGAATAGATTAAAAATAGTTTTCAGTTTAGCTCTTGTGTTAATATTACCAAAGCTTCTAGCCCAACCCCTAATTAAATATTCCAATGGCAATCCAGAATACAGTATTCAATGGAACAAACAATTTGCCCAGATTAATGCACTGATACCTGAAATTGAAATCAACGATAAATGGGTGTCAGTTCGTGAATTTAAAAATATCCGTTGGGAGAAAAAAGAGGGCACTCGATTGAGTGAAGTTAACAATTATAATGGCAAAGTCGACTATTTGTATCTTATTTGCGAGAACCACCCCATGATTTCCAATTTTACTATTGTATTCGAATTAATGGAGGGACGCCCTTATTTGGTAATGAACTCTTCATTAAAAGCTTCGGAGAAATTCAAATTGGGCGGAATCAAGTTGTTTAATTCTGTACAAGAAAATATTGTTTTACCCGGAAATAGCAAAGACTGGATGGTTTTTACCGAAAGTGCTTCTGCCCCGCATACCGGTGGTCTTATGTACCCGTATCAATTGAATACAAAAAAGGCAAAAGAAGGAACGTACTCTAAAGCGCATAC
>NZ_JBJXDQ010000053.1:0-6774 GCF_046155325.1 Flavobacterium sp.
TGATTCATTATCCAGTACCACCACACATGCAAAAAGCTTTTGAAAGATGGAATAATTTATCGTTTCCGGTCACCGAAAAAATTCATAATGAAGTTTTAAGTTTGCCTATGAGTCCAGTATTGACTGAGGATGAAGTGAGTTTGGTAATTGAAATTTCTAATAGATATTAATTTGAAGTTTCTAAAAAAAATAGCCCAAACTCAATTGTTTAAAATCACTTCTTTAAATAGTATTAGTGTAGTATTTAAATTATGTATTGGCTTAATTACTTCTAAAGTTATTGCTATTTTTATTGGTCCAAGCGGATTAGCCCTCTTGGGTAATTTCAGAAATTTTGTGGGTTCTTTTGAAACTATTTCAACTTTGGGTTTTCAAAACGGTATTGTAAAATATATTGCCGAAACCAAAGAAAAGGAAACCGAATTGAAACAATATGTTGCTACGGTTTTTATCTCCGTATTTTTTGTTTCAGTAGCTTTGAGTGGACTATTGTTTTTCATGTCCGATTATTGGAATGAGTTTGTTTTTGGTAAAAATTATATTTTTGGTTTTGTATTCAAATCTTTTGCCTTTGCATTGCCTTGGTATGCTTTGTCACTAGTTTTGGTTTCTATCATAAACGGATTGGGTAAGTTCAAAAACGTAATTTACATCACCATAATTGGTAATTTTATAGGGCTTTTCGTTTCGGTTTTTTTGGTTTACAATTATCAAACCGTTGGGGCGTTACAAGCTATAATTATTACCCCATCGGTTTTGTTTTTGATTTCGTTTTATTATACCAACAAAGAATTTCCACTGTTTTCTTTTATTAGATTCGAATATTTTGATTTCAAAATCATCAAAAATTTAGCATCTTATTTCTTGATGGCTTTGGTTTCTGGTGTTGTTGGTTCGATAGTGTATCTTGCTATTCGAAAAAACATTATTGCTAGTATTGGTATTCATCAGGCAGGATATTGGGAGGCAATTACTCGAATATCGTCTTATTATTTGTTATTTGTTTCTACGATTCTTACGCTTTATTTTTTACCTAAATTGACAGTTGCACAAAACAATCTCGAAACCAAAAAGGTATTTTGGAGTTTTTACAAAACCATTTTTCCATTATTTTTAATTGGTGTTACGATTCTTTATTTTGTTCGCTTTTTGATTGTTAAGATTTTATTCACTACCGAATTTTTGCCTGTTACGACTTTGTTTTTTTGGCAATTATTGGGTGATGTGTTTAAAATGGCATCGTGGATTTTGGGCTATCAGTTTTTTGCCAAAAAACTCACACTTGCATTTATCATTACCGAGTTGTTTTCATTGATAGTAACGTATTTTTCTAGTTTTTTTCTAATGAAAATATTTGGATTAGAAGGTGTTGTTATGGCTTATGCTTTGGCCTATTTTGTGTATTGGGTTGTTTTAGTCGTTTATTTTAGAAGAAGTTTGTTTTAAACAAGTTAAAGTAAATGAAAAAATTTTTATTTAAAATTTTTATTTTTTGTATGCCATTAAATAGTTTTTTTAGAAAGTTGTAACATTTCTAAATCTCCTTTCCCTGATCCATAAACACAAATTTCATCGAATTTTTCTAGGTCAATAATGGCTTTTATTCTCTTAACTTTTTCTATCCCAAAACAATTATTAGTTATAAATCTTCCTGTAATCTTATTGTCTAAAATTTCCATACGAGTGCCAATGACTTCGACACCAAATTGAGCACTCCAAGGAGCTATCCATTCTGGAATAGACGCTGTTATAATAACTATTTTATGATTAGCTTTTAAATGCTTTTGAAATTCCTGATATATTTTTGGACTTAATTTTTTTTCAATTTCATTCACGGCAAAATTTATTGCAATCGCTTTGAAATAATCATATTTAAAGTTTTTAAAAAAATGTTGAAAGTATTTTTGCTTTACATTTTGATTCGATAGGATGCCTAATTTCATTAAAATTAAATAAGGTGATAAGTACATTATTCCAAAAAAGAAGTTCAAATTGCCTTTTGAAAATTTTGTAAACTCTAACAGGCTGTCTTTTTTATAGAGTGTTTTGTCAAAATCAAAAAGTGCTAAAGTATTTGTTTTCAATGATTAAAATATAAAAGATAAGACATTAATAATAACCAACCTAAAATAGTAAATTGCAGAAAATTATCTTTTAACACTAGTTTAGTTGGAGAATAAGAAGAGTTATCTACAATTGCTAATTTTAGATAGCGGACTAGTCCGTTTAAAACAAAAATTATGGATATGTAAAGCAGTTTGGAATGATATTGAAATTGTATTTCTGGCGAAATACAATAGAAAATATAACACACAACAATAATTGATGTTAAAATTGCCATAACAGTATCTATAAATGCTAAATTATATCCATCTATGTTTTTTCGGACTTGTTGACCGTTTTGAGCTAAAACCACATCGGTTCTTCTTTTTGCAATAGCAAGAAAAAGAGCCAGTAGGTAAGTCATTAATAATATCCAAATTGAGGCAGTAATTCCAGAAACTACTGTTCCTGCAAATACTCTTAGAATAAACCCAATAGCAATGATATTTACATCAAGAATAACAATATGTTTGAGCCATTTGGAATAGAGTATGTTTAAAAGAATATATAGAATTAAAATCAAAAATAAATTAGTGGAAATTAGGTTGGCTAATCCCAACGAAATTATCATAAGTATTAGCATTATTAAAAAGGCAATTTTAACTTTAATTGCACCAGAAGCTAATGGTCTTTTACATTTTTCAGGATGTTTTTGATCTTCATTTAAATCAAAATAGTCATTTATAATATAGATACCGCTAGCAGCAAATGAAAAACAAATAAAAGCTAAAAAGACATTGCTGAAAATAGATTCGTCAAATAATTCTTTGCTGAAAAACAGTGGTGCAAAAACAAATAAATTTTTGATGTATTGTTCAACTCTTAGAAGTTTAAGGTAACTTTTTATCATCTCGTAATGAATTGTATACTAAATAATGTTTTGTTTGATCAATTTTGTTGAAATTTTCATATATAAAAGTGGTAATTCCACTATATAAAATAGGGTAACCAATGTAGAGTTTATCAAAAATATATTCTTTGTTTATAAAGATATAGTTTTTTTTGTTTGCGGCTAATTTTATAAACAAAGTTTCTCTGCCCATAACTTCGTTTGTGATTATCCAATCTGCGGGTAATTTACTCTGAGTATCAAATATGCAATTTGCCATTGGTGTATCTGGTGCTACTATGAAATTCTTTCCGTATTTTTTTATTAATTGTTTGATTTCATTGTGTTTTTCAAATGTTTCTTTATCAGTTTTTATATATTTTAATTTTGGAGAAATAGAATCTAAAGAATAATTTAAATCTAGTAATGAACTATCGCGATACGGATTTTTATTTGAAAGAAATGAAATAATACTTACACCAAATATAATGGAATAATATAAGATTTTATTGTGCTTAAATTTTGGGATTTCGCTGTAAAATAAAATGATAAATGAAGCTATCATTCCTGTTGAAAGTAACATCGTAAATGGATAACCAACACTAATTGCTGTTGACCAAGCTATTAAAAGTGTCAAAAGCATTGGAGTAATGAATTTGATGTCTTTTTTTATAAAAAAAAAGTAATAAACTATCGACAACCCACAGGTTACAAAAAAAATTAAAGAAGCTTCTCGAACATTTTGAAAAAGATGATAGGAAATACTAGCTATCAAAAATGTAATAATAAGCCATTTTAGATATTCCTGAAATGAATTAGAGTTTGTTTTTCTTAAAAAATAATTAAAAATCAAAGGGAATAATAGAACAATAACCAAAATAGTTTTACTTCTAAAACAGTGAATATAATTGCTTATCCCATAGATATATAAGTCTTTAAAACTTGTTTGATTAGATGTTTGTTCAAAATAATTTGAAATTGTGGTAAAACTATTGATCCAGAAAAGATATAGACTTAAAAAGAAAATCAATAGAAGTCCAAATTGTAGTGATTTTTTTATTCCTGATTTTATAAAAACATAACCTAAAAACCCCAATGGAATTAGATAAAAAGATTGTTTTGTAAATGCGGATAATAAGCTAAATAAGGCAATAAAAGTTAAATGAATAAATGAATTAGATTTATCCTTAGCCATTATCCAAAAAGCTATAGATGCAAAAAATATCCCATCCGTTGTTGGCCAAGGATATGGTGACCAATTATGAATAGATATAATGAAGCAAGGAATCATTAAAGACCACTTATTGATGCCGTAATTTTTGAACTTATAAATCAAATCAAATCCAGAAAGTATGAAATAAACTTGTGAAGTAAATAGTAAATAATTAATAATTCTTATAAAATAGAACTGACCCTCAACTGGGAGTATTTTCATCCATAGTGCATGAAAATAGATAGTTATAGGTGGTCCTTTATAAATGAAATCTTGATAAATATCTTGACCATTAATTACACGCCAAGAGAAACTTGGAATATATCCAGTATCCCAATTTTCCATTCCAAATTGACTTAAAATGACGCAATAGAATGCGACAATGCTAAAAAAAATAATTTTATAATGTAAGGTTTTCACTTTTCGAGAATTAGGAAGTAATGAGGATATATAAAAGTTGTTTTTTTAAATTTTTCTATTGTTTTAAAACCGATATTTTTAACTGTCTTTTGGGCAAACTGAAAACTTATTTCATTTCCAGTCTCTTTGCTAAAAACCAAATCATGTATTTTGTTAAAATAAACAAATGGATGGCTAGCATCGATATCTTTAAATATTAGTATACTACCAAAAGCCATTTTTGAATATATTTCTTTTAAAAAAATAACTTGATTGTTTTTAGGCACATGATGTAAAACATCTATCATATAAACAATGGAGAATTTTTGAATTTCAATCGGAATAGTTTTACCATCAAATACTTCAAAAGTAATTGTTTTTTCATCTTTGAATTCTTTATTTATGGCTCGAGCATTTAAGACAAGAGTTTTAGAAATTTCTATACCGTAAATATTAGTTGCAGATGTGAATTTTGCAATAAGTGCACAAAATTGTCCAGAACCACAACCAATGTCAAAAACAGATTTATTTTGGTCAACATATTTTAATAAAATATCAAAAGGGCAAATTAATGGTCTATAATTAACTTTTAGTCTATCAATTAAATTTAAATTTAATGACTTTGATTTTAAAAAAGTTAGAATGTCAGATTGTTTAATCATAATTAATTTTTTGTACCGATTGTTTATTAAATGAAACATTTTTTAGGTTGTGGTTTCCTAAATCAAATTGATTTCAAACCTACATTTATTAATAAAATAAAGTTTTTTAGTGCCAAAATATAATTTGTTGTTTTAAAAGTAATCTTAATTTCAAGATAAATTCTACCTAATAAAATTTGATGTTCTTTTTTATTACGGTTAAGTTTAAAAGCTTTTTTTAAAATTTGATAAGTAGAATAACCATGCTTGTTTTTTGATTTGAAAAAGTTAGCGTGTAAAGAATTATTAAGAATTCTTTTTTGAACTAAAATGGCATCTATAAATTCTATATTATGATTTCTCGAAGTCCGTATCCAAAAATCTAAATCTTCATAAGATAAGTTTTCGTCATAGCCTTTTAATTCATCAAAAACTAATTTTTTTACCATTGACGAAACACTACAAATAACGGTTTTAGTGCTAATAATCTCTGCGTAAATATTGCCACTTGGTTTTTTTTCTATGGTTTTATTTTGGCAATCGACATCAAAATAATGGGAAATGTGAGTTCCTTTTTCGGAGATGAACTCCGCATTACCATATACAATGGCAAGGTTTTCATAACGGCTATTTTTGAAAGTATTTAGCTGTATTTCAATGCAATTAGATAGTAATATATCATCTGCAGCCAAATCAATGAAATATTGTCCTTTCGCCAATTGCATGGCATGATTAAAGGATTTTGTTAAACCTAGATTTGTTGTATTTTTTATGAAAATTATTTCAGGATACTTTTTTATGAAATCTTCAATAACTGCTACTGAATTGTCATTACTAAAATCATCAACAACAATGAGTTGAGTGTTTTTGTGAGATTGATTTAAAACAGATTTTAAACTTTCGGTTACAAAACCAGAATGATTGTAGCAGGAACAAATTACCGTAACCCAAACATCTTCTTGCATTATTATTTATATTTGGATAAAAATAAGCAAATAGTAATGTTTGACCAAATTAAAGAGAAAAATATCTGTATCGTTTCAGACCAACTCGCAACTGGAGGAGCAGAACGTTGCGCCGCTTTTTTGTCTGTTTTTTTAGAGAATAACTATTGTAAAGTTCATCATGTGATCGTTGTTGATAAAATTGAATATGAATTTTCAGGTAAAGTTTTAAACTTAGGAAAACTAAAGGATAATTCAAATGGATTTTTCAATAGACTGAAACGATTTAGGGTTTTAAGAAGGTTTTTCTCTGATAATCAATTTGATTATATTATTGATTTTAGGGTAAAAAGATACCAATGGCAAGAGTTTTATATTGCTAAATTTATTTATAATGCCCCATTAATTGTTACTGTACACAGTTTTATGACGGATTTGTATTTTCCTAAAAACATCATTTTAGCGAATTGGATTTATTCTCATTGTTATAAAATTGTTAGTGTTTCAAATGGAATTAAAAAACGAATAGAATCTGATTTTAAGTATTCGAATATTGAAACTATTTACAATCCTATTGATATAGGATACATTCAAAATCAGTCTAAGGAAAATTTAGATTATAAATATATTCTTGCCGTTGGAAGA
>NZ_JBJXDQ010000054.1:0-50144 GCF_046155325.1 Flavobacterium sp.
AAGAAGCTTTAGAGTTAGAAATTCTAAATCCAAATGCTAAAACTATTGACAGTATAAACTATTTTGTAAATGATAAGAAAATAGGCTCTAAAAAGAATCTTGAAAAAGTAAATTTTGAATTAAAAGATCAAAAATTCGGCTATCAAAACCTAAAAGCATTGGTCTATTTTGAAGGTAAAAATAGCGAAGCAACTTCTAGAATTGAATTAGTATCCAGCATTGAGCCTAAACTGTTAAAATACACTATAATAAATACTTTCCCGCATGACCCTAATTATTTTACCGAAGGACTAGAGTTTTATAATGATGCCTTATACGAAAGTACAGGATTAAATGGCAAATCACAGCTAAAAAAATATGATTATAAAACAGGTGAAATATCTAACAAAATTGATTTAGATCCAAAATATTTTGGGGAAGGAATCACTATTATTAACAACAAACTCTTCCTATTGACTTGGAAAGAAAAAACAGGTTTTATATACGATCCAAATACTTTTAAACTAGAAAAAACCTTTACTTACGAAAAAGACATTGAAGGTTGGGGAATGACCAATGACGGCAAATACATTTATCAAACTGATGGAACTGAAAAAATTTGGAAAATGGATCCAAACACGCAAAAAATGGTTGATTATGTAAATGTTTATTCCTATACGAATAAGATTCCAAGCATCAATGAATTAGAATGGATTGATGGCAAACTATATTGTAATGTATGGCAAAAAGATGCTATAGCTGTTGTTAATCCTTCTAGTGGCGCTGTTGAAGGAATACTTGATATGTCAGGTTTAAGAAAACAAGTTCAATCCCCTAATGCCGAAGTACTAAACGGTATTGCGTATAATCCAAAAACAAAAACCATATTTTTGACTGGTAAAAATTGGGATAAAATGTTCGAAATCAAGGTTTCGGAATAATTTAAAATCAAAATTCGGTCATAAAAAAAGAGGAACATCAAGTTCCTCTTTTTTATTAATTTGTAAAAGATATTTTATTTTAAATTAAAACTGGTTTTAGAAACTAATTCATCTTTATCAAAAACATTAACGAAATAAGTTCCTTTTTCAAAGTTTTTACCCGGTAAATCTTCCGAAACATCTACTGTTTTGTTTGCATATTTTACATTAGTAATAAAACTATAGGTTAATGATTTTTCTCCAAAAGATTCTGTTTTCTTTTCGCCTAAGACATTGCTTTTACTGTCAATTACCTGTATATAATAGTTTTTGTCACCTGATTTAGCTATTTTATTTTCGGCAATTGTAAAACTAATTTTTAGCATATCTGCTCTACTTGCTTTTTCAGTTGAAATCTGCTTACCCGAACTTCTCAATTTATAAGCAGAAGATTTGATGTTTAAAACCGTTAATTTTGATCCTAATTCTACTGTTTTCGATAATTCATCGTTTTTAGTTGACAAAACCTCATTAGTTTTTTTTGCTTCACCTAATACAACTACAGTACTATCACGTTGAACTGTAAGTTTGGTGTTTTTGTTTTTAAGCCCTTCATTCTCAGCTAACAAAACTTTCATATCATCCTGCAATTTGATAAACTGTGTTTTGTATTTGGATAATGAAGCTACATCTCCTTTAGATTTTTTTACTTCAGAAATTAAATTTACAATCTTTTCACGTTCTTTAATTAACTCTTCTGATATTGAAGTATTTTCAGCAATTGCTGCATCATAAGTAGTTTTAAGTTCTTGTAAATCTTTTAAAACTGATTCTTTTTCAGATACTGTTTTTACTAGTTCTGTTTGAACAACCTTAGCATCCGAGGTTATTTTAAAAATATAAACTAAACTTCCAGCTAATAAAATTGCTAAAACAGCAACAATTGCTTTTAAACTCGAATTACTTTGTTGATTTTCCATGTTGTATGTTTTTTTTTTACAAAAATAATAATATAATAATAGCAACAAACGAATTATCAACATTTATATTATATTTGGGCAATTTAAATTTTTATGGAAAAGCTCATTCTATTTACCATCAATGAACTTGCAAAAATTACGAACCACAGAAGTGGTGAAATAAAATTTGGAGAAAAAATGTTGACCGTACCAAAAGAAGTTGATGTAATTTCATTTTTAGGAATTTGTGAAGTACAATATGTATTGTTCGGAATACCTGAAGATATAGGAATTAGAGCAAATAATGGAAGACCAGGAGCGGCATCAGCTTGGAGTAGTGCGATTAAAAGCATTGCGAACATACAACATAATAAATTTTGCAAAGGAAGTCAAATTCTTGTTTTAGGACATCTTGATGTTTCGGAAGAAATGGAAGAAGTTAAAAATTTAGATTTTAACAATGTTGCTGATCGAATAAAACAAAGCCAATTAGTTGAAAAAATTGACAAAGAAGTCTCCCATATTATTTTTAATATTATTAAATCCGGAAAAATCCCAATAATTATTGGTGGTGGACACAATAATGCCTACGGAAATATAAAAGGTAGTGCGCTTGCTAAAGGCAAAGCAATTAATGCTGTAAATTTTGATTCACGATCTGATTTTAGAATATTAGAAGGAAGACATAGCGGAAATGGTTTTTCTTATGCTTATGAACAGGGATTTTTAAAAAAATATTTCATATTTGGATTGCATGAAAACTACATCTCCAAAAATGTTTTAGATACAATAAAAAAAACCGAAGATCGAATACGCTACAATACATTTGAAAGCATTAAAATAAGAAAAGAAAAAGAATTTACTTTTGAGCTTTTTCAAGCACTAGAATTTATACAAAATGATTTTTATGGAATTGAAATAGACTTATCTGCAATTCCTTTAATCCCTGCTAGTTTTATGACTTTGGATGGTTTTTCTGTTGATGAATTGAGGAAATTTGTATCTTATTTTGGTAAAAATAAAAACGCAGCTTATTTACACATTTGTGAGGGTGCTCCTGAATTAGGGGATGAAAAGAACGATCATCTCGTTGGTAAATTAATTGGATACCTTTTAACAGATTTCATAAAATCAAATAATGTATTGATTACTTTATAGTGAATTTTTAATTGATTTTAAATTTCAACTAACTATAAATTACAAATTCACAATTAAATCTATCTTTGCCTTGTTATCCATATATTATAATTTGGATATTTAAATAAAATATATGTTATTCGAAGATTTATCACTTTCAAAAAGTATACAAAAAGCCGTTTTTGAAGAAGGCTATACAACTGCAACTCCAATTCAAGAACAATCAATCCCATTAGTTTTATCTGGAAGAGATTTGATTGGTTGTGCACAAACAGGAACAGGAAAAACAGCAGCTTTTGCAATCCCGATTATACATCAATTGCATAGAATCGTTGGTTCCTCAAAGAAAGCAAAAGAAATTAGGGCTCTAATTGTTACTCCTACTAGAGAATTGGCAGTACAAATTGGGCAAAGTTTTGATACCTACGGAAAATATACTAATCTGACTCAATTAACCATTTTTGGAGGTGTTTCGCAAGTGCCTCAGGTTGATATGCTTCGGAAAGGAATAGATATTTTAGTAGCAACTCCAGGACGATTACTCGATTTACACAAACAAGGTTTTATTGATTTTGATCATTTACATACATTGGTACTTGATGAGGCCGATCAAATGTTAGATATGGGTTTTATAAACGACGTAAAAAAAATCGTAAAGCTCACTCCAAAAAACAGGCAAACATTATTATTTTCTGCAACAATGCCAATTGCAATTCGAGAGTTAGCCGAAATGTTTTTGAAAGACCCTGCAAAAGTAGAAGTTTCGCCGGTATCTTCGACTGCTGAAAATGTTGAACAACATATCTATTTTGTTGAAAAAACAGAAAAACGAAATTTATTATACCATTTAATAAAAAATGAAAATTTGTCGGATGTTTTGGTTTTTTCTCGAACCAAACATGGTGCAGATAATGTTGTAAAAGCATTAAGAAAAAACAATATTGCAGCAGAAGCTATTCACGGAGATAAATCACAAAATGCAAGACAACGCGTTTTAGATGCCTTTAAAAACAAAGAAATTGGAGTTCTTGTAGCTACTGACATAGCTGCTAGAGGAATAGATATCGATCAATTACCTTATGTAATTAATTTTGACCTACCCAATATTCCCGAAACTTATGTACATAGAATAGGTAGAACTGGGCGTGCAGGAAACGAAGGAATAGCGATCTCATTTTGTAGTAAAGATGAGCATCAATATTGGAAAGATATTCAAAAATTAATTAAAGTGGATGTAAAAACAATAAATGATCACCCTTATCCGTGGCATTCAGGAAATCCAGAGACAGCTCCCAGAAGCTCACAAAAAAACTCCAACCGAAGTGGTGGAGCACATAAATCGCGAAAATCAGAAGGATCAAAACAAAATAAAAAACGCTGGTACTAATCTACTTAAATTAAGAATTTAAGTCTGATTTTTTTGCTTTTTCTATTTGGTCGTTTATCACTTGAAATAATTGTATCGGTTCAAAAGGTTTAACCATAATATCGTTCATACCTGCCGAAATCCCTTCCTCTATAATTTCTGCTTTTGTAAAAGCTGTAAGTGCAATAATAGGGGTTTTAATCCCTTTACGACGAATTTTTTTTGTAGTTTCGAAACCATTCATAATTGGCATATTAATATCCATAAGAATGATGTCGAAAACTTCATTTTCTAAAATTTCTAATGCCTGAAAACCATCATCTGCAAGGGTGCAAACAAAATTATTTTTATTAATTATCTTTTGGGTAACGATTTGGTTAATCTTATTGTCTTCAACAACTAAGACCCTATACATTTGTTTTTCTGACAAATCGACTTGAATATTATTGATAATCTCTTTTGTTTTTTCGGGATTATATTCAAACGGAATCGTAAAAGTAAATGTCGATCCCACTCCAACTTCACTTTCAAGTGCAATAGTACTATTAAATAGCGTTAATAATTGTTTTACTATTGACAACCCCAATCCTGTACCTTGATAATCGGTATTATTCCTGCCAACTTGAACAAATTTATCAAAAATTTTATCTTGATCCACTTTTGAAATTCCTACTCCCGTATCCTTGATTTTGAATTCTACAAAACGCAATTGATCTTCTTGATTTACTAATTTTGCAAGTATGAATACTTCTCCATTTTTTGTGAATTTCAATGCATTACTGACTAAGTTTATTAATATTTGTGAAAACCTTAGTTTGTCTCCAATTAAATTTTCTGGAATAGATTGGTCAACATCAACAGTTATAATCGTATCGTTATTTTTTGCTAAAAAGGATAACGAGTTTTTTATCATTATAATTTCGTCCAAGATATTCAAAGTTAAACTTTCGAGTACAATTCTATTTTCTTCTATTTTATTGATTTGTAAAACGTCATTTACTAAAGAAAGTAAATATCTGGCAGAGAATTTAAGCGAAGCCAAATGAGGACTATTGGCCAACTCTTTGTGTTCTTCTAATAGCATATTGGTAATTCCTACAACGCCATACAAAGGAGTTCTCAATTCGTGGCTAATGGTAGATAAAAATTGCGATTTTAATTTTGACGCCTCAATTGCGTTGTCTTTGGCAACAATTAATTCTTCATTAGTCAATCTTAATTCGGCATTTACTTTTTTCTTAAATCTATCATTTTTATAAATAGAATAAAGTAATAATAATAATATTCCAAATATGATGTAAAACAAAAAAAGAATAATTCTAGATTTCCTTATGATTTGAACTTGTAATTTATTTTGATTTTCGATTTTAACTACTTCTCTTTTATACTCATCTACTTCAAGATTTATACCAGCGACATTGGCTTTTTCTAGTTTTCCGATTTCATAAATTTCTTCATCAATTTTTTTATATGAATCTAAGTTTAGATATGCATTTTTATAATCTCCCACTTTATATAAAAATTTAGAATACTCATAATATGAATAAGACAAATCAGATTTTTCGTTTCCTGCATTTCCTAATTTAATTGCATTTTTGAAATAAAAATTTGATTCTGACTTTTTATCTATATTTCCATAATACATTCCGTTAAGCATATTCAAAGCTACAATTGTAGATTTATCTCCAAATTTTGGATGAAATCTATTTATAAAATTTAAATGTGGCAATCCCTCTTCAAAATCACCAATATCAAAAGAAGCCCAAACAATATTAATTTTTGTGAAAATAATTTGACTCGTATCAGACATTTTTATATTGAACTCTAATGCTTTTTTGTAATAATTTACACCTTTTTTGAATTGCTTTTTTTCAAAACAATACAAATTACCTAAATTGTTATATAACTTAGATTTCACAAAATTATTATCGGTTTTGTTAGCATATAGAAGCCCTTTATTATAATAGAAAATGGCTTTGTCAAACTCCACTAAAAAATTAAAATTTGCAGCAATGATGTTGTAGTTAATAGCTATAAGATTATCATCTTTTATTTTAATAGCATGGTCTAATGCTTTTCTTGAAGTAACTAATGACTTTTCAAAATTAGCATCGTACATATATTGCGTTGCTAATTTTGACAAATTTTTAATTTCTTCTTTTGAATAAGATTTTGATTGTGCCGTAGAAAAAAATCCGAAAACATTCAGGAAAAACAGGAGATATAAAACATTTCGTTTTGGACTCATAAATAAATTGTACTGCTTCAAATATACACTATAAATCGTATAAAATCATAAAAATCATTCTTCTTTCATTTCCCATTTTCCTACTACTGATGTCGCAAGAGCATTGCCCAAAACATTGGTAGCACTACGAAACATATCGCAAAAATGATCTATCGGAAGAATTAAAGCAATTCCTTCGATTGGAATTTCAAACATACCACAAGTTGCAGCAACAATAACTAAACTGGCTCTTGGAACACCAGCAATTCCTTTACTTGTAAGCATTAGAACCAAAAGCATGGTCAATTGCGTTCCTAAATCTAAATGAACACCATAGGCTTGAGCAATGAAAATACTAGCAAAAGTCATGTACATCATACTCCCGTCAAGATTAAACGAATAACCGAGTGGTAACATAAATGATACAATTTTATCTTTGACTCCAAAACGCTCTAATTCTTCGGTCAATTTTGGAAAAACCGCTTCGCTACTCGTAGTTCCAAAAGCAATAATCAATGGACTAACAATATGATTTAATAAAATTTTCATTCGTTTACCAAGAAAAATAATTCCTATTACCAATAGAAAAATCCAAAGTGAGGCAATTCCGACTAGGAAAGAACTGAAAAATTTGATGTAAGTAAAAACCAACTCGTTTAAATCTTTTATAGCAAAGACCCCTGCAATCGCACCAAAAACACCAATTGGCGCAAATTTCATTACGAAATTTACCATTTTCAAAATGATATGCGATGTTTTGTCTAAGGCATTAATCACGGGTTTAACATAGTCTCCTATCGAAGCGGCGGCTAATCCAAAAAAGATAGAAAAAATAACTATTTGCAGAATTTCGTTATTCGCCATAGCTTCGAAAATACTTTTCGGAAAAATATGTTCAATAAAATTTTGAGCAGAAAAATTCTGAGTTTTTTCGGTTACTTCTACCGCAGAGGCTAAATCAAGATTAGATAAATTTAGTCCAATTCCTGGTTGTAAAACATTAACCCAAAACAAACCTATTAGAAGTGAAATAAAAGAAGCACTAAAAAACCAGACTAATGCCTTCCCTCCTATTCTTCCAACGGTCTTAACATCACCAAGTTTGGCGATTCCTACCACTAAAGTTGTGAAAACTAATGGTGCAATTATCATTTGCACCAATCGAATAAAAACAGTGGCTAGAATTTTTATAGTATCACTAAATTCTTTGGCAAAAACACCATCATAATTGGTATGAATAAAAACACCCAAAACAGCCCCAAAAATCATAGCAATAAGTATTTGAAAAGTCAAATTAACTAGTATTGATTTTTTTGGAGTTTCGTTATGAGTCATTCTATTTTTAATTTAAATTACTAAAAAATGTGTTTAAAAATCTTTATTGTAGGTTTTATTAATTAAATAAAAATCAGCAAGAACTATCGCCACCATCGCCTCAACAATAGGAACTGCTCTAGGAACAACACAAGGATCGTGTCTACCTTTTCCTGTCATTTCTGTAATTTCACCTTTGTTGTTGAGAGAATCTTGTTTTTGCATAATAGTCGCAACAGGTTTGAAAGCTACACGGAAATAAATATCCATCCCGTTGCTTATTCCACCTTGAATACCTCCTGAAAGATTCGTTTTTGTGGTTCCATCAGTATTATACAAATCGTTATGTTCGCTTCCTTTCATAGCTGTTCCTGAAAAACCACTTCCAAATTCAAAGCCTTTTACTGCATTAATTGATAACATAGCCTTACCAAGTTCAGCATGCAATTTGTCAAAAACAGGTTCGCCTAGGCCAACAGGCATGTTTTTTATCACACAACTTACCGTTCCGCCAACGGTATCACCTTGTTTACGGATTTCTCGAATATAGTCTTCCATGATTACTGCAGAAGCTTCATCTGGACAACGAACGGGATTGCTTTCGGTTTTTGAAAAATCTAAATCTTTATATGATTTATCCATCACAATTGGACCTACTGAAGATACATAAGCATTAATCGAAATAGTAGGCAGTATTTGTTTTGCTATCGCTCCAGCAACTACCCTACTAGCAGTTTCTCGAGCCGAGCTTCGACCACCTCCACGATAATCACGAAAACCATACTTTTGGTCATACACATAATCAGCATGACTTGGTCTATAATTATCTTTGATATGAGTATAGTCGTCTGATTTTTGATTGGTATTTGGAATTACAAATCCAATTGGCATTCCAGTGGTTTTACCTTCAAAAATTCCTGATAAGAATTGCACATCATCGGGTTCTTTTCGTTGTGTTACAATTGCTGATTGTCCTGGTTTTCTTCGAGACATTTCAAGTTGTATCGCTTCAAAATCTAAAGTAATTCCTGATGGACAGCCATCAATTATTCCCCCCAAAGCTATTCCATGTGATTCGCCAAATGTTGTTATTTTAAATAGTGTTCCGTAGCTATTTCCTGCCATTATAGTATGTTTTGAACAAAAGTACTGTTTTAGTTCAAAATTTAAAAGTTTAAGTTGATATTTAGAAAAAAGTTTTATTTATTTTTTTATTTTGTCTAAAATAAAAAAAATGTCTGCTGTAGAAAACTATTACAGCCAATCATGAAAAAACATAAATTTAACTAAAAATCGATTCTCATTGAGTCTAAACAAATAAAAAAACAGTAACTTTTAATTATTATTTTTAAAATTATTTTTTGTGAAAAATGTCAAAATCCAAAGTGATTATCTGTTATTTACTATTTTGTTTGAAAAACACTTCGGTTGCTCCTAAACCATATTTCTGGTAATTAGCATCTTGAAAAACTATGTTCTCATAACGACCCATTAAAAAATCTAATTCTGATTTTAAAACCCCTTCACCAACACCATGAATAAAAACAATTTTAGGTATTCGATTTCGGATTGCAAAATCAATGTGTCGTTTAGCTGTTTCTGATTGTAAAGTCAAGATGTCATAATTAGACATTCCTTTGTAGTTTTTTACTAATTTTTCGATGTGTAAATCAAATTCTGGAGCTGAAATTTCATGTTTGTCTTTTTTTTCTTTTACAAAACTTCGGGCTTTTGGAATTTCTTTTTCTTTTGCAATAGAATGTACATTAATACTTTTAATAGAATCCATTAAGTTATTGGAATTGTTTACTTTAATTAATTCATTGACAAAAAAAGTCATCATAAAACCATCCTCAATTTCAATAGTAACCTTTCCATCATTTAGCGAAATAACAACGCCATTAATTGCCTCATCTAATACGCTAACTTTATCTCCTTTAATAAACATGATTTTATATTTTATTTATAATTATCTAATTCTTGACTTATCAATATTTATGTTTGTTATTTGCAAATACAAAATGAATTGTTATGATTTAATATTGATTGTAATTTAAATTAAGTAATTAGAATTGCTAATTTAGTAAAATAATATTTTTAAGAATCAAAAAATATAGAATCATTAAAATCTTTCATTTCACAGTTCTACAATTATAAATAACAAATTCTGTAATGCTCAAAAAAAAACTAGAAAAATATCAATTAATCCTAGCCTCAGGTTCGCCAAGACGTCAACAATTCTTTAAAGATTTAGACCTCGATTTTAAAATTAGGTTGAAAGAAATCGAAGAAATTTACCCAACCGAATTACAACGTGAAGAAATTACTAACTATTTAGCAGAATTGAAAGCTCAAGCTTTCGAGGGAGAACTATATGATAACGAAATCCTTATTACAAGTGATACTATTGTTTGGCACAATAAAACCGCATTAGGGAAACCAAAAAATAAGCAGGACGCTTTTGATATTCTAAAATCATTATCGAATAACACACACGAAGTTATTACCTCAGTTTGTTTTAAAAGCAAAAATTATAAAACAGTTATCCATGATATAACCAAAGTAAGTTTCAAAGCATTAAGTGATCTAGAAATTAACTATTACATTAACAACTACAAGCCTTATGACAAAGCCGGTGCTTATGGCATTCAAGAATGGATTGGATTTGTAGCCGTAACCAAAATTGAAGGTTCTTATGCAAATGTAATGGGATTACCGACTGATAAAGTGTATGATTTTTTAAGCAAGCTTGACTAAAAACTAACTTTTTTTATTTTGTCAATGGTTAAAAAATGATTACTTATACACCGAATCATTAATCATAAAGCTATATAAGTGGCTTAGTTTTTGCTTATAAAATGCAGTTATATTAGCATGTTTCCTATTAATTTGTACATTTGAACAAATGCAAAATAAAAATTAAAAAATGCAAAAAGCTTTAATCCCCTCTTTTATTGTATTCTTTATTTCGATTCAATTATTTTATGCTCAAAAGCCACAAAAACCTAATTCGGTTGAGATTTACAACCAAATTCAAAAATTAAATTTTCTGGGTTCTATTCTTTATATCGCAGCTCATCCTGACGATGAAAACACCCGATTAATTTCTTATTTTTCGAACGAGACTAAAGCGAAAACAGCCTATTTATCGCTAACCCGTGGCGATGGTGGACAAAACTTGATAGGATCTGAACTCCGAGAATTATTAGGAGTTATTAGAACTCAAGAACTTATTGAAGCACGAAAAATTGATGGAGGAGAACAATTTTTTTCAAGAGCAAATGATTTTGGTTTTTCAAAAAAACCTGAAGAAACCTTGCAAATTTGGGATAAAGAAAAGGTACTTGCGGATGTGATTTGGGCCATACGAAAATTTCAACCCGATATTATCATCAATCGCTTTGATCATAGAACTTCTGGCACAACACACGGTCATCATTCAGCTTCTGCTTTACTTAGCGTTGAAAGTTTTAATTTAACCAATAATACTAATGTGTTTCCAGATCAATTAAAACTAGTACAGCCTTGGCAAGTTAAACGACAATTTTTCAACCCATCTTGGTACTTTTTCGGAAGTAAAGAAAAATTCGCGGCAGCAGACAAATCTAATTATATTACTTTTCAAACTGGTGTTTACTATCAATCTATTGGTAAATCAAATCAAGAAATAGCAGCCCTAAGTCGAAGCTGCCATCAGTCTCAAGGTTTTGGCAGTACTGGTGTTCGTGGAGAAGAAACCGAATATCTTGAACTAATTAATGGTGAAGCTCCAGCTGATAAAACAAATCTCTTTGATGGAATCGATACTTCATGGAATAGAGTAAAAGGAGGAAAATCAATTGGCGAATTAGTTACAAAAATCATTGCTCAATATGATTTTAAAAATCCTGACAATAGCATTCCCGATTTGCTAAGAGTATATTCAATGATTCTGGCATTAGATGAAAATCATTGGAAACCATTAAAATTAGAAGAACTAAAAACAATAATATCGTCATGTACAGGCTTGTATTTAGAAGCTAATGCTTCTAATCAAGAATGCACACCGGGAAGTCAATTAAAAATTCAACTTGAAGCCATCAATAGAAGTGCAATTAGTATGAATTTGGAAAGTATAACTATTCTTCCTTCATCAGAAAAAACAATTCAAAATTTGGTTTTGCAGAATAATGTTCTAAAAAGCATATCAATTAATATTCAATTGCCTTCAAATTTAGAATATACCCAACCCTATTGGTTAAAAGAAAAAGGAGATGTTGGCATGTATACTGTAAATAGTCAAAGCGAAATTGGACTTCCCGACATTAAACGTCAGGTAAAAATTGTTTTTAATCTAACTATTAACGGAATTAAAATTCCGTTTGAGCGTACAGTAATTTATAAATATACCGATGATGTGAAAGGCGAAGTATATAATTATCTAGATATAATTCCTTATATAACAAGTACTATTATTGATAAAGTAACTGTTTTTAAAAATAAAAATTCCAGAACAATAGATGTAAAAATAAAATCAGGAAAAGAATTATTAAGTGGTGAATTACAACTAGAATTGCCGAAAAATTGGACCGTTTTTCCAAAATCAATTCCTTTTAAATTAGATAAAAAAGGAATGGAACAAATAGTTTCGTTTGAGGTAACCCCACCAAATCAAAATGATGACGCTATTGCGAAAAGTATTGTATTCATTGATGGAAAAAGATTTGATAAAGATCAAGTTATCATTGATTATAATCACATTTCAAAACAACAGGTATTAAAACCAGCTGAAGCTAAATTGATTCGAATAGATTTAAACACAAATGATGAAAAAATAGCCTATATCATGGGCGCTGGCGATGAAGTTCCAAACGGAATAAAACAAATGGGATATTCAGTAACATTACTCAATCCCGAAGAAATTTCAATTGAAAAACTAAATCAATTTGACGTAATTATCACTGGGATTAGAGCTTATAACATGCTACAAACCCTAGAAAATAAGCAAGATATTCTTTTTGAGCTTGTAAAAAATGGCAAAACAATGTTGGTTCAGTACAATACAACTGCTGATATTATTACGCAAAACATTGCCCCTTATCCATTAAAAATTTCTAATGATCGAGTTACTGAAGAAAATGCCGAAGTTCGATTTTTAGCTCCTGATCATCCTGCTTTAAATTACCCAAATAAAATTACATTAAAGGATTTTGAAGGCTGGAAACAAGAACAAGGATTATATTATCCAAAAGAGTTTGATTCCGCTTTTACTCCAATTATTTCATCAAACGATAAGGGAGAAAGTCCTAAAAATGGAGCTATATTAGTAGCGAAGTATGGTAAAGGATATTATGTTTATACCGGTTTAAGTTTTTTTAGAGAATTGCCCGAGGGAGTTTCTGGAGCCTATAGACTTTTAGCTAACCTGATTTCTTTAAAAAAATCAGAATCAAACACCATTCAAAAATAAAAGCTAAATTTTAAATGATAATGAAAAGAAAAGTTGAAAATTGGAAAAAAAGCTATACTTGGGTATTGTTAGCCAATGTTATATATATATTTATTTTCATTTTACTCATGAAATTATACTCCTAACCCATGCAAGTATTTGATTGGATTGTTCTTATTGTAACCTTACTTTTTATAGTAATTTATGGAGTTTGGAAAACAAAAGGAAGCGAAAACGTAAAAGATTATATTTTAGGTAGCAACGAAACACCTTGGCATACTGTCGGGCTTTCGGTTATGGCTACACAAGCAAGCGCAATTACTTTTCTATCAACACCAGGACAGGCTTATCATGACGGAATGGGGTTTTTACAATTTTATTTTGGATTGCCTATAGCTATGGTGGTAATTTGTGTCACATTTATTCCTATTTATCACAAATACAAAATTTTTACTGCCTACGAGTATCTTGAAAAACGATTTGATTTAAGAACTCGTTCACTTACAGCCATACTTTTCCTAGTGCAAAGAGGTTTAGGTACCGGATTAACTATTTACGCACCATCCATTATTCTTTCGGCATTGTTAGGTTGGAATTTAACCTTAATGAATGTTGTAATTGGAGTTTTGGTCATTATTTATACTTTTTCAGGGGGTACAAAGGCAGTAAATGTGACCCAAAAGCAACAAATGTTTGTGATTATGTCAGGAATGTTTATTACTTTTTTTCTTATTTTGTATTATTTACCCAATGATATGACTTTTGATAATGCAATGCATATTGCAGGTGCCAATGATAAAATGAATATTGTTGATTTCTCTTTTAATCCAGAAGAAAAATATACTTTTTGGAGTGGTATCACTGGAGGTTTTTTTCTGGCTCTTGCCTATTTTGGTACTGATCAATCTCAGGTAGGCCGATATCTTTCGGGCAAATCAGTTCGAGAAAGCCAAATGGGGTTAATAATGAACGGGCTTTTAAAGGTTCCCATGCAATTCTTTATTTTGCTTACAGGAGTAATGGTTTTTGTGTTTTTTCAATTCAATCCAGTACCTTTAAATTTTAATCCCAACAACAAAATAATCATTGAAAAATCGGCTTACAAAAATGAATACCATTTGTTGGAAAAAAAATTAGATGCCTTATCCGAAGACAAAAAAGTGATTAATCTTTTGTATATCGACCAACTTAATCAAGATTATGACAATCCAATTCTACGAAAAGAACTCATTGGTTTATCAAGTAAGGAAAAAGATTTAAGAGATCGAGCAAAAGAAATTATCTTAAAAGCTGATAGTAATAGTGAAACAAACGACAAAGATTATGTGTTTTTTCACTTCATTTTACATTATTTACCCAAAGGACTTGTTGGTTTACTTCTTGCAGTAATTATATCGGCAGCGATGTCATCAACAGCTTCTGGGCTGAGCGCTTTAGCTTCAACTACTGCTATCGATATTTATAAACGAAATGTAAAAGAGGAAAAATCAGAAAAACATTATGTAAATGCTACCAAATTTTTCACGCTATTTTGGGGAATTATTGCTATTCTTTTTGCTAGTATTGGCACCTTATTTGAAAACTTAATTCAATTAGTTAATATTGTAGGCTCAATATTTTACGGAACAGTTTTAGGTGTTTTTCTAGTAGGTTTTTATATAAAAATAGTGAAATCAAATGCCATATTCTATAGTGCTGTTATTAGTCAAATCACTATTTTTATTATTTATTATTATGCAATTTTCATTTATGAAAGCGGTCATGAAAAATTAGGGTATTTATGGCTTAACTTTATTGGAGCGATTCTTACAATATTTTTATCTATAATAATTCAAGGATGCTGTTATAGAAAAAACAAGATTTAATACTTGTCATATTTACAAAAAAAATCCCGTTATCTATTTTATTAGGTAACGGGATTTTTATATGAATTTATGCTTAACTATTTCTTACTCCATTCTTCAATACTTTCTTTGTTCATCTTAATATAATCCTGGTTTTTAGCAATTTCAGCTGCTGCCAAAGATAATTTTGCGGTTTCTATTGCTTCTTTTTTCGCACCTAATTTTGCTTGAATTAAAGATTTCAATCGGTAATACCAGAATGGTTTTTCCTTTTTCATTTCTAATGCTTTATCGACATAAGTCAAAGCTTTTTCTAAATCTACATTAGATTGAAATAAATATTGTGCCGAAGAAAAATAATCACCTGCCGATGGTCCTGACAAAACTTTTTCAATATTAGCTATTGCTGTTTTTTTTGTTGGAACCTCAAACTTCAAAGTCACATGAGTTTTTTCCCATGAAAATTCTAAAACAGCGAAATTTAAATCTAAATTATCAATGCTTATTGTGAAACTCTCTACAAAATTATCATAAATTTCAGATTTGGCATTGGTTCTTAAAGCAACTTTTGTTTCATCCCATATTTCAGGTGTTCCCCAATTGTCAATTACAGAATAAAATACAACTTCCCATTCATCAGCTTTAGGGATGGTAAATAATGCATACTTACCTTTTGCTAATGTTTTCCCGTCGATTACTACATCATCAGAAAAAGAAATTATAGAGTTCTCATTTGCACCAGTTCGCCACAATTTCCCAAAAGGAACTAAATCCCCGAAAACAGCTCGACCTTTAGCGCTTGGTCTAGAATAATTGATTTCCACTTCTGTCAAACCCACCATTTGTGTTAAAGTAGCTTTAGGACTTGGAGCAGGAGTTTTAACCTGAGCTTCGATAGTAAAACTAGCTATAATTATTGATATTAAAATTACAATTTTGTTCATAAGTACTTTGTTTAGAGATTATTCAAATTTAATAAAACTAAAATTTAAAACGATACTATTAGTTATAAATTATAATAAAATGATTTTTTCAGCATTCAATTCATCAAAATGATTTATAATCATGTCAGCCATCGATAAATCTTGAAGTTTTGAATTTTCGCTACAATAGCCTATACAAAAAACACCGGCGGCTTTGGCAGCAATAATTCCATTTGTGCTATCTTCAATAACAATACAATTTTCTTTAGGCGCAATCGATAAAGAAGCTGCATGTTCAAAAATTGCAGGGTGTGGTTTAGAATTTGGAAAATCTTCACCACTTACAATATGCGAAAAATAAGAATGTAAATTAAAGCGTTTAAAAACACGATCAATCGTTACTTTTGATGCAGATGATGCCAAAATTAGTTGGATTCCGTTAGCATGTAATTCTTTGATTAAGACTTCTACTCCATCCAGTAGCGCCAAATCTTCTTTTGAGTCAAAAGCATCATTAAATATTGTACGCTTTCGTTGAATCAAATCTTCAACATCGGCTTCAATTGAAAATAGCTTTTTTAATTTTTGAAAAGTATTTCGTGTAGAATTTCCAGTAAATGAACTGTATGTTTCTTGAGAAACAATAACATTTAACTCGTCAAATTGTTTGAAATAGGCATAATGGTGAACGGGTTCTGTGTCAACAATTACCCCATCCATATCGAAAATTACAGTTTGAATCATTTTAAGAGTGTTCTAGGTTAATAGGTATTGAATTGTTTCTTAAAAACTATTTATTTAGCAAATAACGAATTACTGTTTCGGCTGTATACAAACCAAATAACCCAGGCATATAACTGTTGGTTCCATAGAATGATTTTTTGTAATTTGAGCCATCGGTCATTTTTAAACTGGATTCATCTTGAATTTCTGATGATGAAACTACTTTTAGTTTGTCAATTTTTTCGGCTTTTAATCGCTTTCTAATGGCTTTTGCCAACATGCAATTACTCGCTTTTGAGATACAAGAAACGTGTACTTTTGCTGCTTCCATCTTACCTCCTGCTCCCATACTACTAATAATTTTGACTCTTTTTCGTTTGGCAGCAATAATCAAGTTCAGTTTAGGTGTAACACTATCAATACAATCTAAAACATAATCGAATTCATCACTAACTATTTCAAAAGCACGTTCAGGAGATAGAAACTCCTTAACTCTTGTGAGTTTTAATTCTGGATTAATATCCATTAATCTATCGCCTACAATAGTCACTTTTGGCGCTCCAATTGTAGAATGTAACGCTGGTAATTGTCGGTTAATGTTGGTGATATCAACAATATCGCCATCGACAATAGTCATTTTTCCTACTCCAGCTCTTGCTAAAAATTCTGCTGCAAAAGACCCTACGCCACCAAGCCCTACTACCAATATATTGGCATTTCCTAATTTTTGTAATCCTTCGGCTTTAAATAAAAGTGCCGCTCTTTCTGTCCATTCTGCCATCGGTTATGAATTATTATGTGTTGATTGAAAAACCGCTTTAAAATTAGCGTTCACTATTTCTTGTAAATTGCTTATTGTTATATTTTTATATTTTGATGCTAAGGTATAAACCCCTTGTATCCCCTCTGCTACCATATCAGTTTCTAAGAAAAAACGATCGTCTGGAACACTTGTAAAAACAAATTCTAATTCTGGATTTTGCAATAAATTTTTACCAAAAGAAATATAAAATCCATTATCAATTAATTGTTTGGCCAAAACAGTATTTTTTGAAAATCCATGAATAAGCATAGGCACTGAAATCCTCAATCTTTTCTTGATTTCGATAAGTTCTTGAAAAGAAGCAACACAATGGATCAATACTGGCTTATTGTATTTTTGCGCAAGTAATAATTGTTTTTCAAAAATTTCAATTTGTAAAGCAAATGGAGTTTCAGCGCGCTTGTCTAAACCACATTCACCAAGAGCCAAACATTCTGACAAGGCTAATTTCTGATCCACAATTTCAAAATCAGACTCCAAACGATCTTCATCTATATACAAAGGATGTATCCCAATCGAATAGGATGAAATAGCAGTATCAAATTCTTGTGGATATTGATTAACTAATTCTAATACATCTATTTGATTTGTAGATATATGTGTGTGTAAATTAAAGTATCTCATTAATCTTTAAATTTTTTGACTCCAGCGAATATTTCGATATATAAATCATTTTCTAATGGTACTTTTGGACAAGAATAGTTGTGATTATAAGCACAATAAGGATTGTATGCTTTATTAAAATCGATTAAAACAGTATCATTTTTGGGTGCTATTAAATCTAAATATCGACCTCCAATATAACTTTCTTTGCCACAGGTAAAATCAAAAAAAGGTAAAAACAAATCATCTTCATGACCTTTTTGTGAAGAATAATCAACACTTTGATATACATTTAATTTAAATGGATTTCCATCGATAACAAAACTCACCTCACCGTATTTAATATATAATGGTCTTCTTTTAGTAGAAGTTAACATTTCAAAAGGCTTCTCATCTTTGGATTTAACAATTCTTGCCAAAACACAAAATTTTTCAGTTATTGGATAAAAACCCAATGTTTTAAATTTAGCTAAATCATTTGTAAATAAAGGGCTTGTCAAAACATCTGCAAACTCCTTATTTAATTGTTTTTGGTAATTATTAGAATCGTTAGCATCAAATTTTTCTTGGCAAAAACCAAAACTTAAGGTCATTAAGAAAAATAGATTAAAGATTATTTTCATTATAAAAATTTTAAGCAAAAATAGTTTAAAAGATAGTTAACCACAAAGCTAAATTTATATTATATAGATTACTAATCGCTATTCAACTGCTCTTTAAACTTTGTAACTTTGCAAAATCAAAATCAAGCTTATGCTCAAAAATGCTTTAAGTCGTTATATCAATAATTTCAAAGGTTTTAGACGTGAAGTATGGATATTAGCGGGCATTACTTTTGTCAACAGAGCAGGTACCATGGTGTTGCCTTTTTTGACTAAATATTTGAAAGAAAATTTAGAATTCTCATTCAGTGAAGTTTCTTGGATTATGGTATGTTTCGGTTTTGGATCTATGCTAGGGTCCTGGCTTGGCGGAAAACTTTCTGATAAATTAGGCTTTTATAAAATAATGGTATTTAGTCTTTTCACTAGTGGAATTTTATTTATTCTACTCCAATATATTACCAGTTTTTGGGGATTGTGTTTAGGAATGTTTGTAATTATGAGCATTTCTGATATGTTTAGACCAGCGATGTTTGTTTCGATAGGTGTTTATGCTAAACCAGAAAATAGAGTTCGTGCCCTGTCCTTAATCAGATTAAGTATCAATATGGGTTTTGCTGCAGGTCCTGCCTTAGGTGGTTTGATAATTCTTGGATTAGGTTATCAAGGATTATTTTGGGTTGATGGGAGTACCTGTATTATTGCTATTTTGCTTTTTTCTTATTTCGTAAAGGAAAAGAAAAAAATGGATATGAAAGAAGATGTTCTAGAATCAAATGATAAAAATAAAACCGCATTTCAAGACAAACCATATTGGGTATTTTTATTCATCAGTTTTACTACCGCTATGCTGTTTTTTCAAATATTTACTGTTTTACCTCTATTTCACAGCCAACAATTTGGTTTGTCTGAGGTTGAAACAGGATTGTTAATTTCTTTAAATGGCTTCTTAATATTCATGTTCGAAATGCCATTAGTTAGTTTTTTAGAGCGAAAACAATTTGACAGAATGAAAATTATTTTTTGGGGGGCTTTGTTGATGGCTATTAGTTACTATATATTATTGTTTGATAGCTGGTCAGGCATTTTAGTTGTTGCAATGGTCTTATTTACGCTTAGTGAAATTCTTTCTTTTCCCTTTTCAAATGCAATTGCTATAGGAAGAGCACCTAAAGGCCAAGAAGGTCGATATATGGCATTATACACCATGAGTTTTAGTTTGGCTCATATTGTAAGTTCAAAATTAGGACTTGAGGTCATAGGGCATTATGGATATTCGGCAAACTGGTTAGTTATGGGGACATTTGGAATTGTAGCTATGTTTGTTTCAATTGGATTTAAACGAATGGTCGCCAAAGAAAATCAAGCAACCCAATAATTATTATATTTTTGTAAAAAAAATCATTATGTTCAAAATATTAGCAGAATTAAACAAACTCTTGTTACCTAGTTTTACCAAAAAAAGATTGGATATTAGTAAAGCTAAGAAATGGCAAATGGCCATTATTGGTTACCGTTACTTTGTAACTACAAGAGCGCTAGGGAATTGATTTTAAATTTTATAGTACTTTTTTAAGATTTTCAAATTCTCTATTTAAATTTTATTTCTGGTTTGCAAATCACATATTTATACTTATATTTGCACCCACAAAATAGGCCTTGTGGCGCAACTGAATAGCGCACTTGATTACGGCTCAAGAGGTTACTGGTTTGAATCCAGTCAAGGTCACTAAATATCGAAAGCTCAAACAAATGTTTGAGCTTTTTTTATGTAAATTTGAGTAGTAATTGAAGCTATAAATTTAATATTTTAAGACCTAAAATTGCACTAAAACTCTTTAAAAAAATGCCCAATTATTTCCTTGACTTAGAATACAACAACATCTTTTATGGTGAAGATGAAGTTAATTTCAAAGAATTTGAATCGTGTACTTTTAATAATTGTGATTTTTCAAACTGCGTATTTTTAGATGTAACTTTTATTGATTGTATATTTAATAACTGTAATTTTAATACAGCCAAAATTAATTATGTGGCTTTAAGAACGGTTACTTTTAATGAATGCCTTATGAAAGATATTAATTTTTCTATGTGTGACAAATTGATATTTGATATTGCATTTAAAGATTGCATACTTGATTTTTCTAAATTTTATACTCTAAAACTTAAAGGAACCAATTTTGTAAATTGTAGCATGATTGCTGTTGATTTTATGAGTGCCGATTTGACCGAAGCAGTTTTTGAAAACTGCGATTTGTATCGCTCTGAGTTTGCAAAAGCTATAGCTAACAAAGCCAATTTCAAAACGAGCCATAATTACACTATTGATCCTTCTAAAACCAAAATCAAGAAAGCTATTTTTACTTTGAAAGGTTTAAAAGGGCTTTTGGCTCAATACGATATTTTGGTAAGCTAATTAAAAAGACTTTTTTAATTATTTATTTATTAATATTTTAAATGTTTTTGCATTGTTTCCCTGTCCTATTTTTATAAAATAAATACCGTTATACAATGTTGCTGTTTCTATATAACAAGTTGAACTCCCTTGATAAAAAGTTTTAGCCATCACTAATCTACCTATAGTATCAATCATTTCAACTTTTAAATCATTGGTCAAAATTGAAACCGATTGAATCGAAATTATTTCAGAAGTTGGGTTTGGATAAATTTTAAAATCTAATTTAGATATTATAAAATCATCCGAACCTAAAGGTGGATTATACAAAGTAGTACCTTCTGGAACTGCATTAAGTTTTGTGGCAACATTAACTCCATAAAATTTAGGACCAACGACATAAGGATATTCTGAATTATGATTGGCATTGACAGTAGCAAAATAGCAATAAATTCCTTGTGGATATTCGGGTGTGATACAAAATCGACCATTGTGTGCATCTAAATAATCTGATGACGTTGGGGTGGTAAATTTATAATCTTCTCTATAATATCCTAATCCACGATTCGGATTTTGACCCCCAGATGGTGGGCCAGCACTTACTACTGGGCCATCAGCAACATCAGTTCCATCAGCATAAGTACTTCTAATTGCCCCCACTGGCAAATCAGTTCGCAATGAAAAACTCGATTTCATTCTGGCTATTTCACCTGTTCCATTTGTGTTTATATAAGCATAGGGGCCATAAATAGGATAACCATCATAGGCAAATCCAATTAATGGGGAATGTACAGCCGAATTAATAACATACAATCCATCTGAAGCGTAGGTGTCACAAATTGTAGATAATACAACTAAATCTAAATTAAATGCACTTGGATTTTGATGATGATGATAATTACCATTTGCAGGATGTGCTTTAGAACAATCAAAACCAGCTCTCTCAGCAACAACTGCATCTCGATACCAAACTTTATCCCCATTCTGCATTACATCAGATGACGACGATGCTGTCCAAGTAAAAGCATCACCATAATCAAATAATGCTACTCCATTAATAAATACACCAATATTACCACCAGTTGTATTTGTTGGGTTTGTTGCGGGAGTTGGCACTAAAGGAAAACGAAAAACAGCGTTTCTTTCTGTAGCAACTGTACTTGGATTATTGCCAAATGGCCCAGAAATATAGGCTGGAATTCCATCGGTACTAACATATACATATCCTGCAGTTGTATTATAATTTACAGCTTGAACATTAGCTAATAAATTGAGGTCGTTTATTGGAATTGATGGTGTAGTGACTGTTGATAGATAATGTCTTCCAGTTACACCTGTTGTATTTCGCAACCAAGATGTAATTATAGGATTGGTTTGTGCATTTATTGTGATTACTGTCAAAATAAATAGTGTAGTAAATAGTTTTCTCATAATCTAATAGTTTTAAACTTTTGTTTTATTTAGTCGAAAGTATTTAAAATTTCTTGAAAATATTAATGAATTTGTTTTTCGCCTCTATAAAATATTTTACACCCAAAAGATTCTGTTTTAGGATTTGAAACATTTTTATGGGCTAATAACTCATCTAATGAATTGGTTAATAAATTATTAGCTTTTTCAGGATAGGTTGCATTGTCGTCTATTGCACCATGATATTTAATAGTATAATTATTTTTTTTATTTTTCCAAATAATAAATGATTGTGGTGTATGTGTTGCTCCAAACTGTTTGGCAACTGTTTGTTTTTTATCTTGTAAATAAGGAACAGTCAATTTATCGTTTTTAGATTTTTTCTGCATTAATTTAAACGATTCCTCAGCATAAGCTAAAGTATCCATCGAGTTGATAGCTAACAAGTAAACCCCTTTATTTTTATATTTATCATTAATTTTATTTAATCTATTGGTATATAATTTAGCCATCGGACATTTGTTACAAGTAAATACTATTATAAAACCTTTTGCATCTTTATAATTACTCAATGAAACAATTTTATTATCAATATTTTTTAAACTAAAATTTTTAATTGCTACCTCAGAGCTTTTAAATGAAAAAACAAAAAAAGCAACAGCTGTAATCAATATTGAAAAGAAATATTTACTACTTTTCATTTTTAATGAATTTTCTAGTTGTAATACTTTTAGTTTTTTTATCCATCATTTTGAATAAATATGTGCCTGTAGGCAAATTTGAAATATCAATTCCATCTTTCCATAGTGGTTGTGGTAACATCATAACTGTTCTTCCTTCTATTGAAGTAATTGTTATATAGTAAACTTCTGTTGATTCATCATTTAAACTAATAAATAATTTATCATTGGCTGGATTAGGGTATAACTTGAATTTGGTAGAATTTGATACTGTTTTCGTTCCTAAAGGAGTTCCTGTAACTACAAATTGACCCATCATACCATCATCTTCATGTTGCGAAAAATGACAATGGTACATAAAAGGGTGAGTAGCATCGGCATAATCCTGAAATCTACAAACAAATGATACGCTTTCTCCTTTACTAATAAAAAAAGTGTCTTTCCATCCTGATTCATAAGCACCAACATTACCTGAACTACGTGAGACAATTTTAAACTCTACATCATGAATATGAAAACTATGTCCAAATATTGCATTTGGTGTATTTGCAATAGTCCATTTTTCAGTTGTATCAACGACGACTGTTTTATTTATGTTGTTGATATTAAAAACTGTACTGTCAAATGTAAAAGGTACTGCCCCTCCATTTTGTCCACCAGTAATTGAAACTGTTCTTGTAACTGAAGCATCCGCCTCAGTAAAATAAGTGTTATTTGCCAAAGTTGTAGGTATAGCAGTTATTGGTGAAATAGTTGTAGCTCCAACATTTATATGTAAAACATTGAAGGTAGTATTATTTAATAAACTCCCAAATTGACCTGTAGTACCAGGTTCACCTCCAGGAAAACTATTTGATTGTCCACTATTATATGCTTTTAAATCTAGAGTACTTCCTAGACTTTCTCCACTTAAATCCACTAATATTTCATAACGCTCTCCAACATGTATTGGTAATCGAGTAACAGAAACAGGAGCATTTAATAGCCCTCCATCATTTCCAATAACATAAAAAGTTTTGGTTACTCCTGTCGAAGTAACTATACCTAAATTATATCCCCTTTCTATTTCTGCATTCAATATTCTTAAACGTACTACTTGCTTTGGCAAAGTTATTTGCCCATTCAAAGTACCATTTGTCAACATATTATCACCATAAGCTCTAGCAACAGAAAATTGATTAGCAGCCGTAAAATTTCTACTGGTTAATATTAATGGAATATCATCTGTTCCATAATTTCTAGGTAATGGCAATGCTGATTCAACAGGGTCTTTTACAATAATTAAACCACCTACACCTTTAGTTATTTGCGCTTCGGTAGTTTCATGTAAATGGGGATGATACCAATAAGTCGCCGCATCATTAGTTACTTTCCAATAGGGTTGCCAAAGTGTACCAGCAGGTATTACTTGATGTGGCCCACCATCCATAACAGCTGGCAAATGCATTCCATGCCAATGCAAAGTTGTAGATTCATTCAAATTATTGGTTACATTCATATGCACTTCGTCACCTTTATTTATTATTAAAGTTGGTCCCCAAAACGCTTCATTATTTATAGATCCAGTTACTGTTTGATTTCCAGTTGCTTTTATTTGTTTAACCGATTCATGAATATTAAGATTAAATGTTGTTCCGTACAAAGCTTCTGGAATTGGAATAGTATTGTATTGTGAATACACTACAGAGAAAAAAAAGATTAAAATTGAAGTAACAATAGATTTACTCATAAATTATTTTTAATGGTTATTATTTATAGACGAATAAAAAATTAAATTCTTGCGGAATTATAAATTAATTTTTTGAAAAAGAAAAACGTGGATTTGATAAAAAGTCTTTATCTGTTAATGTTGTTAAAAACAAAACTAAATCTACCCTGTCATTATCAGATAAGTTCATTGGTTTTATAAACTCTTTTGGAAGGGTTTTATCATGACCTAATGAATTATAATGTTTTACAACTTCTGTTAAGGTTTTAAATCTACCATCATGCATGTAGGGAAATGTAAATTGTGAATTCCGAAGCGTTGGTACTTTAAAACGCAAATAGTCTTCCTTTTTATTAGTGATTTTCATTCTGCCAAGGTCATTCAAAGAAGTATCTATAGCCAATCCATTATTTTCTAATTTTTCACTGGTAAACAAGGGTTCATTATGGCAGGATGCGCAATTTATTTTGAATAATTCATATCCTTTTTGCTCTCTATTAGTAAATTCTTCTTCCTTTCTCATTACTTTATCATATTTTGAATTGGCGGAAGTCAACATTACTGTGAATTGCGCTAATGCCTTTAAAAGTCTTTGACTGGTTACTTTTTCATCACCAAAAGCTTTTGTAAATAGTTCTCTATATTTTTGACTTTGTTGCAATTTACTAACAACATTTACTAATTTTTCGTCCATTTCTAAAGGACTTGTAATAGGATTGATTGGCTGTACTTCTAAATTATTTACACCACCATCCCACATGAAATTTTTACTCCAAGCCAAATTGATTAATGCCAATGAATTTCGTGTGCCAATTCTCCCATCAATTCCGTGGCTTACATTATGGTCAACATGGGTAAAACCGGTTTGTTGCAAATGACAACTGGCGCAGGAAATCGTTTCGTCTCTTGATAAAATTGGGTCGTAAAATAAATTTCTTCCTAAAAGAAATCCCTCTTCGGTGAGGGGGTTTTTCTTAAAATCATAGTTGGGTTTTGGCCAACCTTTAGGTACTTCAATATATAATGGAGTTGTGAAGTAGCTTTTTGAAAAAGCTAAAATTCCAATAATAGAAATTCCAAATACCAATATGACAAAGACTTTCTTCATTTTAGGTAAAACATTTTAGCGCTAATATCAGCCAAATCCATTGCAGCTCTTCCGGGAATCATAATTGAATTCATTTTCTCCAAATCTATTTCGGCTAAAAAAACGGCAACATCAATTCCTATATTGATATTGTCATTGCCATTGATATTACCATTGATTACTTTTTTTCTTAAAGCATAATTGGGTTTAAGATAACCTCCTATATGAAACTGAAATTCATTATTACGGGTTTTGCAACTCGAACTTTTACCTTCAATTTTCATGTTGATATAACCACTTTGCCAAGCCCAATACATGCCGTTGATAGGATCTAAATCTCCAGCCATTGCTCCAGAAGTATTAGTTATGCTGTCTATGCCAATATTAAATGTGATTTTTGAAATTAGTTTATCACTTTTTTTCGTTATCGGAATAACAAAAGAATCTGGCTTGTCAGCATCGAGTAGATGGTAGGTGTTTTTTTGAATAAATGTTGATTGGTCTTCGTAGTGAATTTCAATATTCGAAATATAGCATCTGAAAGTTTCAATACTCAAAGTGTCATGGCTTACTGAAACATGTTTTTTGTTTAACTGTAACGGAAATTTATCAAATTCTAAATGAAAATTAACCATCAATGAATCGTTTATACTTTGAGAAAATATCTGAAAGCAAATAAAAAAAAGGAAAACTATATATAATTTTTTTTTAATCATTTTTTGGTCCGTGTGGTTTTGGAAGAAATACTCTCGATAATTCTTCCGTCAATTCGCTAAAGTCTTCCATTTGTTCTTTATTACATAGTTTTTTAATGTCTTCAAAATGCTGGAAATGTGTTTCTTCAACTTGCTTTTGATATGAATTTAGCAAAATAATCAGACTATCTTTTGCTTTTACATTTACTTCAGTTTGGTTTAATTGCGAATATAATTTGTTTTTAGTTTGTCGAATATTACTATCAAGTCTTGTGATTTCACGACGATGCCATTCGATTAATTTGGCATAATCTCTTTGCTGAACAACATCAAAATTCAATTGACGAATAATTATTTCTTTTGGTTTCGTTCTGTCTTCATGCGGAGGTCTGTGGCCTTTTGTCCGATGCAAAAATAAAAATCCTAATGTGCCCAAATTGAGCAACAATAATCCGATTATGGTAATCGTTAATAGTTTCTTTTTTTCCATTATTATTGATATAACTGGTTACTTTTATTAACAGTCATTTCTAAGTAGGTTGTGGATAAACTTGCTTTTTGTTTGGTTTTAGAGACAATAACAAAAAAATTTAGCATTACTAAAACCACTATTGATGTGGCAACAAACCAAACTGTTTTTGTTGAAACTGTATTTTGCTGTTTAATTCTTTTTTGGATTTTTGAAAACAAATCATCATTGGGAGTTACCTGAGTAATTCCGTAAGTACTTTTTAAGATGTATTCTATCCAATTATCTTTTTCCATATCTATATAGACGAAAGTTTTTATTTTTTCTTGCGGTATTCTATAAATTTTTCTGACAATCTTTCTTGCAATGTTGCTTTCCCCCTGAAAATTAAAGATTCAACAGATGAAATACTTAGCTGCATAATTTCAGCAATCTCAGAATTACTTCTTCCTTCCAATTTGGATAAGATGATAGCGTTTTTTTGATTAGCGTTTAAAGAATTGATTGTTTCAAAAAGAATTTTTGCATCCTCTTTTCTCTCAACCAAAACACCTGGATGTTCAAAATTTGCAGAATTCAAGTATTCCTGTTCGTTTTGACTTTTCTTTCCAAAAATAAAAAAATGTTTTTGACTAGTTTTTTTTTTAATAAAATCTAAAGACTGATTAATTGCAATGCGGTAAATCCAGGTTTTAATAGAAGATTTGTTATTAAAATTATCAAATGAATTATAAACTTTAATAAAAACATCTTGGGTTATTTCTTCAGCATCTTCAACATTTTGAACATAGTTTAATGCAACATTATAGACCAATAAGTTATAGTTTTTATAAATTTGATTAAATGTTTCTTGATTAATTTTCATGCAAAATAATTACACTGGAAGTTTGATATTTTAATTGAATTAAAATGTATTATCAACAAACATATAAAAAAAACTGCAAATTGATTTTATTAGTGAAAAACCAAACAAGTTAAATTAATTTATAAGTATATACAAATACTTAAAAGAGGTAAAATATAAATGCTTATAAAAATAAACTAAGCAAGTAATAAACTAAAGAAGCCATTAATGCCGAAACTGGAATAGTCAATACCCAAGCCCATAATAAACTTACAGTTACACCCCAACGTACTGCAGAAATACGTTTAGTTAATCCAACACCTATTATAGACCCTGTAATGGTATGGGTAGTACTAACAGGAATTTTTAAATGCTCAGTAAAATACAATGTTAATGCACCAGCAGTTTCTGCTGCAACACCTTCAAATGATGAGACTTTTGTTATTTTTGAACCCATTGTTTTTACAATTTTCCATCCACCACTTAATGTTCCTGCTGCTATAGCTGAATAACATGCTAAGGGAATCCATCCAGGCATTGCCCCTTTGATATTCAAATCATCATTTGGAAGAATCACATTTAACCATTCACTCATATTTTCTTGTGATTGACCTGTGGTGTTGATATAAACTGCAACAGCAGCGGCAATAATACCCATAACTTTTTGTGAATCATTACCTCCATGCCCTAAGCTAAATGCAGCCGAAGACAATAATTGCATTTTTTTCAAAGAAGCATCAGCTTGATGCAGATTTAAACTACTAAATACCAATGCAAATAATGAAATAGCTAGTATTATAAACGATACTAAAAACCATTTTATATTATGTGACTCTAAAATAACACTCCAAAAATGAGAATCAAAACGTGGCTTCTCAATTTGATCGTAGGGTACCATTTGGATAAATACAAACCAAACGGTCGCAATCATTAATGACACTGTGAATAATTTTGGGAAAATACTTTTCTTGGATGCGTTTAACAACCAAATAGATATTAAATACGAAACTATTGCACCTACAAGTGGAGCAAAAACAATAAAAGCTATAACTATAAGTATTCCTGATGGCAAACCATCTTTACTAGGTTTATACCAACTCACAATATCATACCAATATGCTGTAGAACCATCTCCAGTTACATAAGAAGAAAAACCATGAACAGCTATGGCATGAGCTAATGCAGCTCCAGCAAAACCTCCAATTAAAGTGTGCGAAGAACTTGAAGGAATTCCTAACCACCAAGTCAACAAATTCCATACAATAGCAGCAATAACTCCTGCTAAAATTACAATTAGATTAATATCCATAGTATGAGCGGTTTTTGCAACAGTATCTGCTACACCAAAACCAAAAACCCAATAGGCTAAAAAGTTAAAAAAAGCAGCCCAAACTACTGCTTGAAATGGGGAAAGAACTTTTGTTGCTACTACTGTTGCAATAGCATTTGCTGCATCATGAAAACCATTGATATAATCAAAAACCAATGCTAATGCTATAATAACAATAAGTAGATTAAATTCCATAATTTTAATTGAAATATTTTAAAAATGCTGAAATTTTTACGAATGTTTTACAGAAATTGATTCTAAAACACTCGCTACCTTTTTACATTTATCAGTAGCAGTTTCTAATACAGATAAAACCTCTTTATACTTAATTATATTTTTTGCCTCGGTTTCTTTCTCAAAAATATCAGCAACCGCAACATTATATACACTGTCGGATTTACTCTCAAGTTTACTAATTTTAGAACATGCCGAAATAATATTTTTCATGTTTTTTAAATATCTCAATTCTTGAACAGCAGTGTCAATAAGTTGACATGCCTCTAAATTAATTTCTGTTAATTTTCTTATTGATTTTGTAATTTTATCTACTTGATATAATCGCATTCTACTCGCAGCCCCATGAAGATTATCGGCTACATTATCTATCGAAGTAATTAAAGAGTGTATATCCTCTCTATCGAATGGGGTTATAAAATTTTTACTTAATTCAAGATTAGTTTGTCTAGTTATATCCTCCCCTTTTTGTTCCAGCTCATCAATTTTCTTAAAAAGCTCATTTCTTTCTTTTAAAGGAAGATTAACAGCTTCATGCAAAATAAAGGCTAATTCGACTAAATTTGCAGAGGCTTCTTCAAAAAGTGGGAAAAATTTTTTATCTTTTGGAACTAAAAATTGGAAAATACTATTTATAGACATTGTAAGTTTTTTTTAGGACTGTAAAATTACAGCTTTATTTTTAGCTAATGTTAATAAATTGTAAACAAATTAAATTGACTTTTAAACAATTATAAGTATTAAAAAAAAATATTTTTTCTTTGGAAAAACATTTAAAAACTAAACAAATAAAACAATTAACTATATTGCTAATTCAATTTTAAATTGATTTGTAAACGTATTTAAATTTATTGTTCAAATAACAACAAAAACAAAACAAAAAATTTTGTTCTTTTATAAAAAAATGTACTTTTGAAAAATTATTTTATGGTACTGAAATTTAGCACATACAGCACTTCTTTTTCAACCCGAACCAGGGTTGCTAAAACTGTTGAATTTACCACAACTACAACAATTACAACCCCAATGGGGTTAAAAATCACATATAATCCTAATTAGTCGTTATATTTTTTTCTAAAGAAATAAATATTTTGATTCTATAAAAAAATCACTTTTCAAATAAAAAAACAAAATGAAAGTATTAAAATTTGGTGGAACATCAGTAGCCAATGCACAGAATATAAAACTCGCTTTAAATATAGTTCGTAATAAAGGATTAAAAGACAAAATTATAGTAGTAGTTTCCGCTTTTACCAAAGTAACCGATTTGTTGGTAATAGCATCAAAAAAAGCGGCTTCAAATGATGAAAGCTACAAGGAGGTTGTTGCCGAAATAGAAAAAAAACATTTAGATGCTATTAAAGAATTAATTCATGTAAGTGAACAAAGTAGTTCATTAAGCCATATAAAAAGAATTATTAACCATCTTGAAACTTTATTAGATGGTTGTTTTTTATTAGGAGAATTATCATCAAGAACATCCGATACTATTTTAAGTTTTGGAGAATTATTATCATCCTATATCATTGCTGAAGCTTTTAAACAAGAAGTTAAAAATTGTGGTTATAAAGACAGTCGTGATTTGATAAAAACAAACAACAATTTTGGTAAGGCTGTTGTGAATTTTGAAATCACGAATTCATTGATTTCTGAATATTTTGCTTCAAACCAAAATCAAATAGTTGTAATGCCAGGATTTATTGCTAATTCTATTGATGGCATTGGTACAACGTTAGGACGTGGAGGTTCAGACTATACCGCTGCTATAATAGCAGGAGCATTAGGAGCTACAGAATTAGAAATTTGGACCGATGTAAATGGTATGTTTACAGCAAATCCTAAAGTAGTAAAACAAGCCCAACCTATAGCAATGATTTCATATCAGGAAGCGATGGAGCTTTCACATTTTGGTGCCAAAGTTTTATATCCTCCAACTATTCAACCTGTTTTGAGTAAAAACATTCCTATTTGGATTAAAAACACTTTTGAACCAGAAGCTGTAGGAACTCTTATTTCCAATCAAGAAACATCATATACAAACCCAGTAAAAGGAATTAGCCATATAGATAATATCAGTTTAATTACTCTTGAAGGCCCTGGAATGATTGGCGTTGCAGGTTCATCGAAAAGACTTTTTGAAGTATTATCACAGGAAGATGTTAATGTAATTTTTATTACTCAAGCCTCATCTGAACATTCTATTTGCATCGGAATATTAAATATCGATGCAGAAAAAGCTGAAAACGCTATCAATAACGCTTTTGAAGTTGAAATTTCTCAAAATAAAATTGACACTTGCATCATCGAAAAAAACCTTTGCATCATTGCTTTGGTTGGTGAAAACATGAAAAACCATCAAGGTTTGAGTGGAAGAATGTTCAGTACTTTAGGAAAAAACAATGTCAATATTAGAGCCATAGCACAAGGCGCATCAGAAAGAAATATATCGGCAGTAATCAATGAAAAAGATGTAAAAAAAGCTTTAAATACACTTCATGAGGTGTTTTTTGAAGAGAATTCAAAGCAATTGAATTTGTTTGTTATGGGTGTTGGAAATGTAGGTGAGAAATTCATTGAACAAATCAACCAACAAAAGAAATTTTTAAAAGAGAATTTAAAAATAAATTTGAGAGTAATTGCCATTGCAAATTCTAGAAAAATGTATTTTAATGAGGAGGGAATTTCTCTAAAAGATTGGCAATCTTTATTAGATAATGGAGAAATTACTAATCAAGATACCTTTATTTCAAAAGTAAAATCTCTCAATTTAAGAAATAGCATTTTTGTTGATATAACTGCAAACCAAAGTGTTTCTGAAACTTATGCTCAGTATTTGAATCAAAATATAGCTGTAGTTACTTGTAATAAAATTGCTTGTTCATCAGACTACGACAATTATAAAAAACTTAAAAATCTATCGCGACAATATAACGCTCCCTTCTTGTTTGAAACTAATGTAGGAGCAGGTTTGCCAATTATTGATACCTTAAAACATTTAATTGCTTCGGGAGATAAAGTCAATAAAATACAAGCGGTTTTATCTGGTAGTTTAAACTTTATTTTTAATAATTTTGACGAAAAAAATTCTTTTCACGATGTTGTTAAAGAAGCTGGAATTCAAGGATTTACTGAGCCAGATCCAAAAATAGATTTAAGCGGTGTTGATGTAGCAAGAAAAATATTAATACTAATTCGCGAAAGTGGTTACCAATTCAATATTGAAGATATTACTAACAAATCATTCATGCCTAGTGAATGTCTAGCAACAACAAATAATGACGACTTTTTCAAATCACTCCATGCAAATTCAGTCCATTTTGAAAATTTATTAAAAGAAGCTAACACTAAAGAAAGTCGATTAAAATATGTTGCCACTTTCGAAAATGGTAAAGCAAGTGTTGGATTAGAATTCATACCAAAAGAAAGTCCCTTTTATAATTTAGAAGGAAAAGATAATATTGTACAATTTTATACAGATCGTTATATAGATCAGCCATTATTAATAAAAGGAGCTGGTGCCGGTGCGGCTGTTACAGCTTCTGGAATTTTTGCTGATGTTATACGAATTGGAAATATTTAAAAATTAGTTTAAAGTTTCAGGTTTAAAGTTCTCTAGTGATTTTAAATCTTTAACTTGAAACTAAAAACAAAATTTTATGAACGAAATTAAACTATTTTGCCCAGCAACAATTGCCAATCTTTCATGTGGATTTGATGTACTAGGACTTTGCTTAAAAACTGCTGGGGACGAAATGATTATCCGTAAATCTGATATTAAAGGTGTTCGTATTACTAAAATTGTTGGTGCAGATTTACCATTAGAAACCGAGAATAATGTTGCAGGGGTTGCTGCTTTAGCTATGTTAGAGGAATACGAAAGAGAATTTACCCCGATAACTATCGGGTTTGAAATTGAAATCTACAAAAATATAAAAGCAGGAAGTGGTATAGGAAGCAGTGCTGCAAGTTCAGCAGGAGCTGTTTTTGGAATAAATGAATTATTAGGAAAACCATTTACAAGAAAAGAATTGGTGAAATTTGCCATGCAGGGTGAAAAATTAGCCAGCGGCAATGCCCATGCAGATAACGTAGCCCCTTGCCTATTGGGTGGTTTTACTCTGGTAAGGAGTTCTAACCCATTAGACATCATTAAAATTGATAGTCCGAGCGAGTTATATGCTACAGTAGTTCATCCCCAAATAGAATTAAAAACTTCGGATGCTCGTTCTGTATTAAAGCAAACCGTTACATTAAAAAGTGCCATTACTCAATGGGGTAATGTTGGTGGATTAGTAGCTGGATTATATACTCAAGATTATGAATTAATTGGTCGATCTTTGCATGACGAAATAATTGAACCTGTTCGAAGTATGCTAATTCCTGGATTTGATTTAATTAAAAAAGCAGCATACGAAAATGGAGCTTTAGGTTCAGGAATATCTGGTTCTGGTCCTTCCATCTTTGCTTTAAGCAAAGGTGCAGCAACAGCTGAAAAGATTGCCAAAGCCATGAGTGATGTATATAATAAGTTTAATTTACCTTATGAAATTCACGTTTCTAAAGTGAATCCTGAAGGAATTAGTATAATTTAAATAAAAAATGAGATTGCTTCGTGCCTCTCAATGACATAAAAATGAAATACTACAGTTTAAACCATAACGCCCCTAAAGTTTCTTTTGAAGAAGCCGTAATAAAAGGATTAGCAACCGATAGAGGATTATATTTTCCAGAATCTATAACGCCATTATCAAAAAGTTTTTTTGAAAACATCGAAAAGTTAAGCAATGCCGAAATCGCTTTTGAAGCCATTCAGCAATTTGTTGGAGACGAAATCCCAACCGAAACTTTAAAAGAAATTATAAAAGAAACATTGTGTTTTGATTTTCCAACTGTAAAAGTAGAAGATGATATTTATTCACTCGAGTTATATCATGGTCCAACTATGGCTTTCAAAGATGTTGGTGCGCGGTTTATGTCTCGTTGTTTAGGCTATTTTAATAAAGATAAAATAGATAATAAAAATACGGTCTTAGTAGCGACTTCAGGTGATACTGGCGGAGCTGTTGCAAGTGGTTTTCTGGGTGTTCAAGGTGTTGAAGTTGTGATTTTATATCCTTCTGGAAAAGTGAGTGATATTCAGGAGCGACAACTAACAACTTTAGGACAAAACATTAAGGCCCTTGAAGTAGACGGCGTTTTTGACGATTGTCAAGATATGGTTAAAAAAGCATTTTTGGACAATAGTTTGTCTCATCATAATTTAACTTCTGCAAACTCAATCAATGTTGCCCGTTGGTTACCACAAATGTTCTATTTCTTTTTTGCTTATAAGCAATTGAAATCTCATAACAAACCAATTGTGTTTTCTTGTCCTAGTGGAAATTTTGGAAATATATGTGCTGGTATCATTGCTAAAAAATTAGGATTACCTATTGAACATTTTGTAGCTTCTACTAATGTCAATGACACTGTACCAAGATTTATGAAAAATGGTATTTATGATGCTAAATCATCGATTGCTACAATATCTAATGCTATGGATGTTGGCAATCCAAGTAATTTTATTAGAATTCAAGAAATGTACAATAATGATTTAGAGTTATTTAAAAAAGATTTTTCATCTTATTCGTATACTGATGAAGAAACTTTAAAAATAATGAAATCAATCTATAAATCTACTGGATATATTGCAGAACCTCATGGCGCTGTTGGTTATTTAGGATTGAAAAAAGAATTGAAAAATCATTCGAATGCGATTGGAGTTTTCTTAGAAACAGCACATCCAATTAAATTTTTAGATGTTGTTGAGCCAGCATTAGAAATAAAACTTTCAATTCCATCACAAATTGAAAGCGTTTTAAACAAAGACAAAGTAAGTAAGAGAATAAAAACCTATGAAGATTTAAAATCTTTTTTGGGATAAGAATCTAAAATTCAATAATTATAGCAGATTTTAAAAATTAAAATTTTAGAATCTGCTTAATTTTTATAACTAAATTTAAAGACTTTAAAAAATCCTTCTGTTTTTTTTCTTCTATTGGCAAAACATTAATACTAGCAAAACGTTTTTCCATTAAACCATTACAATCAAATTCCCAGTTTTCATTGACATAAGATCTAAACCATTGCCCTTCAGCATTATGATATTTATATTCGAAACGAACTGCAATTCTATTATCATAAAAGGTCCAAAGTTCTTTTTTTAATTTATAGCTTATTTCTTTTGACCATTTTACTCTTAGAAATTCAATTACTTCGTTTCTTCCATTTATAAAATCGGTTCAATTTCGCCATTCAGTATTTATGGAATATGCAAAGAAACCCTTTCAGGATACTTGCTTTTCCGTGCATCTTCTGCCATTTGATTTTTTCTTATAGCAGTTTCAGCCGTAAACGGAGGGAGCGGTAGTTTTTGTTCCATTTTGTTTCAAATTTAATTTACTAATCATAAAGTTAGCCAATTAAATTATTACTTAATTTAATATTTATTCTTTCAAAAAATAAGTAACAAATACTTATTTAAAAAAATCGAAATTGTTGATTTTATAAAAAAATGGATTAAAAAAAACATAAGTAAAACTAAAATAAGAAACAAAAATTAAAAATAGTTTTAGTCCCTGTAAAAAAGACAATCGCCCTATTTACTAGTGATTATAAAATTCACTATTTTTGCAATCTAAATTTTGCCTTATGCCAAATAATAAATATAAAATAGCTGTAATCCAATTAAATTTAAATGATGTTGCCGAAAACAACTTGAAAAAATGTTTAAGTTGGGTTCGTCAAGCTGCAAAATTAGGTGCCGAAGTAATTTCATTACCCGAATTGTATAGTAGCCATTATTTTTGTCAAAGCGAAGACGTGGAAAATTTTGCATTAGCAGAACCTTTATACAGTACTTCATTTATAGCTTTTAGTGCATTGGCAAAAGAATTAGAGGTGGTAATTATCGTTCCATTCTTCGAAAAAAGAATGGCGGGTATCTATCATAATAGCGCCTATATTATTGATACGAATGGTTCTGAAGCAGGTTTGTATCGAAAAATGCATATCCCAGATGACCCCCATTTTTACGAAAAATTTTATTTTACTCCAGGTGATTTAGGCTTTAAGGCATTCCCAACTCAAAAAGGAAAAATTGGCACACTAATTTGTTGGGATCAATGGTATCCTGAAGCAGCTCGATTGACAGCTTTACAAGGTGCCGAAGTGTTATTTTATCCAACTGCAATTGGGTGGCATCCATTAGAAAAAGAACAATATGGTGTAAACCAACATGAGGCCTGGATGACTGTAATGAAAGGTCATGCTGTTGCTAATGGTGTTTATGTTGCAGCAGCCAATAGAATAGGTCTAGAACAATATATTAAAGGCACTGCAGGAATACAATTTTGGGGATCTTCTTTTATTGCAGGTCCGCAAGGTGAAATTTTGGCGCAAGCCTCACACGACCAGGAAGAAATCTTGATTGCCTTGGTCGATTTGGATTTACAAGAAAATGTACGCCAGAATTGGCCGTTTTTTAGAGACAGAAGAATTGATGCTTTTGGTGATATTACAAAAAGAGCAATCGACTAATTATGAGTACCAACAACAGAAGATTTCCGGCCGAATGGGAAAAACAAGAAGGTATTTTGCTTTGTTTTCCGCATAATGGAAACGATTGGCCAGGAAAATACGAAGCCATTCAATGGGCTTTTGTAGAATTTATTAAAAAAGTAGCCACTTTTGAGCAAGTTTTTTTAGTAGTTTCCGATGAAAAGCTAAAGACTAAGGTATTAGAAATGCTAGAAACAGCTGTCGTTCAAACAAGTAAAGTTTCATTTATAATCTATAAAACCAACCGAAGCTGGATGCGAGATTCGGCCCCCATTATTATAAAAAATGGAATAAAAAGAGAAGCTTTAAACTTTAATTTTAACGGTTGGGCAAAATATAAAAATATTCAACTTGACAAACTAGTTCCTGCTAAACTGAGTGAATTTCTTAAACTGCCATTGACTCAAGTAATTTATAAAGGCAAACCTGTTATTGTAGAAGGCGGTGCTATTGATACTAACGGAAAAGGAACCTTGCTTACTTCGGAAGAATGTTTAATGCATCCTAATATACAGGTTAGAAATCCCAATTTTACTAAAGCAGATTATGAAGCTGTTTTCAAAGAATATTTAGGTATCACAAACGTAATTTGGCTAGGTGAAGGAATTGAAGGTGATGACACTCACGGACATATTGATGATTTATGTCGATTTGTAAACGAAGATACTATTGTTACAATAATCGAATCTAACCCAAAAGATAAAAATTACAAGCCTCTACAAGATAATTTAAAAAGGCTTAAAAAAGCAAAATTGCAAGATGGAAAAACTCCTAAAATAATAGAGTTACCCATGCCTAAGCGCATTGATTTTGACGGATTGAGATTGCCCGCTAGTTATGCAAATTTTTTGATTCTGAATAAATGTGTTTTGGTACCGACTTTCAATGATTTAAATGATAGAAATGCATTAAATATTCTTGCTGATTGCTTTCCCGATAGAGAAATAATTGGGATAAGTTCAGTTGACTTAATATGGGGTTTTGGAACTTTACATTGTTTAAGTCAGCAAATTCCTGAATAATTTTAAAATACTATTTTAAGGTGTTTTTAATCCAATTAAATTTTCACAAATATATTAGTGTAGTATTTTTTTCCTTGAGCATTAGTTTTAATTGCTATTCCGAAATGTGTATAATCACCAACTATGTTCTCTTTGTGTGAAGGACTATTCAACCAAGCAGTTACTGCGGATTGTGGGGCGTTATAGTTATAAGCAACATTTTCACCTACTCTTTTTGCTCCTAAAACTGAAATTAAGTTCTCAGATCTTTCAACAAAATTATTGTGATTAACTACATTATTAACTATCATATAATCATCATGTTCTTCAGATTTGAATGATACATGATTTATTTGTTTTAATGGTAACAAACCTACACTTACTCTGTATTCATTGATGATATTCATAGCTTCTAACTCTGATGAATTATAGGAATAATTCATCACTTTCTGATTAGAAGTTTCTGAAGTAGTCGTTTCTGAACTATCAGAAGAACATGAATTCATTGTGAATATTATTGCAACTAGCAACAATACTCGAAGTAATTTTGCTTTCATAATTTAGTAGGTTTTAGTTTAAAGTAGAATGTGGGGCAAACTCTTTATAGTTATTATTAAATTAAAGTAGATTGTGGGGCAAGCTTCTTTAAGAGTATAATATAAGAACGTGTTTTTTATTTTGTTATGTAAATATAGAAATAAAATCGTTTAAAAGCGAAATTTAATCGATTAAATACACAAAAATAATATATATTAACTATTTTACTTACAAAAATAATATTGAATAAAAAAAATCCTATTCAATTAAGAATAGGATTAAAAATATAAAGTAAAAAAATTTATTTTACAGCATTAGCTTTTTCTTTCATATCTAAAGTTTTGTAAACTTTAATTAAAAGATATTTAATATCTTCATTAACAGAATCTATAGTATATGCTTTTTCTAATAAAGGTAGTACCTCTGTTAATAAAATATTCTCTGATTGCTTTTTTAAATAATCATATTTTTTCATGTCAACTGCAGAAGCTCCAAGTTTATTCATTTCATCAACAATCTTATTACGTCCGTCTAATTTTAGATTAGCTAAATTTAAATAAGCTACACTATAATTTGGATTTGTTGAAATAGCTTGCTTATAAAATTTTTCAGCATCTGCATACTCTTTATTTTTGTGACTAGCAACACCAAGATTATAAATTAGTTCAGCATTATCTGGATTTTTCTCTAGAGCAGAAGTAATTAATTTTTTATACATGACCATGTCATTCTCTTTATAATATAATTCAGATTCCAACAAAATTAAAGAGACATTATCAGGACTTTCTTTTATTGCTTCTTCAAAGGCTACTTTTGCTTCAGCAATTTTACCTTTTTCGGTTAAAATTAAAGCTATATTCTTATTGATTTCTGGTCGTCTGGATGGTGATTTTTCATCTCTAGGTTCACTATATATTTTTAATTTTACTCTAGAATCTCTGTCTGCTTTTGCACTAGGAGTTGTTCCAAAAAAATCTTCTTTTTCAGTTACTAAATTCTTAGCATAGTATTGAGTAGCTTCACCTGTATAGTTATAATTTTTAAGTTCTTGATAATATTTTAATGATAAATCATAATCTTTATCATTAATAGCATAGGAAGCTGCAAAATATAATTTTTCTAAATCACTTTTATCTAGCTCATAGGCTTGAAATAACAAAGAAGAGGCTTCTTTAAACTTTTTTTCAGCAGATTTATCAATTGCTAAATTTATAATTTTACTTTTTATATCAGCAATAGATGTTTGTGCTTGACTTGAAAATTTATCTTTTCCTGAAGTTTTTTCAATACCTAATAAATCTCTGTAGGCAATAGATGCTAAAGAAAGATTATTTTTCACATCTATCTTTTTATTAGCCAAATCAAGTAAAGCGTTTCCTTTTACAAAGAAATATTGGGCTTTTTCAGTATCAGGAGCTGCGGAAATTAATGATTCAGCTGTTTGTAAAACCGTTAATGCTTCTTGAGAATTACCTGCTTTTAATGCTTTTTCTGCGGCTTTTATTTGGTCTTTTTGAGCAAAAGTCACAAATGAAAACAAAAGTGCTGGTATTACTATCAAATTATTACTGTTCATATTATTTTATTTTACTTAATTTTAAAATTATTCATCATCCTCATCAGAATCGTCCTCAATATCTTCTTCTAATTCGTCTTCAGTAGCATCTTCCTCATCTTCTTCGGTTCCATCATCCTCAAGAACTTCTAATACTGGTTTAACTCTTTCAATAGTAGTATCTTCGATAATATTACCATCTTCGTCAACTAAAACTTCAACAACATCATCTTTCATTACTTTAGTAACCGCAGCAATAGAATCATTTCCTTTGATATTAATCAATTTCACACCTTGTGTTGCTCTTCCCATGACACGCAAATCTTCAACTGCCATTCTAATAGTCAATCCTGATTTGTTGATAATCATTAAATCATCTGCATCGGTTACACTATTAATTGAAATAAGCTTCCCTGTTTTTTCAGTGATGTTCAATGTTTTCACACCTTTACCACCACGATTAGTAATTCTATATTCGTCAATACTTGATCGTTTACCATAACCGTTTTCAGCAACTACAAGTATTTCGCTTTCCATATCGTTTACAGAAACCATTCCAATAACTTCATCAGTTTCATCTTTTAAAGTAATTCCACGAACTCCAGAAGCTGTTCTTCCCATTGGTCTGGTTTTACTTTCTTCGAAACGAACCATTTTTCCAGATCGAACGGCTATCATTATCTGACTGTTACCATTAGTTAATTCAGCAGCTAATAGCTCATCGTCTTCTTTAATAGTTATAGCAGCTACACCATTAACTCTCGGTTTAGAATATTTCTCCAAAGATGTTTTCTTAACCTGTCCTTTTTTTGTAACCATAATTAGATTATGGCTATTTGTATATTCTTTGTCTTTTAAATCTTGAGTACAGATAAATGCTTTTACTTTATCATCACTTTCAATATTAATTAAGTTTTGTAATGCTCTACCTTTTGCGGTTTTGCTTCCTTCAGGAATTTCATAAACTCGCATCCAGAAACATTTCCCTTTCTGAGTAAAAAACATCATATATTGGTGATTGGTTGCAACATACATATGTTCTAAGAAATCTTGATCTCTTGTTCCTGCACTTTTTTGTCCAACTCCTCCTCTATTTTGTGTTTTGTATTCTGTTAAATTTGTACGTTTGATATAACCAGCATGCGAAATGGTAATCACTACATTCTCATCGGCAATCAAATCTTCGATACTTACATCTCCTCCTGAATACTCGATTAATGAACGACGTGCATCACCATATTTATCACGAATTTCGATAAGTTCCTCTTTGATTAATGCAATTCTTAAATTCACATCAGCTAATAAAGCTTGTAAATGAGCAATTAACTTCATGATTTCTTCATATTCAGCTCTTAACTTATCTTGTTCAAGACCGGTCAACTGACGCAAACGCATTTCTACAATAGCACGAGATTGAATATCAGATAATTTGAATCTTTCTATTAATTTTTCTCTTGCCTCTTCTGTGTTTTTTGAAGCTTTGATTAGTGCAATTACTTCGTCGATATTATCAGAAGCAATTATTAAACCTTCTAAAATATGAGCTCTTTCCTCCGCTTTACGTAAATCAAACTGTGTTCTACGAATCACAACATCATGACGGTGTTCAACAAAATAATGAATCATATCTTTTAGATTCAACATTTGCGGACGACCTTTTACTAAGGCAATATTATTTACACTAAAAGAAGATTGTAATTGAGTAAACTTGAAAAGCGTATTTAAAACTACATTAGGTGTTGCATCACGTTTTAGTATATAAACAATACGCATACCATTTCGATCAGATTCATCACGAATATTGGCAATCCCCTCAATTTTCTTATCATTTACTAAATCAGCTGTACGTTTAATCATATCAGCTTTATTAACTTGGTAAGGGATTTCAGTAACAATTATACTTTCTCTTCCATCGACTTCTTCAAAACCAACTTTGGCACGCATTACAATACGTCCTCTACCAGTTTTAAAAGCTTCCCTAACACCTTCGTAGCCATATATTGTTCCACCAGTTGGGAAATCTGGGGCCTTAATATGGTTCATTAATTCATCTATTTCAATATCATTATTATCAATAAAAGCTAAAGTTCCATTGATAACTTCGGTAAGATTATGAGGTGGCATGTTGGTTGCCATACCTACAGCAATTCCTGTTGCTCCGTTGATCAATAATGTAGGAACTCTTGTTGGCATTACTTTAGGTTCATATAAAGTATCGTCAAAATTCAATTGAAAATCGACTGTTTCTTTCTCAATATCAGCCATTATTTCTTCCGAAATTTTGCGCATTCTAGCTTCGGTATAACGCATTGCAGCTGGACTGTCTCCATCTACAGAACCAAAGTTACCTTGCCCATCTACTAGTAAATAACGTAAACTCCATTCTTGGGCCATACGAACCATAGCATCATAAACAGATGTATCTCCATGGGGGTGATACTTTCCTAAAACCTCTCCAACGATTCTTGCAGACTTTTTGTGCGCAGATTTTGAAGTTACTCCTAAATCATACATTCCATAAAGCACTCTTCTATGTACTGGTTTTAAACCGTCTCTAACATCAGGAAGTGCTCTAGACACAATTACAGACATCGAATAATCGATGTAAGCTGATTTCATTTCATCTTCAATGTTAATAGGAATTAACTTTTCTCCTTCTGACATAAGTTGTAAATATTTAATAAATTTATTTCAATTTCAAAACGTGCTAATATACATCTTTTAGATTTTTTAGACGGCATTTTAGCTTTCAAATTTAAACGATTTATTAACAAAAATATGTTGTTTTTTGGTTAATAAATTATATTGTTTTTAACATATTTATCATTCTTTTTTTGTCAATTAGCAATTATAAGCACAGAATGGGTACGATTATTGTTTTTCATATTCATATTCACTAAATTTACCTAATAAATCAAACATGTTATGGATGATAATTTTTCACCAAGAGTAAAAGATGTAATTACATATAGTAAGGAAGAAGCACTGAGATTAGGGCATGATTTCATTGGCACTGAACATCTTATGCTAGGAATTTTAAGAGATGGTAATGGAAAAGCAATTAATATTTTAAATAACTTATCAATTGATTTAGATCATCTTAGAAAAAAAGTAGAAATACTAAGCCCGGCAAGCCCAAATTTAGAAAGTAACATTGAAAAGAAAAATTTACATTTAACTCGACAAGCTGAACGTGCATTAAAAACAACTTTTCTTGAAGCAAAAGTATTTCACAGCACTTCTATTAGTACGGCACATTTATTATTGTGCATTTTAAGAAATGAAAATGATCCAACAACCAAGCTATTGAATAAACTAAAAATAGATTATGATGTAGCTAAAGAACAATATTTAAACATGACGCCAAACGAAGAAGATTTTATTGATAACTTGCCAAAAAACGAATCTTATAATGAAGATTCAGGACAAGATGACAGCTTAAAAGAAAACAGCTTTAACAATCCAGTAAATAAATCAAATAAAAAATCTAAAACTCCTGTGTTAGACAATTTTGGTAGAGATCTAACCGAAATGGCAGAAGAAGGAAAATTAGATGCTGTAGTTGGACGAGAAAAAGAAATTGAAAGAGTTTCTCAAATTTTAAGCCGTAGAAAAAAGAACAATCCATTATTAATTGGAGAACCTGGCGTTGGGAAATCAGCTATTGCCGAGGGATTAGCTTTAAGAATTATTCAAAAGAAAGTTTCTAGAATTTTATTCAATAAACGCGTAGTTACTTTAGATCTTGCAAGTTTAGTTGCAGGAACTAAATATAGAGGACAATTTGAAGAGCGAATGAAAGCTGTAATGAATGAATTAGAAAAAAATGATGATATTATTCTTTTTATAGATGAAATTCATACCATAGTTGGCGCAGGAGGTGCAACTGGTTCACTCGATGCTTCAAATATGTTTAAACCTGCTTTGTCTAGAGGGGAAATACAATGTATTGGAGCTACAACTCTTGATGAATACAGACAGTATATTGAAAAAGATGGTGCATTAGAAAGACGCTTTCAAAAAGTTGTTGTTGAACCTACATCTATAAGTGAAACTATTACAATATTAAATAACATCAAAGATAAGTACGAAGATCATCACAATGTAACTTATTCAAATGAAGCCATAGAGGCTTGTGTTAAATTGACTGATCGGTATATGTCAGATCGATTCTTGCCGGATAAAGCAATTGATGCTTTAGATGAAGCTGGATCTCGTGTACATATAGTAAATATTGATGTTCCAATACAAATATTGGAATTAGAAAAAAAGTTGGAAGATGTACGCGAATTAAAAAATTCTGTAGTAAAAAAACAGAAATATGAAGAAGCAGCAAAACTTCGTGACGATGAAAAAAGAATTGAAAAAGATTTAGCTATAGCCCAAGAACAATGGGAAGAAGATGCTAAAAACAATCGTATTGAAGTAACTGAAGATAATGTTGCCGATGTAGTATCCATGATGACTGGAATTCCTGTAAATAGAATTGCACAAACTGAAAGTAACAAACTCGCTAAACTACCTGAACTTATTGAAGGTAAAGTTATTGGGCAAAAAGAAGCTGTTTTGAAAATTGCACGTTCTATTCAAAGAAATCGAGCTGGATTGAAAGACCCAAACAGACCTATTGGTTCTTTTATTTTTTTAGGTCAAACAGGAGTTGGTAAAACACAATTGGCCAAAGTTTTAGCTAAAGAATTATTTGATTCTGAAGATGCTCTCATAAGAATTGACATGAGCGAATATATGGAGAAATTTTCCATCTCTCGTTTGGTTGGAGCTCCTCCAGGATATGTTGGTTATGAAGAAGGTGGACAATTAACTGAAAAAGTACGTCGTAAACCATATTGTGTTGTATTGTTAGACGAAATCGAAAAAGCACACCCTGATGTATTTAATATGTTGCTTCAAGTTTTGGACGATGGATACTTAACCGATAGTTTAGGAAGAAAAATTGATTTTAAGAATACTATCATCATCATGACTTCAAATGTAGGAGCACGTCAATTAAAAGATTTTGGGCAAGGTGTTGGTTTTGGTACTGCAGCCAAAGTAGCTCAAGCTGATGATAATTCAAAAAGTATTATTGAAAATGCCTTAAAAAAAACCTTTGCTCCTGAATTTTTAAATAGAATTGACGACGTTATTGTATTTAATTCTTTAGAAAAACATGATATCGATTTAATTATTGAAATCGAATTGAAAAAATTATATGATCGCATCAATGAATTAGGATATCAATTAAATCTTTCTGATACTGCAAAAGCATTCATTGCAGAAAAAGGATATGACAAGCAATTCGGTGCTAGACCACTAAAAAGAGCCATTCAAAAATATGTTGAAGACATCCTAGCTGAAGAAATTATTACTTCAAAAGTTAATATTGGCGATGCTATTTTTATCGATTTGAATGGCGAAACTCAAGAATTAACAGTAAAAGTTAAAAAAATAGAAAAAAAGCCGTCTCATAATTGAGGCGGCTTTAATTTTACATCTTAATCAATTGAACTTATAAAAGTGAGTTACAAGTCATAACAGCTGGCTTTTTCACACCCATCAATTCTAGAATTGTTGGTGCTATATCTCCCAAAACACCATCATGAATTTCTTTTAAATCTTTATCTACCAAAATAATTGGAACTGGATTTGTTGTATGCGCTGTATTTGGACTTCCATCAGGATTAATCATAGTTTCGCAATTACCGTGATCAGCAATAACAAGGGTTGTGTAATTATTTTCAAGAGCAGTTTCTATTACTTCTTTTACGCAAGCATCAACTGCTTCACAGGCTTTGATTGCAGCATTCATATCACCAGTATGACCTACCATGTCGCCATTTGCAAAATTAAGACAAACAAAGTCAACTTCAGCTATATTTAATTCAGCAACCAAAGCATCTTTAAGTTCGTATGCACTCATTTCTGGTTGCAAATCATAAGTAGCTACTTTAGGTGAATTTCTCAAAATTCTTGTTTCTCCCTCAAATGGCAATTCTCTACCTCCTGAAAAGAAGAAAGTAACATGTGGGTATTTTTCAGTTTCTGCTATTCGAATTTGTTTTTTGTTAGCTTTTTCTAAAACCTCTCCTAAAGTCTCAGTAATGTTATCCTTATTATAAACCACTTTTACATTTTGGTAAGTTTCATCATAATTGGTCAAAGTAACATAATACAAATTGAGCTTATGCATGTTTTGTTCATGAAAATCTTGTTGTGATAATGCTTCTGTTAATTCACGCCCCCTATCAGTTCTGAAATTAAAGAAAATAACTACGTCATCATCTTCAATAGTTGCCAAAGGTTTATCATCATCGCCAGTTACTACCAATGGTGTTATAAATTCATCTGTAATATTATTTAAATAGCTTTGTTGTATTGATTCAACTGCATCTTTTGTATGAGTTCCCGTTCCGTTTACTAATAAGTCATAAGCTAGTTTCACTCTTTCCCAACGCTTATCACGATCCATAGCATAATAACGACCAATTACCGTAGCAATTTTCACTGTCGTCTTTTCTATGTGTTGTTCTAGATCTTGAATATATGTTGCCCCAGATCTTGGATCAACATCTCTACCATCTGTAAAAGCATGAACAAATACGTCTTTTAAACCATATTCTTGAGTTGCATTAATTAATCCTCTCAAATGTGATGTGTGAGAATGGACTCCTCCATCTGAAACTAAACCTAAAAAATGAACTTTTTTATTGTTTGCTTTAGCATAATTAAAAGCATCAATTAAAACTGTTTCTTTAGTTAAAGTATTATTGGCAACTGCAAGATTAATTTTCGCTAAATCTTGATATACAATTCGGCCTGCACCCAGATTCATATGTCCTACTTCACTATTACCCATTTGACCTTCAGGAAGTCCAACATGCAGACCATCAGTCCTTAATTGAGCACTTGGGTATTTTGTATATAAACTATTTATAAAAGGTACTTTGGCATTGTCTATTGCTGAAACTTTTGGGTCTGGAGATTTTCCCCAACCATCAAGTATCATAAGAATTACTTTCTTGTTCATTTAAATTATATTTATTTTATGCAAAGATAAAGTAATTTCAAAAAAAGTAGTGTTGAGATAAACTACAATTATATAATTATAATTTCAAAGTAAAAAAAATGATTATAGTATTGTAAATTTCTTTTTTACTTAAAAATAATTGAAATTTTTATTTACTTTTTAATTTATTGTAGTCAATAAAATAACGAATACTTATTGAAAAAATATTAGTTAGATCGGAATTGAAAATATCTTTAAGATTTGTATTTACATTTTTTTTAACTGAATCAGTTTGTTCTTGCCCATAATTACGATACAAAACTTTAACTTCACTTCCAGGAGCAAACCACCAGGAATAGGACAAATCAAAATTCCATAAATTATAATTCAAATCTTGATTTACATTGTAGGATTCATTTGGAGTTAAATGACCATTATTTTGTAAAATAAAAAAATCATGATTTTGAGAATAAGACCAATAATATCTTGCCGTTAAATTTATATTCATTTTGTTGGTTAGAGAATATTTACCTATCAACTCATGCTGAATAACCTCTTGATTACGTTCTCCAAAAACAATATTTGATTCATCATAATCATCCGAAAAAGCCCCACGATCATTTTTATAATTTTCATATTCAAAACGATAATCTAGTGAAAATTTTTCGTTAAACCTGTATTTTGCTCCTGTATTAAAAAAATAGGTTTGTCTATTCGTTTCATCAAATTTGTTAATAATAGCTTCTGTATAATAATTAAAAGATTTGTTAGGATTTGAAAAAAATTGAGCATAAACATATACACTTTTAGGAATAAAAACAAATTTTCCATTTTCTCTAGGCTCATAAAAATCAAATCTATCAATTGGGTTAATTTGAATTCCAGAACCAATAATATGATTTTTTAATGTACTTGCATTTATTGCTACTTTATAGTAACCTTCTTGCGTTTTCCCTGTAGTATTTTGTATTTCAGAATTAATTTCTTGAGTAATATTGAATGTGTTGAATATTTTGGTTGGATTAATTATTCTGTAACTCATTTCGCCATAACCACTATGATAATTATTATAAAAAATAATCCCTAAATCATTGATATCATAATTTTCAGAAAGGTATTTTCCTGAAAACAAATACCTATATTTTCCACTGGTTTTAGCAAAGTTTAATGCTGCTTTATAGCCATTGTAGTCATTAATATCGTTAATTGTGCTGTATTTAAAATCTCCATACAAATTATAAGTATTTGCTTTGGTATTTAAATCGAATAACAAAGCTGAAACATTGGCATCTCTATAGCTACCATTTCGGGATGTATTTGTATTGATTAAACTAACAGAAGAGTTTTGATTAAACCTTTGGTCAAGCACTATAATATTATAATTTGTTAAAGGCTCTATTACAGCTTTTCTTGTTTCGTTAGTTGTAGTATTAAGTATAGTTGCAAACGTTTTCTCGGTTACAGCATTTAAAACTCCTATTCCTAAACCATTTTCGGTTCTTCCCGAAACTTTTACTGCATTTATTAAATCTACAGAACTAGGATAATTGGTGATTTCTTCAATTTTAGCATCATACTCAGGAACTGTCGAGGGCTCTCCTCCAATTCGTCGAGAATAAAACAAATTACCTTTCGAAAACAGATCCGTTCCTTCGGTAAAAAAAGGTCTATTTTCATTAAGTTGCTGTTCAAATGGCTCAAGATTTAAAATGAGATTGTCAAATTTTGTTTGACCAAAGTCTGGAACCAATATTGCATCCAATGTAAATGAATCATTGATTCCGTATTTAATATCCAAACCTGCTTTAAATGTTTTATCTGAACCTAAATCGTTTTGTTGGTAATATTCTGAAAGATAAGGAATGAAAAAAAGTCTAATTGGAGGTTTAATATTTTCAATTCCCTCCAGAATTCCTTCTTGAGTAATAACTGCACCAATTTTAGCATCAACGGGATTCCAGGTATATTTTTGAACATCTCGTTTAATGTCTCTCATAAAATTCAAACCCCAAGTCTGTTTTTTTGATTTAGAAAAACGTAATGCGGCATACGGAATTCTCATTTCTACAACCCATCCAAAATCAGTAATTACAGCCTTACTTTCCCAAATGGCATCCCAAGTAAAATCTTCTTTATCCTCTGTTGCCAAACAATCTGATTGTACCCCTGCAGCACTTACAAAAAATCTAAAATCCTGTTGACCGTCATTAAATCCATTTATTGAAACTGAAAAACTATCAGAAAACCCAAAAACATCGCGGTTAGTAAGCTCGTTTGAAATTTTATTGGGTTCATCATCTAATAATCTAGCCGCAATATAAATAGCATTATTATCATAAAGTATTTTTACATCTGTTTTTTTAGAATCGGCAATTGGTTTTCCGTTATCTGGAGAAAACATTACAAAATCAGAGGCATTTGAAGCTTTATTCCAATCCTCTTCATCAATTTTACCATCAATGATTACTTTACCAATAATTGGTTTAGTCTGAAGAGTCTTTTTTTGAGCATGAGAATGAATGCAAAAAAAAAACAGGAAAGGAATTAAAAGTTTAGGCATATCTTAATTTTATTTAATACAAAAATAATACAATTAATCTCATAAAAAAAAAATTAGATTAAAAGATGTAATATTTTACGGTCAAAATAAATTATTATATATAAATTACATAAATAATTAATTTATTAATGATTATCCTCAATAAAACCATGAAATCCTTAACACAATATTAATAATGACACTTGG
>NZ_JBJXDQ010000055.1:0-3336 GCF_046155325.1 Flavobacterium sp.
GAAGGTTTTTATATTATGGGTCGGGCCAATGACGCTCAAGAAGTGGTTCGAAATGCTCGGGTCGTTTTGGCTCCCCTACGATTTGGGGCGGGTATAAAAGGAAAATTGGTTGAAGCCATGCAATGCGGAACACCTAGTGTGACAACACCTATTGGTGCAGAATCTATATTCGGAGACTTGCCTTGGAATGGATTTATTACGGATGAAATTCAACCTTTTGCTGATAATGCAGTAGAATTATATCAAAATAAAATCCTTTGGCAAATAGCACAAGAAAATGGTTTCCAAATTATAAATAAAAGGTTTTTAAAATCTTTGTTTGCAAATGATTTTATAGAGCATATTTTAAAAACACAAACGCAATTAAAACAATATCGTTTGGATAATTTTATAGGAGCACTTTTGCGACATCATTCTATGACAAGCACAAAATATATGTCGCGATGGATTGAAGAGAAGAATAAGAGAGTCTAATGTTATTTGGGGCAATTTAATTCAATTAATTCGGCCACTAGTCTACCTGATTTCATTGCAGCATTTATAGAGCCATTTAGTAAATGATCCCCACAAATATATAGATTATCATTAATTTTAAGTTCTAAATTAGATATTTCATTTCGAACTTTTTCTTGGTTGGGCAAAGCATAATTTATACGATACGTTTTCAACATTTTCCAATTATCAACTTGGTTCCCGTACCATTTTTTAAGTTCGGTTTTCATGTTTTCCGCTAAAGTGATATCATCAAGATTTGGAATTCCGTTGTACGATATAGCAATTAATACTTTTCCTTTTGGAGCATAATTAGCCGAAACATTAGACATTACAGTCAAATTAGTTACCCATTTTTTATGAGTCGAAGCATTTAAAACGACAACTTCTTTTTTGGTTGGTGCAATTTTGGCCTCAAAATAAACATTAGTCACTTGATGAAAGTTTTGTTTTTCTTTCGAAATGTAAGCACCTGCAAGTCCGATTGCCTCGGTTGCAATGATTATTTTATCCGCTTCTAGGACTGTCCCGTTTTCGCAAATGATTTTGTTGTTCTCGATAGCCGTAACTTTGACGTTGTATTGTATTGAATTTTCTGGAAGCATAGCTACTAATTGCTTGGGGATTTCTTCCATGCCCAATTCTGGTATTGCAGCATCGCCTTCGGAAAACATTTTCATTACAAAATCGAACATATTGCTCGATGTTTTCAAATCGTTTTCTAAAAAAATTCCTGAAAAGAAGGGTTTGTAAAAACGATCAATCATTTTTTGACTGAAACCATAATTTTTAAGTTGGGTAATTGCATCTACTTCAGTTTGATTAAACAAATTAGGAATAGAAATTTTAACAAGTTTTGTTTTTAAAAAGAAAGTGTTTATTTTATCTTTTAGCGAACCAACTGGAGCAAATAATGTTGAAAATAATACTGTTGGACGTCTAAACGGATCGGCAATTTCGAATTGTCCACCATCATAAAGTACGGTTGCGCCTGGGAGAAATCGTTTTAGATTTAACTTTTTATAATCTAATAAGGCTTTTGTTTCGGGATATTCAGTCAATAAAACCTGAAAACCTCTATCGAGTCGGAAACCGTCAATTACATCAGTTTTGATTCGTCCACCCGCTCGATCACTCGCTTCAAGAATTTGTATTTTGAATCCTTTTCGATGTAAATAAACAGCTGCGGTTAAGCCTGCAATCCCTGCACCGATAATTGTTATGTTTGGTTTCATTATTTATATTTTCAAGGTTATCAAAATTAATGATTTTAACTTTTTAAAACTAAATATCCCGTTCTGATTTCTCAAAACGGGATATTTATTATAAAAGTAACGGTCTTTTAAGCAAGCATCGTCACTGGGTTTTCAATATATTGTTTTAAAGTTTGCAAGAACTGCGCTCCGGTAGCACCGTCAATAGTTCTGTGATCGCAAGCTAAAGATAACATCATAGTATTTCCTACTACTATTTGTCCATTTTTCACCACTGGTTTTTCTACAATCGCTCCTACGGATAGGATGGCAGAATTCGGTTGGTTTATGATAGAGTTAAATTCAGTAATACCAAACATTCCAAGGTTAGAAATAGTAAAGGTACTTCCTTCCATTTCTGATGGTAATAATTTTTTATTTTTGGCTCTTCCTGCCAAATCTCTTACGCTTGTTCCAATTTGAGATAAACTCATACCATCTGTAAATGGTAAAACGGGAACTACTAATCCATCTTCAACGGCAACTGCAACACCAATATTCACATGGTAGTTAATTGTAATTGCCTCTGCCGACCATTGTGAGTTTATTTTTGGGTGTTTTTTCAAAGCTAATGCACTTGCTTTTATGACCATATCGTTAAAAGATACTTTGGTATCTGGAACACTGTTGATGATGGCTCTTGATTTCATTGCTTCGTCCATGGTTACCTCAATTACTAAGTTGTAATGTGGTGCAGTAAACAATGATTCTGCCAAACGTTTTGCAATGATTTTACGCATTGTAGAGTTCTTGATTTCCTCTGTTGCGATTTGTCCAGCTGGAACATATGGTTTTGGAGAGGCTACAGTTTCTGATTTAGCTGGTGAAGCAGTGTTTGTCCCTGGTGAAGTGGCAGCTTGTGGCATAAAGTTCTCCACATCACTTTTAGTAATACGACCATTTTCTCCTGAACCTTTTACTTGAGTCAATTGAATTCCTTTTTCGCTTGCAATTTTCTTTGCTAATGGCGAAGCAAAAACACGTTGTCCGTCAGTTGATGCTTCTTGAGAAATTGGAGCAACTTGTGTAGCTGGAGCGGCTTTCGATTCCTCAGTTGCAACAGCTACTGTTGCAGAACCTCCAGCAGTATAACCACTAGCAATATCACTAACATCTGTTCCTGCTGGCCCAATGATTGCCAATAGGCTGTCAATTGGAGCTGATTCACCTTCTTGAATTCCAATATATAATAAAGTGCCTTCGTTAAAAGATTCGAATTCCATTGTTGCTTTATCGGTTTCGATTTCTGCAATCATATCTCCTTCTGAAACTTTATCTCCAACTTTTTTCAACCAAGTAGCTACAGTTCCTTCAGTCATGGTATCGCTCAAACGAGGCATAGTAACTACAATCACCCCTGCTGGCAAGGTGGCAGTTGGGGCTGGAGTTGATTGTATTTTTGCTTCTGTAACAGCAGGTGCAGCTTCTTCTTTAGCAGGTGCAGTTTTAGGACCACCAGCAATTAAAGCAGCAATATCTTCACCTTCATTTCCAATAATGGCTAAAAGTGAATCAATAGCTGCAGTTTCTCCTTCTTGAATACCTATATATAAAAGAGTACCTTCATTGAAAGACTCAAACTCCATTGTTG
>NZ_JBJXDQ010000056.1:0-18610 GCF_046155325.1 Flavobacterium sp.
CAAATAAATAAAACGAGGATCTTTGGTTTCCCATTTCTGAGCGACTTCCTCGGTGTTATCCTGACTACCATCATCTACAATGATACATTCCCAGTGCGTGTAGCTTTGGTTATAAATAGACTGCAAGGCTTCATCTAAGTATTTAGCGAGGTTGTAACAGGGAACTATAATGGAGACTTGAGGATGATTCATTTTAAATTATGTTATTCTATTTTTTATATTCTGTCTAAAAGAAAACTTCGTAAATCCGTAGTGATTATTCCCTCATTGGTATTGCCTTGAAAGGAGTCAAGAGTGATTACCATTTTAGGAAAATTATCATTTATCTTCTTTAAATTTCCAAATTCTCGTTCCATTGTTTGGGATTCATTGATAGATAATGCCACTTGTACATATAATTTTTCGCCACCCCGTTGGGCAACAAAATCAATTTCTAAAGCACCTAAATTGCCCACTTGAACTTGATAGCCTCGAAATAATAAATGATTGTATACTATATTTTCCATGATTTTTCCTCGATCTTCTATGCGATAGCCCCACAAGGCATTGCGAATGCCTAGATTCTCAAAATAATATTTTTCACCCGTTTCGAAAATACGTTTTCCCACTAAATCGTATCGACTCACTCTTTGTATCAAAAAAGCATTAACCAAATAATCGCTATAGGTTTGTACCTGATTAGAAGCGATATTAATTCGTTGTGACTTTAAAAAATCACTGATTTTTTTGGCAGAAAAAAGACTGCCTATATTGCTTGCTAAAAACAAAACTAGTTGTTCTAAAAACAATACATTACGAATCGAAAATCGATTGATAATATCTCGATAGACTATGGTATTATAAATATTTTTTAAATATTCAAAAACAACAGCTTCCTCTAGTACTAGATTTTTCAAATAAGGAAGACCTCCATATCGGAAATACAATTCAAGTGTTGCGTTACTATCTTTTAGGGAGTGGAAAACTAAAAACTCGGGATAAGATAAACTATACACCACAATTTCTATAGCGCGACCACTCAAATAACCCGCAATATCCCCCGACAACAATTTAGCGTTACTTCCTGTACAATATAAATCCAAATCTTCATGCAGTAATAAGGAACGCAAAGCAGTTTCAAAATTTTCTATATCTTGAATCTCATCTATAAAAACGTAGGTTTTAGCGTTATTCGACTTATGTTGCAAAACATAATCGTTTAAATCCTGAGCCGTTTGTATTGCTGAAAAAGCAATATCCTCTTTGTTGATGTAAACAAGAGTCGCTTGAGAATCCTGCTGCAACAAATAATCCATAATTTGAAACAACAAATAGCTTTTACCCACACGGCGTTGGCCCGTAAAAACTTTTATCAAGTTCTTACCTACAAAAGGAAGCACCCGATTGAGATAATCTTCTCTTTTTAGTAAAGTTTTGGGTATTGTAAAATTCATTTGTTTAAATTATGTTTAAAACTATTTTACAAAAATATAAAAATTTTAATTATAATTTAAATTTTTTGAAAAATATACAAAAGTTTTAAGTATAATTAAAATTATTACAGATTAATCTTCAAGGTCTGTCCAAAAATAGATTGCAAGGCTTCGTCCAAATATTGAGCGAGGTTTTAACAGGGAACAATTATGGAGACTAATGGCGTCATTTAGGAAGTTTGAAATTAGAATTACAAATTATAGCACTTGCTTGGCATTCGTTACAATGAAAATTTTTCAGGATTTTGATAAGTATTCCAAAAACATAGCAATTCAATATCTTTATTTATAGATAATTTATAAAACAAGCTAATATGTTTGGTAACGGTAACCTCAAAAACAGATTCATAATTTGTAGGTTTAAATATAAGATTAGATTTAGTTAATAAAACTAACAAATGATCTACTTTATCCATAAAATTAAAAACTTCATTTAATGTCCATTCTCGTTCTAAATACTCGATATTTTGCCAATAGTCAATTTTAGCTCGATCAGTCCAAATTATTTGTATCATCATTTATCTATTGAACAAATGAGGAAAGCGTTTCTTAGTTTCTTCCATAACATTTTCATGCGAATTCACTCTTCCATTTGCGAGATCATCGATAGCTGTATCGATAGCTTTTTTTTGGGCATCACTTAATAAACTAACTTCTTTGCTTATTTTTCTTAAAGGAGTTACCACAAAAGATTCATTTTTAGAGCGATAAATGACTAATTCTTCTTCTTTGGCAATGTCTAAATATTTTTTGATATTATTTCTGAATTCGGTTACGCTAACTGCTTCCATACTATTATTTTTTAAATCAAATGTACATAAAAATGTACATAAAAATACAGTTTGTATTAATTTAATTTAATTTACTCTTCAAAATATTGAGCGAATTTCTCGCAATGAACGATGGAGACGGAAAGATTTGTCATACTACTTGAACTACTAATTAGTGTTTAAAAGCATAGATCATCCCCGAAATGGAAGTCAAATATCGAGACACTACTCTAAAATTGTTTTCTAAAAGAATGTTTTCAAGAATTTCTGAACCTTTATCATGCCATTCAATTAACAGCACATCTACTTGGGTCAATAAGCTACTATCACTCAATTTTTGAAGTATTTCATATTCTGCTCCTTCGCAATCTATTTTTAGTACTTTTTTATAGTTGGTATGTTTGGCAAATAATTCTGGGAGAATGGTACTAACATCTTGGATATTAATTTCTATTTCTTTTGAATTATTTTTATCGATAACGAGGCTTGATTCTAATCGAATGCCGCAATTTCCTTTTGCTTGGGGGTTGTAAAGTACTCTCTCTACTCGGGTAGTAGCTCCTAAACCAATATTAAAAGCTTCGATTTTAGTTGACAAATTTTCATTCAATGCTACATTATAAATGGCTTGTTTATAGGTGTTTACAACAGGTTCAAACGAATATATCTTTTCTACATTTTTTTGTAAGCCAAAAAACAAAGAACTAATTCCGATATTCATACCAATGTCAAAAACAACATAACTTTCATTCGATAATAGATTATAATCTTTTTCGACAAAAACTTCTTTTAATATAAAAAATTCTTCTGTTGTTTCGATATAAAATTTCAAACTATTAAAACTAGCTAAAACGCCGTCTTTATGACATTTTAGAGTCAACTCTGGAAAATATTTTTTAATACTAATTATGTCAGCAGCTGATGAATACACTAAATTATTAGGGTCGTTTTCTAACTCAAAACTCTTTACAAAATTTTGATATTGCTTCTCCTTTATTCCTGTATTTACTATTTTAAAACCTAAGCTTTTTAATAACGAATGTATTAGCTTTTTCATCTGTTTATAATTATTTTTTTCAATGCTCAGACCTGTCTTCCGACAGGCAGATGGAACAACCATAACAATCTACCTGAGTGTCATGAACTATTGCCATGGGTGTTTCATAATTTTATTTATTAACACTAAACTTTTCAGCATACACTTGCTGAATACCCTCTCTCAAAGCTATTGTATGTTTCCAACCCAAAGAATGTAACTTGGTAGTATCGGTTAATTTTCGTGGTGTTCCATCTGGTTTTGAGGTGTCAAAAATAATTTCTCCTTGAAAACCAACAATTTCTTTAATTAAAATAGCTAATTCTTTGATGCTAATTTCTAAGCCAGTGCCAATATTTACAAAACCCTTTTCGTTATAATTTTGAATCAAATAGACGCAGGCATCTGCCATGTCGCTCGCATGTAAAAATTCTCGTAAAGGTGTTCCGCTGCCCCAAACGGTAACTTGAGAATGATTGTTTTGTTTAGCCTCATGAAATTTTCGCAATAATGCAGGTAAAACATGGGAATTCTGTAAATCATAATTATCGTTCAAACCATACAAATTAGTAGGCATAACGGATATGAAATTACAACCGTATTGTTCCCGATAGGCATCACACATTTTAATTCCTGCAATTTTTGCTATGGCATAGGCATCATTAGATTCTTCTAACAAACCTGTTAAAAGAGATTCTTCTTTCATAGGTTGCGGAGCCATTTTTGGATAAATACAGGTTGAACCTAAAAACAATAACTTCTTTACCTTATTCTTGTAACTCTCATGAATTACATTGCTTTGAATAAGTATATTTTCATAAATAAAATCGGCTTTATAAGTGGCATTAGCAACAATTCCGCCCACTTTTGCAGCAGCCAAAAAAACATATTCTGGTTTTTCGGTAGCAAAAAAATCAGCCACATCGTGTTGATTGATTAAATTTAACTCCGTAGATGTTCTGGTTACAATATTGGTAAACCCTTTTTGTTGAAGATTTTTAACAATAGCACTTCCGACCATGCCCCGATGACCTGCTACAAATATTTTAGAATTTAAAACCATTGAATTATCGGTTATAATTTTGAAGGTATTTTTCTTTTCTGAATAATTCAACATCTGCCTGCATCATCTCTTTAATAAGCATTGATAAACTGTATTTCGGTTTCCAACCTAATTTTGTTTTGGCTTTTGTATTATCGCCAATAAGTAAATCGACTTCGGTTGGACGAAAGTAATTAGGGTCAATCTGGATTACAACTTGCCCAATTTGAAATTTAAAGTCACTATTTGTTGTGGTTTTTACAATTCCAATTTCATTTACGCCTTCGCCTTTAAATTCTAGTTCAACACCCACTTCACTAAAAGCCATTTTGATAAACTCTCGAACAGAAGTAGTCACCCCAGTAGCTATGACAAAATCTTCGGCTTTATCCTGTTGTAGCATGAGCCACATAGCCTCGACATAATCGCGTGCATGACCCCAGTCCCGTTGCGAATCAATATTTCCCATATACAGGGTATCTTGTAAACCCATTGCTATTTGGGCAATTCCACGAGTTATTTTTCGGGTTACAAAAGTTTCTCCCCGCAAAGGACTTTCATGATTAAATAAAATACCATTACAGGCATACATATCATAGGCCTCTCGATAATTTACCGTGATCCAAAAAGCATACATCTTGGCAACAGCATAAGGCGAACGGGGATAAAAAGGAGTTGTTTCAGATTGTGGTACTTCTTGAACCAAACCATACAACTCGGAGGTTGAAGCTTGGTAGATTCGGGTTTTTTTGGTTAATCCTAATAAACGAACTGCATCCAAAATTCGAAGAGTTCCTATTCCATCGGTATCTGCTGTATATTCGGGAATATCAAAACTCACTTTTACGTGGCTCATGGCTCCTAAATTATATATTTCATCAGGTTGCGTTTCTTGAATTATTCGAATTAAATTAGTTGCATCGGTCAAATCACCATAATGTAAAATAAAATTTTGATCGTCAATATGAGGATCTTCATACAAATGGTCAACTCTTTGGGTATTAAACAAAGAACTTCTTCGTTTTATACCATGAACTTTATACCCTTTAGATAGTAAGAGTTCTGCTAAATAAGCACCATCTTGACCCGTTACTCCTGTTATTAATGCTACTTTCATTATTTATAATTCTATTTTAAATCTTCATTTTCTAAACTGTATCGATAAAAGTTTTTTCGGTTTTATTAAAAATTAATAGACCCGATATAAACACTATAAAGGTTAAAATAATGGTATATAGAAGTCCAAAAACCGAAAAACCACCTATTCCCAAAAGCATATAACGTGTAATTTCGATTATATACGCCAAAGGATTATACTGAACCAACCAAGCGTATTCAGGTATTTTGCTCTGTATCAACGCCATAGGATACATGACCGCCGATAAATACATTAACAACTGTACTCCAAAACCAATGAGGTAACTAAAATCTCTGTACTTGGTCACCAGAGACGAAATAACCATTCCCAATCCCAAACCCAAAACACCCATTAAAATAATCAAAAAAGGAAAAAAAACTGTCGTGATATTTATACTAATCGTTGCGCCTTGAAAATAATAATAAACATAAAATGCCATGAAAATAAAAAATTGAATTCCGAATTTAAGCAAATTTGAAATCATAATAGATATGGGTACTATTAATCTAGGAAAATAAACTTTTCCAAAAATCCCTGCATTACTCCCAAAAGTATTTGAAGTTCCTGTAAGGCAGGAAGTAAAGTAATTCCAAACCGTGATTCCAGCCAAATTAAATAAAAAAGGCGGTACAATTCCGGTAGTTATACCAGCTAAATTATTAAAAATTATGGTAAAAGTTAATGAGGTAAAAAGAGGCTGTATGAGATACCACAATGGGCCTAAAACGGTTTGTTTGTATACATTTACAACATCTCGCTTTACAAAAAGAAATAACAAATCTCTATATTGCCACACTTCTTTTAAGTTGAGCGTGAAAAATTTATTTTTTGGTGTTATTTCAAACAACCAATCCTCTTCGATGTTTTCAGTAGTATTCATTTTTTTTTAAAAGCTATTTGATTCATATAAGAAAACTTCAAAAAAAAGCACCTATTAGGGCAAATGTAATAATTTAAAAATAAGAAATAGACCTATTTTATTTGAATTAATATAGCATTAATTCAGTTATTGTTTTTAATAAAAATTAGGTTTAATAAAGTTTTATACTTAAAATAACAAAATAAAATTTGACTTTTTTTAAGAAAAAACCATATATTAATAAACTATGAAAATGCTTACCTTTGTTTTATGATATCATTTTTTAAATCAAAACCTACACTCAAAGACTTAATTCCTGATAATTATGTAGATATCCATTCGCATCTTTTACCTGGAATTGATGATGGATCTACATCATTTGCTGAAACATTATTATTAACACAAGGCATGTTAGAAATTGGTATTACTCAATTTATCACTACACCACATATCATAGAACATGTATGGGATAATACAAAAGATACTATTCAAACACTTGAAACAAAAACTGCTGATGAATTGAATAAAAATAACATTTCAGTTCCTTTTAAAGCTGCTGCAGAATATCTGATGGATGATCAGTTTATTCGATTGTTTAAGTCAGGTCAACTACTTACTCTTAAAGATAATTATGTATTAGTTGAAATATCCTATACAAATCCTCCTATTCAATTATACAATATCATTTTTGATTTGCGTATTGCGGGCTTTATTCCTGTTTTAGCGCACCCTGAGCGCTATGTTTTTTATCATTATAATTTTGAAGAATACAAAAAATTAAAAAAAGCTGGATGCCTATTTCAACTTAATTTATTATCTCTAGTTGGTTATTACGGAATTGGTATTACAAAAATTGCCGAGAAGCTTTTAGAAAAAGGGCTATATGATTTTGTTGGTTCAGATATACACAATTATAATCATATTGAAGCCTTTAGCGAAAAAGTAAAAGTAAAAGAATTAGCCACTCTTAAAGAAGTGATTTCAAATAATATTTTTTTTAATCAAAAATAACAAACAAGATAGGTGAAAAACTGTTTCATCTATCTGGTTTTTGTAATTATACTTTAAACATTTCTCTTAAACCAAGATTTTTTATCAGGAATATTTCCATAGCCATAACCATAGCCATAATAACCATAATAGCCATAACTCCCTTTTGAAGGATTTGTGTCATTAAGAAGCATGCACATGTTAGGTAGTTTATTTTCTTTATAAAGTGTATTTGGTATGTGTAACATTGATTTTTCAAGGAAGTTAGCTCTTACTAAATATACAAAACAATCTGCATACTTAGTCAGCAATAAAGTGTCTGTTACTAAACTTACTGGCGATGTATCTACAATAATATAATCATATTGTAGTTTCAAATCTTTGAATAGATTTTCTACCTTATCCCCCATTAACAATTCGGCAGGGTTTGGTGGTATTATTCCAGGAGGTAATATATCAAAATTTTTAAATCCATCTTGTTTTAAAATCAAATCCTCTATTTTTAAATCTTTAGATGATAAATAATTTGTCACCCCTCTATTATCAGGTAATATTACATACTCTTCTAATTTAGGATTTCTAATATCCATACTCAACAATAAAACTTTTTTACCAGTTAATGCGAATGTAGCTGCAAGATTTAATGATACGAATGTTTTTCCTTCTTTAGGAAAAGTAGATGTTAAAAATATAGTCTTTGCTTGACCATCAATCACATTACTGAGCATAAACTGCAAATTAGTACTAATAATTCGTAATGCTTCAGCAGAACTAGATCTACTTTCAGATTTCATAATTTCATTAGGAGCATCAGATTTAGGTAAATCACCTACAAATGGAATTTTAGTTCTTTCTTGAATATCAAATCGACTTTTTATTTTATTATCTAGTAAATCTTTTAGATAAAAAACAGAAAGAGGAAAGAATAACCCAATTACAAAACATAACAAATAAATAGTGTTTTTGTTAGGTGAAACTGGAATTAAAAGCGCTTTAGGTTTATCAATAATTCTAGCATTTGAAATAGTTGCAGATAAATAAACTGCCGATTCTTCTCTCTTCTGCAATAAATACAAATAAAGCCCCTCTTTTACTTTTTGCTGTCTTGAAATAACTTTAAATTGACGTTCCATTACTGGAATCTTAATTATTTTTTCATCTAGATTTACTTCATCTTCTTTAAGATTCGATTTTTGTTCTCTTAAACTAGTTTGAAATCTATTTAAACTTGAAGCCAGGTTTTGTTTAAGTAAATTAATTTGTTGTTCAAGTTTTATAACCGATGGATTGGTAACTGTAGCCGATTTTAAAAGTCTATTTCTATCATTAATTGATTGATTATATGAATTAATAAGACTAGAAACATCACTTTGACCCGAAATAATATTATTAGGTAATAAATCTACATTAGTACTTTTTTTGATATAATCAATTACAGAAGGAATTAATTCTAATTGCACATCTATATCATCAAGTTTACGTTCATATTCATTTGATTCTTGACTTAGTCGCGTTGATTCATTTTCGACATCTAAAACATTATTAGACCTCTTAAAACTTTCTACATTCTGCTCAACTCCATCCAGCTCTTCGGTCACTAATTTAAGACGTTTTGAAATGAAATCTGAGGATTTTTCTATGATCAAATTCTTTTGAGCAATAGCATCTTCATTATAAATTTGAATATAATTATTTAAGAAAATTTCTGCCTTTGCAATACTAGGATCTACAATAGAAATACTTACAAACCCAATAGCAGTAGATAAAGGCACAATTTTAATACGACTTTTAAAACTACTAACAACTTGATCTAAAGGGCTAACTACAATAGCTATTATTCTTTTTTCTTTACGATAAAAATTTTGACGTAATACTGATTTATTAATACTTAGATAACCATGTTTTGTTTTGATCAACTCTCCGTATGCAAATTTATTTTTTTTTGTCAATAAAATATTTTTACCACCATTTTCTAATTTATTGGTTAGACTATAAGTTTCAGGTGATAACTCTGAAAATATCAATTCAAAACTTGCATTGTTAAAAGATTTTTTTTTGTTACTAAAATTGACAATAATAGGTGGGTTTTGAAATAACTCAGTATTAAGAATTTTACCTTTAACCAATAAGGTCAAATTCAAGTTTAATTTATTTACTGTTTTTTCAAATAAAGTTCTCGATTTAAGAATTTCAATTTCAGTACCTACATTATTATTCATTTTTCCAAACAATCCAATATCCGATAAAGAACTTAATTCAGGATTTATTGTTCCCTTTTCATCCTTCAACGTGATTGTTGTAGAAGCAACAAAACTAGGTGCAGTATAATATCTTATGTAAATAAAAGCTAGTGATAAACAAATAAAAATACTCAATAAAAACCACTTCCATTGTACTAGACAGTAATTTAAAAGTGCTTTTATATTAAAATCTTGTCCCGACATTTCGTTTGAAATAGTATTTTCCATAAAATTTTTATTTTTTAACGCTTGTCAAAACAAAGTATGTAATTATCCCACCTAATATTGAATACGCTAGAGTTGTTGGACGTCCGTTAGCATATCCTTGAATTGCCATTCTATTAGGCTGAACATACACCATGTCATTTTGCCTTAAATAATAAAAAGGAGAATTTATAAAATCGGTCTTAGTAATATCGACTTTATTGTAGGTTACAATTCCATCTGTTTGCCTTATTATTAAAATATTGTTTCTTTTGGCTTGTATTTTTAAATCCCCTGCTTTTATCAACGCATCTACCAATGTAAACCGTTCGGTGTCAAAAGTATAAATACCAGGCGAGCCAACTTCACCTTGAACAGTAACTTTATAATTTTTTATGGTAACAACAATTAATGGATTTTTTATATACTGTGATACTTTATTAGTTAGGGTTTTCATCAATTCAGTTCGGGTTAAACCACCTATTTTTAAACTCCCTAAAACCGGAAAATTAACAAAGCCGTTTACATCAACTAAATAAATAGAACTGTTTTGTTGATTTGCTCCACCTGACTGAATTCCATTATTTATATTAAAAGGTTTTGAAATTTCAAGATCATCACAAGTGACATTAATCATTAACAAATCATCGGGTTGGATTTTAATTTCGTACGAATTCGTTAATTCTATATTATTAATATTTGCAATATTTTGATAATAAATCATAGTTTTTTTGGACACACAAGAAAATAGAGAAATAGAAATTAGTGCCAGAAGAAAAACTTTTCTAATTAAAACAAAGTGCTTCATTGAATTTTTGATTTTAAGATAGCAAATATAACCAATCTGTTTTGATTAAAATAAAAAATAAAAAATGGGTTATTATTATAAATTTTCTTGAATTAATTATCAGTGGTGTTGCTGTTTTTTTAGATGTAAAAAACTTATTTTTTTAGATGTAAAAAGAATAACTTAAGATTCGAAATTCAAATAAGTATTAAATTATATTGTCTAATAATTCAAAATGAGAATTCATACTTTTAAATTCAGGAACTAATTTTTTCATTTTTGCTACTATATCTTCTTTTTCAAAATAACGTGACATCCCAATAAGTTCATCAATTTCATCATGAATAAAATCATTATCCAAATTAACAACCTGCTCAATCATAATTTTAGGATGGTGGGTATTTAGAGTTTTTGAAGTGTGATTGAGTAATTCTTCATATAATTTTTCACCAGGTCGTAAACCAGTAATTTGTATTTTAATTTCTTTTCCAGGAGAAAATCCTGCTAATCTGATCATTTTGTTTGCTAAATCTATAATTTTAATTGGCTTACCCATATCAAATATATATATTTCTCCTCCACGTCCCATTACAGCTGCTTCTAAAACTAATTGACAAGCTTCGGGGATAGTCATAAAATACCTAATAATGTCAGGGTGAGTTACTGTTATTGGTCCTCCCTCAGCAATTTGCTTAGAAAACAAGGGAACTACCGAACCATTTGATCCAAGTACATTTCCGAAACGTGTAGTGATAAATTTAGTATTATAACATTTCTTTTTAAATTGTAAAGATTGCACATATATTTCGGCAATTCTCTTGCTTGCTCCCATAATACTGCTAGGATTAACCGCTTTGTCAGTAGAAATCATTACAAATTTTTCAACTTTATATTCACATGATAAATCCGCCAAATTTTTAGTCCCCTCAACATTTGTGAGTATTGCTTGTGAGGGATTATCTTCCATTAAAGGAACATGTTTATAGGCAGCAGCATGAAAAACTATTTGTGGTTTAAATTGATTAAAAATGCTATTAATAGCTTCTTTATTTCTAATATCGCCAATTATAGTATGTACCTCGAAATTTGGATTTAAATTTTGAATTTCAAGACTAAGATTATGCAAAGGTGTTTCTGCTTGGTCCAAAATAATAATTTCGGAAGGTTTAAATCTTAAAACTTGTCGAACTATTTCGCTACCAATAGATCCCGCACCACCTGAAATTAATATTTTCTTGCCTTCTAATTGTTTTGAAATCGAAAAGTTATCCAAAACAATTGGTTGTCTTTCGAGTAAATCTTCAATCTGTATTTTCTTTACATTTTTTGAAATTTCCTGTTGATTTTCCCAATCTGTAATTGAGGGAGCAGTAAATATTTTAAAATTAAATTCTAAACATTGATCAACAAGTATTAATTGCTCTTCTTTTGATAAACTTTTATCAGCAATTATAATACCCTCGGCACCAACCTTATCCATCAAACTAGATAGTTTTTTCCCTTGAATAAAAATTGGCAAATCTAACATTCGCTTTGTCGAATTATGATTATTTTTATCTACAAATCCTATAATTTTAAATCGTGAAGGGGTTTCAAATTTTAAAGCTTTTGCGACATAAAGAGCATTGGCATCCGTGCCATAAACAATTATTTTAATTAAATTTTGATTGCCTTTTTTGGAAATATAAAAATCAAAAGTTTGCTTTACTACTAAACGATACAAAAATAAACCACAAAAAGTAAGAATAACATTTATAAACAATGCAATGTTCGAATAAACTTTTTGACCATAAATAAAATCAAAATAAAAATTTAGAAAAAGGAAAAATACAAATACAGCCGATTGTGAGAAGAAAATTTTAACTGCATCAATGTATGATGAATGTCTTATTATTCCTGCATAAGTTCGAAATAACCAAAAGAAAAAAACATTAACCACAAAAAACAATACAATAAATCTTGTAGAATGGGTTCTAATAATATAATCTAAACCTGAACCTTCAAATAATAAATAAGTAAAAACAAAAGAAGCCATTAAAACAGAACAATCAATCAAAACAATTATCCACCTTGGTAAATAATTGAGATTACTGATTTTAAATGATAAATTTTTGCGGAAAAAAAATGTTGAATTAGAAATCTCCTCTTTATTATAATTGTTCAAAACTTAACTTATTAAAAAAATTAATTACTTCTATTTTAAAAATAAATTCGAATCTAAACATTTTTTATGATATACGCAAAATATAAGCGATTAAATTACATTTTTATAATGTTTTATTAGCATTAACTTATATAACACAATTAGATTATTGTTTTATATATTTTAATAATTGAAGTAAATAAGTTCCATAACCCGACTTCAATAATGGATTTGCTAATGATACTAATTGATTATCGTCAATAAATCCTTGTCGCCAAGCTACCTCTTCTATACAACCTATTTTTAAACCTTGTCTCTCTTCAATTACTTGAACAAATTGACCTGCTTGCATTAGGCTAGCAAAAGTTCCTGTGTCTAACCATGCATTTCCTCTTCCTAAAATACCAACTTTTAACATTCCTTTTTCAAGATATACTTTATTAACATCGGTAATTTCATATTCACCTCTATCACTTGGGGCTATATTTTTGGCAATTTCAACAACGCTGTTGTCATAAAAATACAAACCTGGAACAGCATAATTTGATTTAGGTTGACTTGGCTTTTCCTCTATTGACAATACTTTGTTATTTTTATCAAATTCAACAACACCATATCGCTCTGGATCAGCTACATGATATGCAAAAACTACTCCGCCTTCTGGATTAATATTGGATTGCAAAAGCTGCGGTAGATTGTCACCAAAGAAAATATTATCCCCTAAAACTAATGCTACTGAATCATTCCCAATAAATTCTTCACCAATTACAAAAGCTTGTGCCAAACCATTTGGAATAGCTTGTTCAGCATAACTAAATGTGCACCCCAAGCCAGACCCATCACCTAACAATTTTATAAAATTAGGTAAGTCATGTGGGGTTGAAATAATTAGTATTTCGTTTATTCCCGCCATCATCAATGTAGAGAGTGGGTAATAAATCATTGGTTTGTCATACACCGGCATCATTTGCTTGCTTACCGCCAAGGTTAAAGGATGTAATCGAGTTCCCGATCCTCCTGCTAATATTATTCCTTTCATATGTAGATATTTATTGTTTTTTTATTGGTCTTCCGATAGCTATCGGGATTAATTGCTTCGTTTGTTCGCTAACGCTTGAGTCGCATATCTTCATTGGGTGTTTAAGACCAATTATTAGTCATGCTTATTTCATATTAAATTGTGATATATTGGGTTTATTAAAATTAATTTTATTGATTTACAAATAAACTATTTACAGCCAAAATGATTCTGTTTCTATCTTCATTGCTTAAATTAGATCCTGAAGGAAGACAAAGTCCTTTGTTAAATAAAGTCGCTGCTATGTTTGTTCCGTAATAGGGATAATGCTCAAAAATAGGTTGTAAATGCATTGGTTTCCATAATGGACGACATTCTATATTAGCAGCTTCAAGCTTCAATCGAAATTTTTCAGGGTCAATACCGTTTGTTAATTCAGTATCTATTGTAATAGCAGTTAACCAATAATTTGAATAATAATCTGTATTTGGGACTGTAAAAACATCAATACCCTTTATGTTTTTGAAGATATCTACATAAAAATCGTGCATTGCTCTGCGCAAAGAAACATGACTATCTAGAACTTGCATTTGTCCTCGACCAATTCCGGCACAAATATTACTCATTCTATAATTATATCCTATTTCGCTATGTTGGTAATGGGGCGCCTCGTCTCTTGATTGAGTTGCAAAAAAAACTGCTTTTCCCTTCAGTTCTTTCGTTTTAGTTACAATTGCACCGCCCCCAGAAGTGGTAATAATTTTGTTTCCATTAAATGAAAGTACACCAATATCTCCAAAAGTACCACATTTTTGACCTTTATAACTGCTGCCCAATGCTTCTGCACTATCTTCCAAAATTGGAATTTGATACCTGTCAGCTATTAATCTAATTTCTTCGACTTTATAAGGAACACCATATAAATGAACCGCAATAATAGCTTTAGGTTTTTTACCATTGGCAATTCTATCTATTATAGCTTCTTCTAATGCAATAGGGCAAATATTCCAAGTATCCCACTCACTATCCACAAAAATAGGGGTTGCACCCTGGTATAGTATCGGATTTGCCGATGCAGAAAAAGTCATGCTTTGGCAAATCACTTCATCCCCTCCTTTTACGTCCAACAAAATCAATCCAAGGTGAATAGCTGCCGTTCCTGAACTCAAGGTGCCTACATAAACTTGGCTCTCCAAATAATCTTCCAAGTCTTTTTCTAAACCATTTACATTAGGACCAAGTGGTGCCACCCAATTAGTATCAAAAGCCTCCTGAACAAATTTTTGTTCATTGCCACCCATGTGAGGGGAAGAAAGCCATATTTTTGAATTATTCATTTTGGTAAAATAGATTTATTTGAACCCCAATTTTTTTTCCATCTAAGATAAAATAAGCCGATTCATTTTGATCATTAGTTGTTAGTGCCCTAATTTTATTTATTAAATCAATTGCATTGCAATTTTCAGAAATACTGATTTCCCGCAATGCTTTTAATTCCTTTTTTTGATGTGAAGTTCCTTTATGCAATTGCTTAATTCTATTGGGGTTAAGTGATAACAATGAATCAAAGGACTCATAAAATACTTCCTCTTCTAACTTTAGAACCCTTTTATATAAAGAGTTTGCCGTATCAATTGGATAAACGCCCATCTTTTTTTGATGAATTATATCTCCCTCATCTAAAGCTTCCTCCATAAAATGCAGAGTTGCTCCGTAAGGATAACCTTCAATAATAGCCCATGAAGGGGTATGCCAACCTTTATTATAGGGTAAAAAAGCAGGATGCAAATTCACGACCCCAATTTTTGGAATGGCAAGAATTTCGGCTGGAATAATGTATGGAAAGTGAATCCCAAATATATAATCTAACCCTAAAGCGGACAAAAATTCAATTGTCTCAGAATCTTTAAATTCATTTCCTCTAAAAACTAGGGATTCATCTAAACCTGAAATTTCAATTAATTCATCGTCGTGGGAAGCTATATTAAAATCACTGACAAATATAGCAGAGGGCTTAAATCCTTTGCTGATTATAAATTTTAAAATCGTGCAACTAATTTTTCTGTCGCCAGCAAATGCAAATTTCATAGTGAATTGATTTTGTTTATAAAATCAGAAGGAAATGGTATAGAATTTTTAAGCCTTTCGAATACAAACTCCGCTTCTAATTCTATTGTATTATCGGCATATTTATTAAACTGATTAAACCAATCTTCCAAATGAAAAATATAATTATAAACATCTTTCAATATCCCTTCTTCGCAATCATACGAATATTGGACTAATAATTTATATATTTTTTTATTAGCACTAAAAATTCTTAATGCTTGATAATACATTTTATCTTCTTTGTATAGTTCATAGGCATTAGTAGATCTTTGTATCTCCCTAATTATCTTTTTTTCTAGAATCATAAATTATATCCGTTGAAAGGTTCGATGGTTGCTGCAGTGTCTGAATTAATTCCTTCTTTTAAAAGTACTTTTTTAATGGTCAAAAATAGTATTTTAACATCTAAGAAAAAGGATATATTTTCCACATACGAAATATCGTAATCAAATTTTTCGCCCCATGAAATGGCATTTCTTCCGTTTACTTGAGCTAATCCTGTAATTCCTGGTCTTACTTCGTGTCTTCTATTTTGATAATCAGAATATAAATGTAGGTACTGGGTTAGTAATGGTCTTGGCCCTATTAAACTCATATCCCCTTTCAAAACATTTAACAATTGAGGTAATTCATCTAAAGAAGTTTTTCTTACAAATTTCCCTATTTTAGTTAATCTTATTTCATCCGAACATAAATTTCCGTTTATATCTTTCTTATCATTCATCGTTTTAAATTTTATAATTTTAAAAACTACACCCTCTTTTCCGGGACGATCTTGAATAAAAAAAGGACTTCCACTATTAGCAAAAGATAAAACAATAATTATAATCAATAAAAAAGGGAGTAAAACCAGCAACCCAACTAAAGCTATCCAAAAATCAATTATCCGCTTGAAGTATATTTTATACATCTCTACTTATATTAAGCTTCAAAAGTACGATATTCATTTAAAATGGACTCCCACATCATTTTTTGATCAAAACGCTTAACAATCATTGCTCTTGCATATTCTTTCATTTTAGAAAATTGTTCTTTGTTTTCTATACAACTCAACATAGATTCCTGTATCGCTTTCTGATTTTTTACGGGAATAATATAGCCGTTTACTTTGTTTTCAATAATTTCATTGCACCCATTTATATTGGTTACAATACTCGGCAACCCCATGGCTCCAGCTTGCATGACTACGTTAGGAAATCCCTCTCTGTAGCTAGGAAAAACTAAACCACTTGCAATAGCAAAATAAGGTCTTACATCGAGTTGATATCCTATGGGAATTATAGATTTATTAGCACTTATTTGATGTATTGTTTTTTTATTTAAAGGGTCTAATTCTTGTTCGAAAGGACCTACAAGTACTAGCTTAATATCACTTCTTTTTTTTTGGATTGCTGAAAAAGCAGCAATTAATTCATTTATCCCTTTATCTGCAACGATGCGACCTACGAATATAAAAACAAAATCAGTGGATTGAATACCTAATTCTATTTTTAAATTATTTTTAAATTTTTCAGAAAAATGAGAAGCATCAAAATATGATGTATCTATTCCGTTTGAACTTCCATTGGCTAAAACTTTTAATTTTACTTCAGAACAATAATTGTTTTGAATTATAATATCTTTCAATTTAAAAGAATTAGGATACACATTTGTAGCGCAAGAATAAGTGAGTTTTTCGACAAAATCTAGCACTTTCCTTTTCATTCCCGATTGTTCTAACAAAGGCATACCAGCAACAGTATGCAATCTGTTAGGAACTCCAGCTAGTTTTGATGCTAACATCCCCAATATTCCTGCTTTAGGAGTGTGAGTATGCACTATAAAAGGCTTTGCTTTTTTTAAGAAAAAATACAATTTAACAACTGCAATTAAATCTTGTATAGGTGTTATTTGGCGGGTCATTTCAAGAGGAAAAACAGCAACTTTTTCTAATTGACCATATTTTTCTAATCTATTTTTATCTGATGAAACAGCAATAACATGATAAAACGAACTCATAAAATGCAATTGTCCCGTAAGTAATTTTTCTAATGATAGCGGAACTGTTGTAATGCGAATTATAGTTTGTTTTGACATGCTAATTGAATGTAATTATTTGAATTATTTATATAGACTATCTCTTAATTCCTTCATTGTAATACTTTCCATTCCATAAATTTCATTGCAATATTTAAAAGTTTCTACAATAGCAAGTAAAGTTTTTAAAGAACCAACCGAATCAACTCCAAAATTATGTGGATGCCACCATAAATGATAAACCTCTCCATTTTTAGCGGCTTGAATCATTTCGTTCTTTATTCTAATTAATCTTGAATTATTAAATAGGGATATTGAATGTTGTGGTCTAAGAAATCTACTAGATTGTTGACAAAGTACTTTTTCTTTAACTAAATTATCCGCTTGATAGGATTTCTTCCCTAATGGCAAATAGGCATCGCCTGTTCGGGCTAATTTTACTGCAAAAGTTTCTTTTTTGGTTGTATCCCAATACCAAAAATTTGGATTGGTTCGCACGGTTTCAATGCCTTTTTGAGCACATATTTCTAGGTAATCTTCATTGAATTGGTTTCTCGGAAAAACGAGTGATTTTAAATCAATATTAAATTTTTGAGCCATTTTCAGGGCTTGATTTATATCGGCCTCAAATTGCGCCTTGCTTTGTCCCTTTTCCAAACAATAGTAATGAGAATAGGTATGGGTTCCTATTTCTTGTCCTTTTACACTTTTAATAGTTTTAATCAAATTTGGTGCGAAAAAGAATTTTTCCAAACCCGATTTTTGGTGCCGCTTTCCATAATCATA
>NZ_JBJXDQ010000057.1:0-28417 GCF_046155325.1 Flavobacterium sp.
CAAGGTTTAACTTTTGACAAAGCCGCACTCGATGTTTCGCAAGTTTTTCTTCCTGGACAAGCTTATGTTGCTTTATCGCGTTTGCGCTCGTTAAACGGCTTGATTTTGCTTTCTCCGTTAAGAATGAACGGCATTTCTAACGATCAGGACGTTATGGATTATGCGCTCAACAAAGCATCCGATGAGGTTTTAGAACATTCTTTGCAAATTGAAACCAGAAATTTTATCCATAGTTTTCTAAACACGAGTTTTGATTGGACTGATTTGGCTCAAGAATGGCGCAATCATAAATTTAGTTATGACGAAAAAGGCGAAAGCTCTGCTAAATCAAAACATGCCATTTGGGCAAGTAAACAAACCGAAGCCATCGAATCACTTTTGGATGCATCCAAAAAATTCATATTACAACTCAACAAAATTTTTAGTCAAGACATCCTAGATTTGAATCATGTTTCTGATAGAATACAAGCGGCATACAATTATTTTATAGTGCCAATGGACAACTTGGTTTTCGAAATCCTATGGAAAATCGAAGAAGTTATACGCATTAAAAAGGCAAAAGCGTTCTTTGATGAATTATCTGTTTTAGAAGAACTTCAAATCAAGGGGGTTTTGCAATTGATGAAAGCCAAATTACTCATAGAAACAGTTGCTCAAGGCGATACCATTTCAAAAGAAAAACTCACTTCGGAAGAAATAAAACACTATAAAGCCAATAAGTTAAAAATCATTCAAGAAGAATTCAAGCAGGTAAACGTAACCCTTATCGAAGACGAAGCCGACTTGGAACGCTATACCAAAAAGAAAAAAGGACCGAAAGAAACCAAGAAATCAACCGTTCAGGAAACCTACGAATTGTGGCTCGAAAAGAACACAATCCAAGAGATTGCTGCTATTAGAAAATTCACTCCCGAAACCATTTTGGGTCATTTGACTAAATTAATTGTCGCACAAACCATTCAAATCCATGATGTTTTGCCTGAAGATAAAATCCTAGAACTTACGCAAGCATTTAAAGGCTATAAAGAAGAATCAGTTTCGCCTTTAAAGGAAAAATATGGAGATAAATTCACTTGGGAAGAACTGCGAATGTTCAAGGCGAGTAGGAATATAACCTAACCTAAACTATAATAAACAAGTTTTTGAAAAATACCCATTTGTAGGTATTTTTTTATACGTTGCAATTTTTTAATTTTGAAGAATACTAATCAACATTTTATTCTTTAGTAGTACGCTGCTTTATTTGAAATTTTTATCAAATAAAAAGAGAAGTGTTGATAGTCTAGCAAGTTTTGTAATTGTATAAAGAGATCAAATGATTAAAGTTAAAAAGTTAAAAATCGCCAAGAGTTTAAGAACAAAAATGTTACTATTTGCATTCGCTACATTGGCATTCACTTCACTATGCCTGATTTTACAAAACAGAAAACCAAAAGAGTTATTTTTTATTTCAATTGGAGCAATGGCACTCACACTGATTTATTTCAAGATGTATGACTATGTAAAAAAGATTGAGAATAAACCTTAAGGAAGTCGAAAATTTAAAAGCCTTAAAGTTTATTCTCAATATTGTAAATAGTAGTTCATAATCAAACTTTTACTTTATTTTTAAAACACTTCAATAAGAAAACAACAGCAAAATAATTTGTCAAACAGCTTAAAAAACATATTAAGTATGAAATTTTCATTTCAAAAAGCGCTGAGTTTTTTGGGTTTAAACAGAGCAAAATTCGACCCAACACCTAATGCCAGAAAAAGGAAAAGATCAAGCAGGAAAAAGGGATTTGACTTTGTATATGGACCAACAAGCGTTTCTTATCACAGCTCTACGAGCTCCTCAAAAACAAACGCTTGTTTGCTAATACTTATTATTTATGTCATTATTGTAGTTGTGTTGTATCATCTCGTAGAATGAAGGTTTTCGAAAAATTAAAACACAAATTTGTGATTATTTTTCAGGTACGGAATAAATTAAGTTCAATGAAACATCCATTACAATAGTTATTGACACACAGGTGGATGATTATGGGTGTTCCATCTTCCAATAAAAAACAAATATAAAAAACAGATGAAACGATTTCAAACAAAAAACCCATTCGATTTAAGAATGGGTTTCGTTTTTATAGTGATTCAACCAGAATCCAAGCATCGGGATTGAATCTTTTTTGAATTACTTTTTTATCTTTTTCAGCTTCGGCAAAAGTGGTGTAACTTCCATAAAGCACAGGATATAATCCGTATTTGTTTTGCGGAATGCGTCGCGCTTTAAACCCTTGGGCTGATAATTGTTTAAATATTTTGTTTGCATTTCTTTCCTCTCTAAAAGCACCTGCCATAATGTGGTAAGACATTTTTTCCTCTTTAACAGTAAGTGTTACAGCAGGAATAGGATTTTCGATAAAGAAGGTAGCTTCTTGAATTTTGTTTTGAACTTTCATTTGTACCGATTGCTCCACAATGATAGTTTCATTCGCAACATATTGTTGGTAAATTGGATAAACAGCAGCACTAGTTAAACCCAATCCCAAAACAAAAACGGCAGCATATTTTAAATAAGCGGTTTTCTTCCCTTTTTCAGGAATCAAAGTAATTACAAGGTTTTCCTCAAGTGACTCGATATTTTTTTCGAAAACTTCTCTTTTTACAATTGGTGAAACAAAGCCACTTAAACCAAAAGAATTTGTCAAATAATTCGTTTGATCAAACGGTTTAAAGATAAGATTCTTGTCAGCGTTAAGCGAAAAATCCCCAATGTTTTTTAATGAAAACAAGCCATTTTCTTGAAGCATTTTTTTCCAGTTAAAAACTTCAAATTGAATCGCGCTAACGGCATATTCGTATGATGTTTTTTCTGCTTGAGCAATATGATTGGCTAATAGTCCGTCATTATTTTGTAATTGACTATTGAAAGAAATAATTTTCTTTGGCGGAAAAAAAGAATTGGAACTTTCTATTAATTGTGCCGATTGAATTTCGGTCAAAAAAGCCCCGAATCCCGGAACGGTTACACATTGATAACGATATAAAAGTTGTGCTATGTAAGGTTGGATGTTCATAGTTACAAAGTTATATAATCTAAACAGCTGACAAAATTTTATTCACAATTTTTATTAACAATCCGCATAAATTTTTATACTTTTCAGCCTCAAACAATTCTTATGACAGATCAAGATTTATTTCATTTATTGGCATTACAGCAAGTTGAAGGTGTTGGTGACATTATGGCCAAAAAATTAATAAATCATTGTGGTAGTGCAGAAGCCGTTTTCAAGACAAAAATATCCCAACTTACTGCTATTGATGGAATTGGTTCCATTTTAATCCAAAATTTAAAAAACAAATCCGTTTTCGAAAAAGCGGAACAAGAACTTCAGTTTATTAAATCAAATGAAATCAACGTCTCTTATTTTCAAGACGAAAATTATCCGGAAAGATTGAAACATTGCATCGACGGACCTCTTTTATTGTTTTCTTCGGGAAATATTGATCTTAAAAACAAAAAAATCATCAGCATTGTAGGGACCCGACAAATCACTTCGTACGGAATGGAATTTTGCCGAAAATTAATAGAAGATTTGGCGCCTCTTGATCCTATAATTGTGAGCGGTTTTGCCTACGGCGTTGATATTTTTGCACATCAATTGGCTATAGAACACAATTTGCAAACGATTGGGGTTGTGGCGCATGGTTTAAACCAAATTTACCCCAAAACTCACAAGAAATATGTTGCTAAAGTAGAACAAAACGGCGGTTTTATGACGGAGTTTTGGAGTTCGTCTAATCCAGAAAAAGAAAATTTTGTTCGGAGAAACCGCATTGTGGCAGGAATTTCAGAAGCCACCATTGTCATTGAATCCGCTGATAGAGGAGGGTCCTTAATCACAGCGAATCTTGCTAATGATTACAATCGAGATGTTTTTGCCGTTCCTGGTCGAATAACGGACAAACTCAGTCAAGGCTGCAATAATTTAATTAAAACCCAAAAAGCAAATTTGTTAACTAGTGCTGCCGATTTAGTTTATATCCTGAATTGGGACATTCAAAGCAAAGTAAAACCAGTACAGAAACAATTATTTGTCACCCTAGAACCAGACGAGCAAAAAGTTTATGATTACCTCCTAAAAAACGGAAAAGAATTGATGGATATTATAGCTTTGCGATGTGATTTCCCCATTTATAAAATCTCAGGAATGCTATTGAATATGGAACTCAAAGGCGTGATTCGACCTTTGCCGGGGAAATTGTTTGAAGCGATTTGATTTTGAAACATATAAGTCATATAAGTTTTAAATTTTAATTGATTATTGAGCAACTTATATGACTTATATGTTTTCTTACTCAAAGCCCAGTTTTTCTCTTACTCTTCCTAAAACTCCATTGGCAACTCCAGCCGCTTTCTCGGCACCGACTTTTAATAAAGCATCAACTTCGGCAAGATGGTTAATGTAGTAATTGTATTTCTCTCTTTCGGTTTTGAATCTTTCAAGAATCAGTTCAAACAAGGCTTGTTTGGCATGACCGTAACCATAATTTCCACCACGATAATTGGCAGTCATAGTTTCTGTTTGGTTTTGATTTGCTAATAATTTATATAAGGCAAAAGCATTACAGGTTTCTGGATTTTTAGGATCTTCGAGTGGTGTGCTATCGGTTTCGATACTCATAATTTGTTTTCGCAAGGCTTTGTCGTCCAAGAAAACATTGATATAATTATTAGCGGATTTGCTCATTTTTTCGCCATTAGTTCCAGAAATAAGCATGCTGTCTTTTTGAATAATAGCCTCGGGAATTACAAATGTTTCTCCCATTTGGTGATTGAACCGAGAAGCCACATCGCGGGTAATTTCAAGATGTTGTAATTGATCTTTTCCTACGGGAACATATTGTGCATCATATAATAAAATATCGGCAGCCATAAGCATTGGATACGAAAAAAGTCCTGCGTTTACGTCTTCTAATCGGTCCGCTTTATCTTTGAATGAATGCGCCAAGGTCAATCTTTGGAATGGAAAAAAGCAACTCAAATACCAAGATAATTCAGCTGTTTGTGGCACATCAGACTGACGGTAAAAAACTACCTTGTCCACATTCAAACCACAAGCAAGCCAAGCAGCTGCAGTGCTGTATGTATTTTCTCTTAATGTTTTTCCGTCTTTTATTTGGGTTATCGAATGTAAATCGGCAATGAAAAGAAAGGATTCGTTTGCGGGATTGTTCGATAATTCGATTGCTGGAATAATTGCGCCAAGTAAATTTCCTAAATGCGGAGTTCCTGTACTTTGAACGCCAGTGAGTATTTTTGCCATTATGTTTTTTTCTTACCGCAAAGTTCGCAAAGTTTTTCGCAAAGTTCTCAATGATTTTAGAGTTTTTTGAAAATGTTCTCAAATGTTATAAATTATTGACCACTCTTCTAATTCCATTTTTTAGTAGAACTTCGTTAAAGTTTATTAACAATCCAAGTTTGTAGTTTCCAATTTTTAAATAAGTTAAAGTTTGAGCTAAGTGAATTTCGCACAATTACTCTACACTTTTAAGTTCAATTATAAACTTGTTCTCTACCAATAAATCAACTCGATAACCGCAATCTAATTTTACCTCTTCAAAAATTAATGGTAAAACTTTTTCTTTTTCAACGAAAAGACCATATTGATTTATTTTATAAAACAAACATTCTTTATAAGCGTTTTCTAATAAATCAGGCCCAAGACTTCTATGAACTTCAATTGCTAAACCTATAATAATTTTTGAAATTTCATTTTAAGTCATCTTTTCTTTTTTACTTTGCGAAAAAACTTTGTGCTCTTTGCGGTTAAATATATTCAAACTTAAACCCTTTTACTTACTTTTGAAAACTATGAGAGGAATAAAAATTATTTTTTGGATTCTATGGCGCGTATGGTTTTATGTAGTAATGGCAATCCCTATTCTTATTATGTTTCCTTTTTTGGTGGCTTCCATTTTGACCGAAAGCGGCTATCCTTACTTTTTTAAAATGGCAAGGATTTGGTCCAAAGTCATTCTTTTCGGAATGGGTTTTTATTATAGAATAGATAAAGGACAGCAACTCGACAAAGACAAAAGTTATATGATTGTTGCCAATCATACCTCGATGGTTGACATAATGTTGATGCTAGTGGTGATAAACAAACCTTTTGTTTTTGTAGGCAAAAAAGAGTTGTCAAAAATTCCTCTTTTTGGTTTTTTCTATAAACGAACCTGTATTTTAGTCGATAGAACAAGTTCCAGAAGCAAGCATAGTGTTTTTGAACGAGCACAAAAAAGAATAGATCAAGGACTCAGCATCTGTATTTTTCCCGAAGGAGGAGTTCCTGATGACGAATCCATACTTTTAGACCACTTTAAAGACGGTGCTTTTAGATTGGCCATCGAACATCAATTGCCGATTGTTCCTATTGCTTTTGGCGATAATAAAAAACGGTATTCCTACACTGTTTTTAGTGGAAGCCCAGGGCTTTTACGTGTAAAAATTCTTCCTTTTATTGAAACAGAAGGAAAGACTTTGGCAGATAAGAATAGTATTAAAGTCCAATCTTGGAAAAAAATTCACGAACAATTAGTGGAATTTGAGAAGAAGATTAAATAGTTTAAGGTAATTCCTAAATCGTTGTTTTTAACATAGAATTTTTACATTTTTAAATATAAAAAACACACCCCCAACCCCTCTCAAGAGGGGAGCTAGGAGTGTAATAATTTTACATGTGTATTGATATGTTGTCTAAAACAAAACGTGTTATTTATCATATTAAATTCCCCTCTTGAGAGGGGTTAGGGGTGTGTAATCTGTGTTAATCTGTGGTGTTTCAAGAGGACACTTTTTTTTATGGCTATTTCAGGACTATAAAAAAAGAAAAATTAAAACCTAATTCCAAAACCCAGAGAATATATGTCAAAAAAAAGTCTCGCAAAGCGAGACTCTTTTTCTAATTTAAGCATTATTTTCTTTTATCCTTTCCTTAATTTTGGCCTCTAATTCATCGGCTAATTCTGGATTGTCTTTTATTAAAGATTTCACCGCATCACGACCTTGTCCTAATTTGGTTTCGCCATAACTGAACCAAGAACCCGCTTTTTTGATGATTTCAAATTCAACGGCTAAATCTAAAATTTCTCCTGTTTTCGAAATTCCCTCACCATACATAATATCAAATTCAGCTATTTTAAATGGCGGAGCTACTTTGTTTTTCACGACTTTAACTTTAGTTCTGTTTCCAAGAACATTATCACCATCTTTTATTTGAGTCGAACGACGAATATCCAAACGAACCGAAGCATAAAATTTCAATGCATTTCCACCCGTTGTGGTTTCTGGATTTCCGAACATGACACCAATTTTCTCTCTCAACTGGTTGATGAAGAAAACAGTACAATTTGTTTTGCTAATTGTTCCCGTTAATTTCCTCAAAGCTTGTGACATCAAACGAGCGTGTAATCCCATTTTAGAATCACCCATTTCGCCTTCGATTTCACTTTTTGGCGTCAAAGCGGCAACCGAGTCAATCACGACAATATCAATCGCTCCAGAACGAATTAAATTCTCGGCAATTTCTAGAGCTTGTTCTCCATTATCGGGTTGCGAAATGATGAGGTTTTCGATATCAACGCCTAGTTTCTCGGCATAATTTCTATCGAAAGCGTGTTCAGCATCTATAAAAGCAGCAATTCCACCCGCTTTTTGAGCTTCGGCAATAGCGTGCAAAGTCAAGGTTGTTTTTCCTGAAGATTCAGGGCCATATATTTCGATTACTCTTCCTCTTGGATAACCGCCAACACCTAAGGCTAAATCGATTCCTAATGATCCTGACGAAATAGTTTCTACTTCGACAATGGCTTTGTCGCCCATTTTCATCACGGTGCCTTTTCCGTAGGTTTTATCTAGTTTGTCAAGCGTAAGTTGTAGTGCTTTTAATTTGGCTTCTTTCTCTGAACTCATCTTTTCTTTCATCTATGTTTATACTATTTGTTTTTTATCTGAAGATGGAACGCTTATTTATATTCCTGTTTTTCTATAATAATTGCAATGGGCGTTTCATTTATTTTTTGAATTTCTCTTTTTGTAAAAATACTTCTTTTTTTGGAAGAAGCAAGGGGAATATTTTGGGTTAGTATGATTTATATTTTCCAATTAAGATTTCAAGCAGAAGATAAAATTTCACACAAACAACGCCTTCAATTCCGTAGCTTCTTCAGGTTTTATTTTCCCTGCCAAGAGCAAACTCAATTGTTTGCGTCTTAATGCAGCATCAAAACGTTGTGTTTCGAGTTTTGTTTCCGGAATTACTTGTGGCACTTCTACTGGTTTTCCGTTGTCATCAACCGCCACAAAAGTATAAATGGCTTCGTTGGCTTTGGTTTTGGCTCCCGATTCTCGATCTTCAACCCAAACATCCAGATACACTTCCATCGAGGTTTTGAAAGCTCTCGATACTTTTGCCTCCACAATAACTACACTCCCTAGGGCAATAGCCATATTAAAAGCAACATGATTAACCGAGGCTGTGACACAAATTTGTCGGGAATGTCGCCCTGCCGAAATACAAGCAGCACGATCCATTCGGGCCAATAATTCCCCCCCAAAAAGGTTATTCAAGGCATTCGTTTCGCTAGGCAAAACCATGTCTGTTAAAACGGTCAAAGATTCGGATGGATGTTTTGAAGTCATAATTTAGTTTTTTTGGCCACGAAGGCGCTAAGTCACAAAGTTTTTCTTTTCGTTGTTGTTTTTATTGAAACGGCACAAAGGTTTTGATTTGTTTTGCCACGAAGACACAAATTTTAAACCAAATAATCGTTTTTAGGTTGCTACATATTGGTTTAATTATTTAATACTTTCAACAAATTAATTTTTTTCTTAGTGACTTTGCGACTTTGTGGCAATCTTTTTTCTTTTCTAACTCAACAATAAAACCGCCATTACAGCAGGAATAAAGTAAATAACAATAGTTCTGGCACCGTCATAATCTTTGGCCAATCGTTGTCCAAAAAGCAACATCAATAAAGTAATACTTGAAAAAACAGCGCCATACAAACCAAAGGTTCTTCCGTTGCTTATCACTAATTCGATACTACCTACAATGCATAAAACACCAGAAATTAATTCTAAAATTAGAATGTGAATTAAGGCTAGATGCACTAAATTTTTAAGTTGAGTCTTAGCAAAATGTTCTTTTAACCAACTGAGATTGTCTTTCCAATAAAACAGTTTGTCATAGCCTGATTGAATAAAAGTGATGGACAAAAAAACCAAGAGCAAAATGGAGGATGCATTGTTCATTATCTTATTTTTTGTGAATTAAACGTGTCAGTTTTATAGATAAATCGGTTAGGATTATTTTGGCATTTCCGTTGCGCTCAATGTGGTAAATTGCATCAGACAATTCCTGGAATATTTCGTGAATGTTGTTGCCGTTTACAAAAGGCGCAAATTTCGCAATCGTGAAATTTTCGACGGCTGGTTCAAAATAAACTAAACTTTGCGTTTCATAATTATGCATCAAAGCTTGACGGAAAATATCGATACAATATTGCAGAAACTTCTTTTGAGTTTCTCTTCCCAAAGCAGAAATTTGTTCGCTCCAATGGATCAAATCAGCAATCACGGCAGCGTTTCCTTTGGCTTTGAATGCGGCTCGAACCCAAACCACGAACCATTGTTCAAACGGAAATTCTTCGCTGTCATCATTTAATAAGTGCAAGGCTTTGTTGTAATTTCCTTGTGCTTGGTGAGCAATTTTTGAGGCTAGTTTCGGGTCTGTATTTTCACGAGAAATCAAAGCATTGGCAATAACAGTTTCGCTCAATCCATTAAAATGCAAAACTTGGCAACGAGAACGTATGGTTTGAATAATATCTTCTTCATTTTCGGAAATGAGAATGAAAACTGTTTTTTCGGGTGGTTCTTCGAGTAATTTCAATAGTTTATTCGAAGCAGCAATATTCATTTTATCGGCCATCCAAACAATCATAATTTTATAGCCACCTTCATAGGATTTTAAAGATAATGTTTTTAAAACCTCTCCCGCATCTTCTACACGAATAAATCCCTGTTTGTTTTGAACTCCTAAAACGGAATACCAATCGAACAAACCGCCATAAGGGTTTTGGTCAACAAATAATCTCCAATTAGCAATAAAATCTATGCTTTTCGGGTCTTTTTTTATATCTTCATTGGTGACAGTTGGATATACAAAATGCAAATCGGGATGCGATATTTTTTGAAATTTGAGATTACAACTTTCGTTGACTCCTGAATTTTCACCATTTTGATTACCACACAAAACGTATTGAGCATAAGCAATCGCCATGGGTAAGGTGCCACTTCCTTCAGGACCGATAAATAATTGAGCATGGGGAATTCTACCCAAATCGGCACTTCGCGTCAAGTGGTTTTTGATGTGTTCTTGTCCTAAAATAGCTGAAAATTGCATAAGGCAAATATAATCGAAAATGAAAGAGAGAGGAAATTTTAGAAATAAAGTTTCTGAAATTAAAGAACAATTTAGTTTTTAAACGAGTGAAATATAACGTTTTCGTAGTTACATACGAGCTTTTTCTGAGAAATTTGTATTTATTGCTTACTAAAAAATTCTATATTTGTCACTGTTTCAAAAAAACTTAAAACAGAATATAATGAAAACTATAAACGATTTTAATTTTGCCTCCAAAAAAGCCATAATTCGTGTTGATTTTAACGTTCCTTTAGACGAAAATTTCAATGTAACCGATGCCACTCGTATTGAAGCGGCTAAGCCTACAATCGACAAAATTCTTGCTGATGGTGGAAGTGTAATTTTGATGTCGCATTTAGGAAGACCAAAAGGAATTCAGGAAAAATATTCGTTAAAACATATTTTAAAAACGGCTTCTGAAATTTTGGGCCAAACGGTTAAATTTTCACCAGATTGTATTGGAAATGAAGCGGTAAAAGCGGTAAAAGAACTTCAAGCAGGAGAAATTTTATTGTTAGAAAATTTACGTTTTTATGCTCAAGAAGAAGCAGGAGATGTTGAATTTGCTAAAGAATTGGCATTCTTAGGTGATATTTATGTAAATGACGCTTTTGGAACAGCACACAGAGCACACGCTTCGACAACTATAATTGCAAAGTTTTTTCCAAATGAAAAATGTTTCGGATTATTATTGGCTAAAGAAATTGAAAGTTTAAATAAAGTTTTAAAAGCTTCTAAAAATCCAGTGACAGCAGTTCTTGGAGGATCAAAAGTATCGTCTAAAATTACAGTTATTGAAAACATTTTAGACAAAGTGGATCACATGATTATTGGCGGCGGAATGACTTTTACTTTCGTGAAAGCCTTAGGCGGAAAAATTGGAGAATCAATTTGTGAAGACGACAAACAAGAATTAGCGTTGGAAATCTTGAGATTGGCAAAAGAAAAAGGAGTTCAAATTCATATTCCTATAGATGTTGTTGCAGCCGATGATTTTTCGAATACTGCCAATACTCAAACAGTAGATGTTCGCGAAATTCCTGATGGATGGCAAGGATTAGATGCAGGACCAAAATCATTAGAGAATTTCAAAAAAGTAATATTAGAATCAAAAACCATTTTATGGAATGGTCCTTTGGGAGTTTTCGAAATGCCAACTTTTTCTAACGGAACTATTCAATTAGGTAACTTTATTGCTGAAGCTACTGCAAACGGAGCCTTTTCACTTGTTGGTGGTGGAGACTCGGTTGCAGCTGTAAAACAGTTCGGATTTGAAGACAAAGTAAGTTATGTTTCTACCGGTGGAGGAGCTATGCTCGAAATGCTTGAGGGTAGGATTTTACCCGGAATTGCAGCTATTTTGGACTAAAAATTGCATCTTTAACAATTTTTACTGAAATTTTTAGTTATAACGTATTATGTTTGCAAAAACGATTTGTTTTTAATCGTTTGAATTATAGTAAGTTGATTAAAAAAATATGAATATAAAAAACACTGCCCTATCGTTTTTTCTATTATTGTCAATTTCTATGTTTTCACAAAAAGTTGTTGAAAACAAAGGATTTGCAAAAACTGAAATAAAAAATTTCTACCTAGACTCTATCAAAAAAACTTTCGTCAAAGACAAAATGGCATCTTGTGTTGATAGTCTTTGGATGAAAGAATTAGCTAATTTAGATACTTACAATACTATTTCTGATGATATAAAAACCATTAACATTGACCAAAAAGTCGATTATGAGTTGTCTACAGACTTACTCAAATCAAGACTTAAAGTAATGGATGCTAAATCTCCTTTCAATATCGAATACAATGTAGGTCTTGAAAATATCATCAAATCATTCTTAAAAAACAGAAAAAAAGCTTTTGAAAGATTAATGGCTGTTTCTGAATATTATTTTCCGTTGTTTGAAGAGGCACTTGCCAAACAAAATGTACCGTTAGAGATTAAATATTTAGCTGTTGTTGAATCAGCTTTGAACCCAAAAGCAGTTTCTAGAATGGGAGCTACTGGTTTGTGGCAATTCATGTATCAAACCGGAAAACAATACAATCTTAAAATTGATTCTTATGTTGATGAGCGAAGCGATCCTATAAAAGCAAGTGATGCTGCCGCCCAATATATGGCTAATATGTATGCTATTTTTGGAGATTGGGATTTGGTTTTAGCATCCTATAATTCAGGACCAGGGAATGTTGCCAAAGCTATTCGACGTTCTGGCGGACAACAAAACTATTGGAATATTAGAAAAAATCTACCTAAAGAAACACAAGGATATGTACCTGCTTTTTTAGCTACCATGTACATTTATGAATACCATAAAGAACATGGTATTAAGCCAGATAGAGCTATTGTTAAACATTTCGCGACTGACACCATACAAATTAATAAGGAAATGTCTTTCAAACAAATTTCGGATTTGTTAGATATTCCAGTAAGTCAATTACAGGTTTTGAATCCTTCTTATAAAATGAATGTTATTCCGTTTTATGAAGAGGAAAGCCATTTTTTAAGATTGCCAAAGGATAAAATTGCTGTTTTTACATCTAATGAAGATAAGATTTATGCTTATACTGAATTTGAAGCAAACAATAGAGAAAAACCATTTCAGGTTTCAAAAGCCATTGCAGTAAAAGACACATTGAATAAAATTCAAAAGCCGATATCGCTTTCTAAAACAAAATATTACATAGTAAAAAGAGGTGATAATCTGAGTGGAATAGCCAATAAATATGATGTAACTATTGCAGATTTAAAAAAGTGGAACTACATTAAAGGCAACAATGTTGCTCGTGGGAAAAGCTTGAAAATTTATCTTGAAGACACTAATGCTATAAAAGGCACTAAAGAAAACAATATTGCTACTGTATCAAAAGCTACTAATCAGCCAATAGTATCAACAGAATCTAAGTTAATCAACGAAGAAAAAGAGAAGAAACTAGTTAATACAGATAATTTAACTACTGAAATCGCTGCTTTTTATATCGTTCAAAAGGGAGATAATTTGAGTTCGATTGCCAAAAAACACAATGTTACTTTGGCCGAAATAAAAGAATGGAATCATCTTACTACTAATTCAGTCCAATTGGGAGCTTCATTACAAATTGCTATAAATGAAACAATTACTAAAGAAGAATCAGTGGCAACTGCTAAAGTTGATAACGTAGAGTATATTGTAAAAAAAGGTGATAATTTAGGCAATATAGCTAAGAAATTTGGATCTACGGTTGAGGATTTAAAAACATGGAATAATTTAAAAAACATTAATATCGCCTTGGGGAGCACATTAATTGTTGCGCAAAGTGAAATAGCTACTCAAGAAAATAAATCAACCAATTCATTCAAGAAGAAAGATAATTTGGCTTCAGCTTCTAAAAACAAAGAGATTAATTATTTTGTTAAAAAAGGAGACTCTTTATATAGCATCGCCAAAAAATATCCTGGCGTAAGTATTTCAGATATTAAAAAATGGAATGATATCAGAAGTGAAGATTTAAAACCAGGAATGAAATTAAAAATTAACGGATAATATAATTATCTTCTATAAATTTGGATTTTAATTCATAATTAGTATAAAATGAATAAAACCCTTTTTTTATTGCTTTTCACCACTATGTTTTTTTTTTCATGTGAAAAAAAGAATGTTAATACTCTTAGAAAAGCAACTGGCAAAATCAATACTATTTCGGTGATCATCGACGACCAATTATGGAATGGCGAAGTTGGTGATAGTATAAGAAATAAGTTTGCATCACCTGTAATCGGATTACCAGAAGAAGAACCACTATTTACTATAAATCAATATCCTGCCAAATTGATGGAGGGATTTGTTACTGATAGCCGAATCATTATTATTGTTAAGAAAGAAAATATAAATGAATTTTCTTTAACCAGAAACCAATTTGCAACACCTCAAAAAGTATTTCGTATTTCGGGAAAAACAACTTCCGAAATCTTGAAAATACTTCAGAGTAGTGCTCCAAAAATAATTGAAATCAGTAAGGAAACAGAAATAGCAGAAAATCAAAGAATTACAAGTTTATCGCTGCTGAATATCGAAAAAATAACCAAAAAATTCCATATTACTTTAAAAATTCCTTCGGGTTATTTGTATTCTTATCAAAACAACCAATTTCTTTGGCTGAAAAAAGAAATTCCTAGCGGAAACACCAATATATTGATTTATCAGCTGCCTTATACCACTTTAAAAAAGGACAATAATGTTATTGAAAGCATAATTAAAATGCGAGATTCTATAGGGAAATTATACATTAGAGGTACCGAACTAGATACCAATATGATTACGGATGAAGGGTATGCTCCTTATTTATTTAAATTAAAACTAGCAGGTAATGAAACATTCGAAACTAAAGGTACTTGGGAATTAAAAAATGATTTTATGTCAGGGCCGTTTGTTAATTATTCTATTGCGGATGAGAAACACAATAGAATCTTAGTTTTAGAAGGATTTTGCTATTCTCCTTCGAAAGAAGAGCGGGATTTAATGCACGAATTAGAGTCAATTATCAAATCAATTACTATTTTATAACAATTATGGGATTAGACTGGAATATAAAACCTTTTGAATCACTTACAGTAAACGAATTATATGAAATTTTGAGTTTAAGAAGTGCCATTTTTGTTGTGGAACAAAATTGTGTTTACCATGATATGGATGGAAAAGATAAATTAGCACTTCATCTTTTAGGAACATTTGATGGTAAAATTGTGGCCTATGCTAGACTTTTCAATGCAGGAATTTCTTTTGATAATGCTTCAATAGGAAGGGTTTTGGTTGATCCTAATTATAGAGATAAAAAATGGGGACAAAAATTGATGCAAGAGGCTATAGCTTGTATTGCATTGCATTTTGGCGAAAGCCAAATAACCATTGGTGCTCAATTATATCTAAAAAAGTTTTATGAAAGCCAGGGGTTTATTCAAACTAGTGCTATGTATCTAGAAGATGATATTCCGCATATTGAGATGCAAAGAGGATAGCTACAATCTAGTAATTAGGAATTCGACTCGTCTGTCAAACTCATCTCCTTTACCAAGTGGGAAACGATTTCCAAAACCTTTAAAAGACATCCGATAGGGATTTATTCCTTTGGATCTTAGGTACGAAAAAACCCTTTTTGCTCTATTTATTGAAAGATTCCTTTCGTCAGTTTCATTGTCAATAGCGTCAAGGTATTTACTCGAAGTACAGCAAACATGACCTTTGATTTCAAAACGGATTGACTTGAATTTTTGTATAGAAGCAATCACTTTTTCTAATTCTTTTTTTGCTTTTAAAGTAAGAACACTCGAGCCCATTTCGAATACTACCTTGTCCAGAACAATCAAATCGCCCAATTTTGGCGAAGCAGGAAATGAAGTAAGAGTAGTGTTTTTGATAAATATTAAATCGACTCGTCTGTTTTTATCCCTAATTTCATCTAGATTTTTGATGGTGTCTTTATTAATAATTACTCGTCCTTTTCCTTCGCAAATATAAATCTGATTTTGAGAAATGCTATAATCGAGTAAAATTTCCTGAACCTTTGCTACTCTTTTATTAGACAAATTATAATTGTAATTCTCACTCCCACGATCATCGCAATAGCCATACAGTTGAATAGCATCGAAACGAGGAGTAGCAGAGGAATGCAACAGGTCTTTGATGGTGTTAATTTGAGATGGATTCAAATCGAATTTGTCAAACTCAAAATACACAGATTCCGTCCCTTTTTCCTGAGCTGAAAGCCAGTTAAAGAAGAAAAAAAAAAGTATGTATATTCTTTTATTCATTACATTTTTAAGATGCTTTTATACTCGGAGCTATTATTTAACAGGTTCACAGCTTTTTTGATTTCGGAGTTGTTTTTAAGATAATATTGGTACAAACCTTCTTGATATTGGTAGCGTAAAATGATTTCGTCTATCAACAAATTTTTAATTTCTTTTTGATGTTTGTCTAATAAATTTTCTTCGCTTTTTTGAAGCGCAGCTTGCAATTGCAGGTATTCTTTGTTGATGTTTTCGTCTATATTTTCTTTTTTGGCAGCAACCAAAGTTTTCTTCAAAGCGAGTTCGGTTTCAGTATCAAACGAAAATTTTTGTTCTTTCAAAAAGGTTTTAAAATCAAGATAATCAGCATCAGAAATTGCTGGTATTTGATTTCCTAAATTCGGATTTTTGTAATAATAACGACTAGCATAATTAAAAATTCCGTCATTTTTAACCAAGGCATCCATAATCGGATTTGATTTTGTTTCCTCCAATTCAATATCAGGCTGTATGCCCCCCCCATCATATACTGTTCTTCCTCTTCGAGTTTTGAAAGCATTATAGTTTTTAGCATCTGTTTTTGTGGCTACTCCATTTTTGTCTTTATGAGCATAATCTAATGCCTGAATACATCTACCTGATGGGGTGTAATAGCGAGAAATGGTCACTTTTAGCTGCGTTCCATAAGTTAATTCAACAGGCCTTTGAACCAATCCTTTACCATAACTTCGGCTTCCAATAACAACGGCACGATCCAAATCTTGTAAAGCTCCTGAGACAATTTCAGATGCCGAAGCACTTTTTCCGTTAACAAGAATAACCAATGGGATTTCAGTATCTACAGGTTCACGAGAGGTTTTATAGGTATTGTTGTGTTTTTCTATTTTTGATTTTGTGGTGACAATTATCTCATTTTTTGGAACAAATAAATTACAAATATTGACAGCTTCATTCAAGAGTCCACCGGGATTTCCTCTTAGATCAAGGACAATTCTTTCGGCACCCTCTTTTTTTAATTGCTCCAAAGCTTCTTTGGTTTCTTGAGATGCTTTTTTGGTAAAGTGAGTTAATACAATATATCCCGTTTTATCATCTATTTTTCCGTAAAATGGTACTGATTTAATTTCTACTTCATCAAGAATGATTTGTGTGGTCATGGTTTTTCCTTGGCGAATGTATGTAATGTTTATTTTGCTGTTTTTGGCGCCTCTAAAAAGTTGTGAAGCATCGTCTTTGAAATCCGATAAGAGGATATCTCCAATTTGGATAATGGCATCACCTGCTTTGAGTCCCGCTTTATCTGCTGGAAAATTTTTATAGGGTTCTTTGATTATTAGTTCATCATTCTTGCGTGATATTTGAGCTCCAATACCTGTATATTCCCCAGTATTGTTTATTTTAAATTTAACTACGTCTTGTTCATTAAAATAAACCGTGTAAGGATCCAAGCTAGCCAGCATGCTTTTGACCGCTTTATCCATCAATTCTCCTGGATTGGTATCGTCAACATAATTCATGTTGAGCTCTCTAAAAAGAGTGGTAAATATTTCTATTTGTTTGGCAATTTCAAAGTAATCGTCTTTGAAACTAACACTAACATAAAGAAAAGCAGATGCAACAACCGGAAGAATGTATTTTTTTTTAAAGATTGGAATCATGATTTTAACGGACTTAATTTGAATGTACTAAAATAGCAATAAATCATCAATATATCATCAATATATGGATTAAGCGAATAAACAAAAATCATCATCCTTCCTTTTTCAGCTGTAGTACAAATTTTTCAAACAACTGAATGGTTTTGGTGTTGATTTCTTCGTAGGTTAATCGATCTTTACTTTGGTAAAAAAACATAAAAGCATAGGGTTTTTCAAGATGGTCAATCAGCAAATGTTTGTTCAATCGATAGGTTTCACGAAGTACACGCTTGAAATAATTTCGGTCAACGGCATTTTTGAAATATTTTTTAGAAACCGAAACTCCCATTTTTAGTTTTTGGTCTGAATCTTCAGCAATGCCATAATCACTGGCTACATAAACCAATCTCAAAGGGTATTTTGAAACCGATTTGCCTTGAGAAAAAAGCAAATCTATAGTGATTTTACTTTTTAGCTTTTCGTTTTTTGGGTAGGTGAAGTTCATTTTTTGGATAAAAAGTCAAAAATAGTATTGGACAAAGGTACAGTTATACGCCAAATGGGAATATTGTTTGGGATTAAAATCTGGCTACAAATATATTTCTTATTTTTGCATTTAAATTTTTTAAAGATGCAAAAACTAATTTCGTATCCAATATCCGTTATTTATTATTTGTGCTTTGGTCTTTGTTTAGTTATTTTTCATCCTATTCAGTGGATTTGCTTCAACGTTTTTGGGTATCAAGCCCATAAAAAAAGCGTGGATTATTTGAATTTTATGTTATTAAGATGCACTAATTTAATAGGCACTCGATATACCTTTGTAAACAGAGAATTAATCCCGAAAAACGCTCCTCTGATTTTTGTGTCTAACCATCAAAGCATGTATGATATAATTGCTATGATTTGGTATTTACGTGAATTTCATTGCAAGTTTGTTAGCAAAAAAGAATTGGGGAAGGGGATTCCTAGTGTTTCTTATAATTTAAGGCATGGCGGTTCGGTACTTATTGATAGAAAAGACCCCAAACAAGCCATCCCTACAATAAAAGGACTCGCGGAATATATAGAAAAACACCAACGCTCAGCGGTTATTTTTCCCGAAGGGACACGCTCCAAAAACGGAAAACCAAAAGAATTTGCACAAACGGGATTAAAAATATTATGTAAAAATGCGCCATCAGCTTTTGTAGTGCCAATTACAATAAATAATTCATGGAAAATGGTAAAATTTGGATTTTTTCCGTTAGGTTTGGGAAATCATCTTACCTTTACAGTTCATAAGCCTCTTTCGGTTAATGAAGTGTCATTTGATGAGCTATTTGTACATACCGAGAGTGAAATTATTAAAGCTATTAAATAAAGTATAATAGGTATCAAATTTAGGGGAAACTTAAATATAACGCCTTAATCTAACATTGAAGATGTCAATAAAAAACATTCGATTAGAAGTAATGCAACTTTTAGAAAAAAACGTTAGCAGCTACGTTGACCAATATCTAATTCCAGTAGAAAAAATTTGGCAACCATCAGATTTTTTGCCAAATTCCGAAGGTGATAATTTTCTAGAAGAAGTAAAAGAATTGAGAGAAATATCCAAAGATTTACCGTATGATTTTTGGGTAGCTATGGTTGGCGATATGATTACCGAAGAAGCTTTGCCAACCTACGAAAACTGGTTGATGGAAGTAGAAGGAGTAGACAATCTAGAAAGAAATGGGTGGGCACAATGGGTGCGCCAATGGACAGGGGAAGAAAATAGACATGGTGATTTATTGAATAAATACCTTTATTTATCGGGTCGTGTCAACATGCGCGAAATCGAAATGACAACCCAACATCTTATTGGAGATGGTTTTGATATTGGAACCGGAAGAGATCCGTATAAAAACTTTGTGTATACGAGTTTTCAAGAACTAGCTACTTATGTTTCGCATAATAGAGTTTCGCAATTGGCCAAAAGTTATGGCGACGCCAAATTATCTAAAATGTGCAAGATGATTGCTGGCGACGAAATGCGCCACCATTTGGCATACAGCGAATTTGTAAATCAGATTTTCAAAATTGATCCAAGCGAAATGATGTTGGCTTTTCAATACATGATGAAAGCAAAAATTGTTATGCCAGCTCATTTCTTGAGAGAGTCAGGACAAAAAATTAGCTCTGCTTTTGAACATTTTTCAGATTCTGCCCAACGAATTGGAGTTTATACTGCCAATGACTATGTGGATATTTTGCAAAAACTAATCGAGAAATGGGAAATTGATAAAATTGGAAGTTTGACCGACGAAGCCGAAAAAGCAAGAGATTATTTGATGAAGTTACCGGCTAGAATGGCTAGAATTTCGGAAAGATTGGTCATTCCTCAAGAATCATTTCAGTTCAAATGGGTAGAACCGGCTAGATTGTAGATTGCTTCGTCAGTTCGAGCAAAGCTTTCGGGTAATGATTTTAGATTTTTGCTATTGAAATTGCCATTGAAATTAATTAAAATATTGAATTGCTGATTTTTGAAATTAACATTTTAAAAATCAGCTTTTTTTTTATAAAACACCGTTAACATAATGAATCCAGATTTGATCCAGAATACCACTCTTTTTGTCCAAGAAAAGCTTAAAAATACCGAAGCCGGACACGATTGGTTTCACATTGAAAGAGTATTTAAAAATGCACTTTTAATTGCTCAAGGCGAAACATGTAATCTATTAATTGTGGCTTTAGGGGCTTTACTTCATGATATTGCTGATAGCAAGTTTTATCCCGACGCTTCGGGAGGAGATGAAACCATTGGGCCGAAAATTGCCCGTGAATTTCTTGAAAGCGAAAATGTAGATGAAGTCACAATTCAACACATCGTCAATATTATAGAAAACATCTCTTTTAAGGGTGGAAATACAAAAAAGACCTTCTCTTCTATTGAATTAAATATCGTTCAAGATGCCGACAGATTAGACGCTATTGGTGCCATTGGCATTGCCAGAACATTCAATTATGGAGGTTTCAAAAATAGAGCTATTTATGACCCTAATATTGCTCCAAACCTTCATATGACCAAGGAAGAATATAAAAATAGCAAAGCTCCAACAATCAACCATTTCTACGAAAAATTATTACTGCTAAAAGACAAGATGAATACCGAAACTGGCAAAAAAATGGCGCAAGAAAGACACCTTTTTATGGAAAAATTCCTTTCGCAGTTTTATGACGAATGGGACGGGGAGAAGTAGTATTCAGTGTTCAGTTTTTGTGTTGATAGATAAAATGATTGTTGATTTGGTGAATTTTTAAACTTCTGAAATCAAAAATAGTTAATCAGCAATCAAATTCCTTTTTCCTTCATTTCCAATATCACATCCGAAGCGTTTTTGAATGTTGGTGCTTGCTCGATAATACTTCCCACACGTTTTTTGTTGAGTTTAAAAGTAATATCGTTTTCAGTAGTGAATAATAATGCAGTTAAAAACGGATTGTTTATATAGGGTGCTAATACAAAAAAAGCTTCTTCTATCGAATGAAAACTCTCTATTTCTTCGGTTTTGTAACGGGCGATAACCGAAAGGCTAAACACATCATTTTCTAATAAAACCGGCCGAACATAAATGTTTTTCAGTTCGGTGTCGCCAATGGTTTTTGCCAAAGTTAATTTGGCGTAGGTATGGTTTTCGATGCTTTCTTTTACTTTTTCCCAAAATTGGGCAAATACGGGTTGAAAAGACATTTTTTTTGGAATTAAATTTTTGAAAGGTCCACAAAAATATAATAATATGATATTACAATATCAAAAAAGTATAATAATTTGATATTTGAAGTGGTGATTTTGATTAGTTCAGGTACCGAACACTTCTTTAATTGCCTTTAAACTCGGCTTTTCGTTTCTCTAGAAATGCCGTTGTCCCTTCTTTAAAATCGTCGGTAGCAAAACAGGTTCCAAAATTATGTATCTCCACATCAAATCCATTGACACCTGAAACATAATTGGCATTAACGGCTTCGATAGCTTTTCCAATAGCTAGTGGGGAATTTCGCATTATTTTTTGAGCAATTCCTGTACAAAAACTAATAAGCTCCACTTGTGTCACGACATGATTTACTAAACCATAACTTTTTGCGGTTTCGGCATCGATCATTCCAGCGGTTAGAATCATTTCCATGGCTCGGCCCTTGCCAACCAAATGAGTTAAGCGTTGGGAGCCACCATAACCAGGAATTAAACCTAATGAGGTTTCGGGCAATCCCATTTTGGCATTATCCGAAGCAATTCTGAAATGACACGCCATCGCTAACTCCAGTCCGCCACCGAGGGCAAAACCATTAATAGCGGCTATTACTGGCGTTTTCATATTTTCGATATAATCGAACAGTATTTGTTGTCCGTGTGCAGCAAGTTGCGAACCTTCTAGAGAGTTAAAGTGTGCAAATTCGGCTACATCCGCTCCTGCCACGAAAGCTTTTTCGCCACTGCCACTGATTAAAATTACACGAACATCGGGATTTTCATCAACTATTTTCAAGGCTTCGTGCAATTCTTGAATGGTGGATTTATTCAATGCGTTTAGCTTTTCTGGACGATTGATATAAATAGTAGCAATGCCTTTTTCGTGTTTTAAAATTATGTTTTCTGATATCATAATTCCCTTTTTAGGTGTTGATTATTGGTAAAGAAACTCTAAAAGTAGTTCCTTTTTTAAATTCAGTTTCAAAGGTAATTGTTCCGTTATAATTTTCGATAATGTTTTTAATAATACTCAAACCTAACCCCATTCCACTAGATTTTGTTGTAAATTTAGGTTCGAAAATCCAGTTGGAATCTAGAGAAGAAATTCCTATTCCGTTATCTGAAACCGTAATAATGACATGGTTTAAATCTCTTTTTATATTGACCAAAACCATTTTAGTTTCCTGATTTTCAGGAATAGATTGAATTGCATTTTTAACTAAATTGGTTATGACTCTAATAAGTTGTGTTCGATCAATTTTTGAAACAATTTCTACTTCATCGGCAATAAATTGAATATAATCTTCATTAAAAATATCAAGGGTCAATTCTACGACATCAACAACATTTAATGTTTCGTTTTGTTGTGCAGGCATTGAGGCAAAGTTAGAAAAAGCTGATGCGACTGAACTCATAGTATCAATTTGTTGTATCAAGGTTTCAGAATAATCATTAAGTTTTTGTTTCAGATTCGGGTCATTAGCATCAAATTTTCGTTGAAAACTTTGAACCGTTAATCGCATTGGTGTCAAAGGGTTTTTAATTTCGTGCGCCACTTGTTTGGCCATTTCGCGCCAAGCTTCCTCTCTTTCGCTTTGAGCTAATTTCAGTGCACTTTCTTCTAATTCGTCAACCATAGCATTGTAGGCTTTAATCAAAAGATTGATTTCTTTGCTATTGGCTTCGAGGACAATTTTTTCGTTTTTTTGGGTCAAACTGGTTTCGCTCAATTTATCAGAAATAGTTTTTAATGATTTTGTGATATAGGATGATAGAAAATAAGCCACTGCAAAAGCCACAAAAAGCATAAAACTATATACTTGTGCTAATCGCATTAAAAAATTTTGTAGTTCGGTTTGATAATAACTATCATCTTCTACATAAGGTAAATTTAGGATTCCTAAAGGTTTAAATATGTCGTCTTTAATTAAGCTATAAGAAGATCGATTCTTTTTTCCGTTACTATTTCTAATGTCTACAAATCTTTTTTCGATGGAAGATTGCACTAATTTTATAATGTATTTAGGTATTGGAGGCGCTACTGCATCAACAGAAAATTTTGATTTAGAAGATTTTAAAAGTTTTCCATCAAGACTATAAATATTGATTTCGAGATTATGAATATCTGATAATTCGTGAATTTTATCTTTAAAAATTAAAGACAGATTGTTTGGCGAAAGAGGGTAAGTAGTATTGCTAAGCACATAATTGATATTTTCTTTAATAGCATCTTCCTTTCGGTCTAATCGTTCTTGATGGTAAATTTTAGCTTCATTTTTGAATTGAATGATAGAAATGGAAGCTAATAAAATGGAAGCTACAATTATCAATACTATCATCGAAAGGAAAATCCTGATTTGCAACGAAAGCATTGATATTTTGAAGCCTTTTAACATATTTAGGATTTGTTTTTTGCTCTAATCGTTTTATATAACTTAAAGCCAAGCATGATCAATACCGAAAATAATACAATTCCAACAACACCATAAATCCAATTTACGGCATTTTTTAATATCACCAAAAAAACTACAGCAAACAAGATTATCGTTGCGCCTTCATTCCACAATCGCATAAAGTTGGAGGAGTATTTGACGGTATTATTTTGCAATTCTAGGTAAATTTTATGGCATTTATAATGGTATAAATACAGCACAAAAACAAAGCCAAGTTTAACATGCATCCATGGCATTCGCAACCAAACATTTCCAATATCCGTAAAAAACAACATCCAAAAAGCAAAAAAACTAGCCAAAACAGCAGAAGGCCAAGTAATAATATACCACAAACGATAGGTCATTATTTTGTATTGTTTTTGCAAAATGTCTTTCTCTGGCGATGGTTTGTCATTTGCCTCAATTTGATACACAAACAACCGAACTATATAAAAAAGTCCAGCAAACCAAGTGATGACAAAGATGAGATGTAGGGATTTTAGGTAGTTATAGAATTCCATTTGTTCATTTTAAATTAGCCATGAATTCACAAATTATTTATTTATAATTCGTGAATTCGTGGCGATAAGTTATTTTCTCCAATTTTCTATCCATTTAGTAACAAGATCACACCATTGCTCCTCATCGTTCAAACACGGAATAGCTGTAAATTCCTCGCCACCGTGATATATGAATTCCTCTTTGGCTTCCATAGCAATTTCTTCTAATGTTTCTAGACAATCCGATACAAATGCTGGGGTAACCACGGCTAATTTCTTAATGCCTTTTTCTGGCATTTTGTTGATTTCAACATCGGTATATGGCGTTAACCATTTGTCTCCAGCTAATCGGGATTGAAAAGTTTGACTATATTTATCTTTAGGGATATTTAAATATTCGGTTACCAATTTTGTGGTTTCATAACACTGATGGCTATAGCAAAACTCATGTGCTGGCGAAGGTGTACTGCAACAAGTGCGGTCTATTTTGCAATGCGATTTGGTAATATCGGTCTTGCGAATATGTCTTTTTGGAATTCCGTGGTAAGAAAACAACAAATGGTCATAATCGAATCCTTCTAAATGTTTTTTGATACTTTCGGCCAATATTTTAATGTAATCGGGCTTGTTGTAAAACGCAGGGACAACAGTAAATTTCATTTCAGGAAAATATTTCTGACGTAATTCTTCTGCCAACACTAAAATCGTGGTGGTTGATGCCATAGCATGTTGGGGATACAAAGGAAAAAGCATTACCTCAGTAACTCCTTTATCATGTAACTCTTGTAATCCTTTTAAAATGGTTATTGTTCCATATCTCATGGCTAAAGCCACAGGAATATTGACTTTTTTGGCGACTTTTTGATGCATTTTTTTCGAAATCACAATCAAAGGCGAACCTTCTGGAGTCCAAATTCGGGCATACGCTTCCGCCGATTTTTTGGGACGCGTTTGTAGAATTATTCCACGAACCAACAAGGCTCTTAATAAATACGGAACATCAATCACATATTTATCCATTAAAAATTCATCTAAATAGGGTTTAACATCCTTTGCGGTTGGACTTTCTGGCGAACCTAAGTTTACTAATAATACTCCTTTCATTTTTTTATTTTTTGAACTAATTTTTTTTATTGTTGAATGTTTTCTATGTAGTTGTTTTATGTATTTGGATTCAAAGCCATCAAATATTTCTTCGGGGTAGTGCCAAATTTTTTCTTGAAAGCAGCAATAAAATGACTTCCTGTACTGTATCCAATTTTCAATCCAACTTCATTTACATTATAGGATCCGCTGTCCAATAATTTTCGAGCAGAATCCATTTTATAATCAAAGAGGAAACCAAAAACGGTATCGCCATAAATTTGCTTGAAACCCATTTTTAGTTTCTTTAAAGAAAGCCCTATTTCATCGGCTAGTTCTTGTAATCTTGGAGGTTCGGCAATATTAGACAATATAATTTTCTTAGCTTTTTTTATTTTCAAAACATTTTCTTCATCGATCAAAAAAGGGCATTGCTCGGCATTTGGATCTTCGGTTCGATTAAAATATAAACTTAATAATTCATAGCCTTTGCCTTTGTAGTATAAGTTTTTTATGGATGGATGCAAATTATAATGGAATAATTGGTTCAAAACAATCGCCATTGATGGGCTTATTTCGGTTTCTTTATAATATTTTTTATCCTTATTGTCTTTACTTAAAAACGGAATATGTTCCGATTCTGAAGAAAATAATCCATGAAATTTCTGAATTGAAATGATAACAGAAATTACCCAAGAGTTGGGAGCAATTTCTAAATTAAGGGGTAATTCTTTTTGTGGGTTATAAAACAAAAGCGCCTTTTCTTCTTTCAAATCCAAAGCATAATTGCCGTCATTAAATACAAATTTAGCTTTTCCTTTGATGCCAAAATGAAATTGAATAAGCCCTTGATTAACCTGTCTATTTACTCGAAAATTCTCACCTTCATCATTTTGAAAGCGAATTAATGTAAAATCACTTTCAATTTTTATTTCTTCTTGTGAACCCATAGCGATATTTTTTTGTAAAAATTTTCAGAATCGCACCTCCTAATTATTTAGAATAAATCTATATAAGTAATTTAAAAAGACTTGATTTCAGTACAAATTTATAATAAATAACGCTAAAAATTTAATTATGGCTTAAAAAATCATCTAACGATACAAAAAGTACTTTTAGCGTTACTTTAATATAAAGCTTAGGTCTAAATTTGCCAAGCTGATTAGAATTAATATTACATGGAAAATCTAAACTTATCGAAACACAAAACTTTCTACGCTATTGGATTGAGCTACAAGAAAGCAGATGCTGAGGTTCGAGGTCAATTTAGTTTAGATTCTAAAGCAAAAAGAAACGTATTACTTCAGGCTAAACAAGAAGGTTTAGACAGTTTGATTGTAACTTCTACTTGTAATCGCACGGAAATTTATGGTTATGCAGCGCATCCTTTTCAATTAATCAAGTTGATTTGTCAAAATAGCGCCGGCACAGTTGAAGAATTTCAAAAAGTGGGATTTGTTTATAAAAACCATGAAGCAATAAGTCATTTATTTAGGGTAGGAACAGGATTAGATAGTCAAATATTAGGTGATTTTGAAATTATAGGTCAAATAAAAACCAGTTTTGCCGAATCAAGATCATTAGGTTTAATTAACGCTTTTTTAGATAGACTAATTAATTCAGTAATACAGGCCAGTAAAAAAATAAAAAATGAAACCGAAATTAGTTCAGGAGCCACTTCAGTTTCTTTTGCATCGGTTCAATACATAATCAAGAATGTAACAGACATTGGCGATAAAAACATTTTGTTGTTTGGAGCAGGAAAAATTGGCAGAAACACATGTGAAAATTTGGTTAAACACACCAAAAATGATCACATTACGCTAATCAATAGAACCAAAAATAAAGCAGAATTACTAGCAGGCAAACTAAATCTTATAGTTAAAGATTATGGCGATTTACATCAAGCATTACAAAAAGCAGATGTATTGATTGTGGCTACCGGCGCACAAAACCCTACTATTGACAAAAACATTTTAAATCTAAAAAAGCCTCTTTTAATTTTGGATTTATCGATTCCTAAAAACGTGAATTCAAATGTGGAGCAAATTCCTGGTGTTACTCTAGTTCATTTAGATTATTTGTCACAAATGACAGATGATACTTTAGAAAGAAGAAAGCAACACATTCCTGCAGCCGAAGCGATTATTGAAGATGTTAAATTAGAATTTATTACCTGGATGAATGGACGAAAATATGCTCCAACTATTCATGCATTAAAAGCTAAATTAAATGAAATGGCAGCCTCAGAATTGCTGCTTCAAAAAAAGAAATCATCTAATTTTGATGAAGAACAAGCGGAGATTATTAGCAAAAAAATTATCCAAAAAATCACCAATCAATTTGCAAGTCATCTTAAAGATGAAAACTCAAACGTAGATGATAGTATTGAATGGATTGAAAAAGTATTCCAAATAGGATTACAAACACCCAAAAAAACGCCTTCAATAATCGAAGATAAATACAAAATAAATCTGTCTTAAAAAACCTAAGGATTGTTAATTTCTAAAAGTCCCAAAAAAGCATGGCTCAAAAATGTATAAGAATTGGAACTCGTGATAGCGAATTAGCTCTTTGGCAAGCCCATACTGTTGAAAAAAAACTAAATGATTTAGGTTTTAAAACCGAGATTATTGCCGTAAAATCGCAAGGAGATATCCAACTTGACAAACCACTTTACGAACTCGGAATCACTGGAATTTTTACCAAAACACTTGACATAGCCATGATAAATGGTCAAGTTGATATTGCAGTACATTCTATGAAAGATGTACCTACAGCTTTACCTATTGGAATTGTTCAAGCTGC
>NZ_JBJXDQ010000058.1:0-4728 GCF_046155325.1 Flavobacterium sp.
TTTGCCCCGTAAAATTAATTATAGAAATCCCAACCTCAGATGGATCAGGTAGAGAAAAATTAATATATACTTCTGAATCAGCAGGATTTGGATAGATCGTAAGACTGTTTTCTTCATTAAAATTATCCGTTGACAAAGAAGAGTTTCCTAGAAGTTGAATGGCATCAATTCTAGTGGTTATGCTCCCGGTTTTTTGTCCGTAAATTCTAAACCAATTTATGGCAGCCAAATTTGGCGTGCCTATTTTCTCTGCGTCTGCAGTATTTAATTGAATAAAATTCCATCCATTCACTAAGTCTGTCAATGGCCACTGGTACTCATTGCTATCAGGAACTCCAGAACTTCCTATTTCTACATAATTATTAGTTTGTATCAGGGACACATCCGAAACATAGTACCAAAATTGCAAGCTAGCTCCTGTATCAGAACCAACGGTATTGTATGCTGTAGGAAACACCTTTGAATACTCTGGAGTCCCTGAACCCGTAAATTCAAGAGAGTTCAAACCCTGTGTTTGATTTATATTATTAAGAATTAGCGAACTTGGATTCCAATTTGTCTTTGCGTCACAATCGTCTAAATAATTTCCATCAGGCGGTGTTAAAATCGGAATATTACTCGTTGAAGAAATGGTTCCATCCAACATTTTCTGGGTTTGATCCGCTAATTTCAAATACCAATCACTTGGCAAATTAACGCCATCAATATCTAAAGAAACTAGTCTATCTTGAGCTTGAACAGGTAGTTTTGCTTTTGTCTCGGTTATTTTAAACATGGCAGTACCCTCATCAACTTCATCAAACATGGCTACATAAATAAATTTTACACCCGCTTGAACAGCATTATACGCCTGGCGCCAATAAAACTGACCGCCATTACGTTTTATCTGGTTTAATGTTTTGTTGTTTAGATTACGCCAAGAAAATCCTGGCCAAATAACGGGCATATAGTCTACCACATTTTTATTACATTCAGCCAAATCAGGCACTATATTATTGGTTTTGAAAGTATCCGCACCACTATTAGTGGAATACCTTCCTACTGACCACGGACTAATCATATCTAAAGAGTTATAGACAGCTGACCAATCAGTACCCGTTTCTGAAGCACCACTTCGTGTTCTCCATCCCTCTGGAACACCTCCCATAACATAAGCACGGTATTTAGGAGCTGCATTGGTTTTGAAATAATCAATTATAGCTTTAGATGTCGCCGATGTTAATCCACGGTCTTTAAAACCAATACCCCAAATAGCCACTACTGGTTTTCCATTCTGTTTTACATATTCTGGCTTATTTAAAATATCATAGGTATTAACCAGATATTCCCAATCTGCTACAATTTTTGCATACATAGTAGCATCAGTTACTCCACTCACATCATACATAACCGCATACTTTCGGTTGTATGCTGCAGCCGAAGTAATTACATTTTCAAGCACCTTGTTTTTTGCTTTAAACAGAGGTGAACCTTGAGTTTCTACAGAAGTTAAAAAACGTTGCAGATAAATACCATGCACGTTGTAGTCTCTCATCCACTCAAAATGTTTGCGTGTCGTGCTTAAACTATAAGAGGAGAATAATTGAGCGTTTGAGCCATCAGCATAGGTCATATTAGTGTTAAATTTATCTGTGTATTCAGACATGTCTGGCCACATATCTACAGTTAAATTTGCGGGGTCGGGGGTAGCTGTAGTACCGCCTCTAAACCAGTGATTCCAAGGATTATTTGTCGTAGATCCATCTCCGGGAGCTAAAAACCATCCTTGATACCCCATCATCACTTTGTAGTCAAGTTGATTTTGTGCAAAGACTGAATTGGAATACCCTATTGTTAAAAACAATATAAAAAGGAATACAATTTGTTTGGATTTCATAAATTATTATAATTACGCTTGGAATATTTTTAATAAGGACAAATACAATATAAATAGCATCACTATGTTTTATTTCTTAAAATAAAATCACAATATATACGCAATAATAGTACGCAATGCTTAACAATGCATTAATAAAGCATTAATAAAGCATTGATTTATTTAAAAAGCTTCAATTATTGCCATTTTTTATTCAAAAAACTTTTCAAATTAATCATTAATTAATCACAAATTAATTAATGGCTATTATATTTACATATAATTCACCTTTTATTCAATTCAATACTTATCATTTATGACTAAGATTAAATATTTATTTTTGGCATTTCAATTTTTAACTGCATTTAGCTCTTATTCGCAACAATCAGCTTTGGTTTATCCTGACACAAACGGAAAACTTGTTTATGCGAAGTATGCAAATAATTACGAGACAAATGAAGATAATACTTTGCCCGATTTTTCGTATGTTGGTTATATGGATGGTGCTGTCGGAGTGCCGGTAAGAGAAGTGCCAGTAAAAATCACATTGAATCCAAACCCTTCAGGCGAAGACAGAACTCGAATTCAGGAAGCTATTGACCAGGTTTGTAATATGCCTCTTGATGCTAATGGATTTAGAGGAGCAGTATTGCTTAAAAAAGGGACTTACAGATTGAATGATGAAACTATTCCTGTACTCACTGATGGAATGGGTTATGCATTAAGAATTTGGGCCAGCGGAGTAGTGTTGCGTGGCGAAGGCCAGGGAACTGATGGAACAATTCTTTATTCAGATTTCGCTAAGAATCACACCATGATAACCCTTGAGCCTTATTCTCAAACAACACCCGAGACTACTATGACTCTCATTACCGATGCTTATGTAGGAACTGGTGCAAAAACATTTACGGTAGCCAATGCGAGTAGTTTCGCTGTAGGAGATAATATAATGGTAAAATTTACTCCGAATGCAACTTGGTTTTCGGATCTCAAAGTGGACGAAAATGGATATATTTTATATGTGGCTCCGCCGGCAGAAAGTGATTATTGGAATGCAACAGCCGGAGCTTTCAACATTGGATTTAAACGTAAAATAATGGCAATAAATGGCAATACAATTACCATCGACTGTTCGGTAATGCAACCCATGCAGACCAAATATGGTGGAGGACAAATAAAAAAATACACCACAACCGGACGATTAAACAAATGCGGTGTTGAAGATTTGCGCATCGTGGGTATTGAAGATGGAGGTATTCCTTCGGACAAATTAGTTAATGGAAATAGATTGCGGGTGGGTATAAGACCCCGATTTTTGGATAATAGTTGGATTCATGGTGTTACAGTAACTCGCACATCCGAATCGGCTATAATGACTTGGGGAGTGATGAATGTCACCGTTCAAGAATGTGCGTATATTGATCCAAGAGGACCTATAACTGGTGGATGGCGTTATAGCTTTAGCCTGGATGCAGGCTCTACACGGGTTCTTTTTCAGCGTTGTTATTCGGATTACGGACGACATGATTTTGTGACTCACGCCAGAATACCTGGTCCTAATGTGTTTGTTGATTGCTATAGCGCAAACGGTCAGAGTGTATTGGGCCCACATTATCGTTGGGCTACGGGTACATTGTTCGACAATATAAAAGCACCTAATTCTGTTATGGCAATTAATCTTTTTGATTTATCTAATGGTCATGCTTGGTGTGGAGCACAAACGGTTGGTTGGAATCTCGAATGCAAGGGTTATGTAAATGACGCCTCTAGGGGATCTCAAAATTTTTTAATTGGAAGTATTGGCACTGAATATTCCGCTACATTTAGCCCTACTAAATACCCCGATTTTATTTTTCGTGGATATTGGGAAAAATCAGGGCCCGCTGGTGTCCACGTGAGTACACGAAGTCTATATTTCAAGCAACTGGAAGACAGGCTTGGAAGCCAAGCAGTTTCAAACATCACAATACCAGAACAAAGAACTGGAAATATCTACACCAAATTGGCAGCTTGGGCTGGAAATGGTAGCCTTGTAAATATTCCGGTTACAGGAATAACTCTAACTCCAACTTCTTTAACTCTAAGCGTAGGTAGTTCACAGCAACTGGCAGCAACAATAGCACCAGAAAATGCAAGTAATAAAAACATAACTTGGACTTCAAATAATACATCAGTTACCACCGTAAGTGCAACAGGAATGGTAACTGCCGTTTCGGTTGGGACAGCTACCATAACAGTAACTACAGAGGATGGTGGAAAAACTGCAACTACGGAAATTACTACAACTAATCAGATATTTGTGAGCAGTGTAGCGGTGTCTCCTACAACTGCAACAATTGCAATGGGTAACCAGCAGCAACTTACAGCAACTATCTTACCAGCAAATGCATCGAACAAAAACATGACTTGGACCTCGAGTAATCCCAATGTGGCAAATGTTAGCTCGCTTGGATTGGTTACTTCAGTAGCACAAGGCACTTGCGATATTACAGTAACTACTCAGGATGGCGACCAAAAGTCTATTGCTGCTATAACTGTAGGTCCGTACCCCGAAAGCAAAATTATTTCTAATTGCGATTCGAATACTGACTGGACATCGGCTAGCACAGTAACGGTAAACAGTACCGACGAAAAAGAAGGGACTGGATGTCTACAATCGGTTGGAGCAATTGGAACGGTTACAGCTGATTTTAAAAAAGTTTTTTCACCACCTATTAATACCGGTTCAACCATAGCTAACGGAAAACTGCAATTCTGGTATTTTGTATCGGACATAAACGCATATAGGGACATAAACGCAAATAGTACTGCCAATCAAGTTGAACTAGGCAGCGGTGGAGCATTTGATAAATTTGAATTCAGCTGGAATATTG
>NZ_JBJXDQ010000059.1:0-11426 GCF_046155325.1 Flavobacterium sp.
TCAGATGGCAGATTTCAGATTTCAGATAACAGAAGGCAGGTGGCAGATAACAGATGGCAGGTTACAGGTTACAGGTGGCAGGTGGCAGATAACAGATTTCGAAGGCAGATGACAAGTTTATATTGGAAAAAGAATTTAAAACATAAAGTATGAGATTCCAAGATTTATTGGCGTACAAAAAATCATTTGAATTGGCAATGGACATTTATGCTATTTCAAAAAATTTTCCAGCGGAAGAAAAATATTCATTGACGGATCAAATTAGGCGTTCTTCGAGAAGTGTTTCCGCTAATATTGCCGAAGCAACAAGAAAAAGAAGCTATGAAAAGCATTTTATTTCAAAATTAACGGATAGTGACGCTGAAAATTCCGAAACTCAGGTTTGGCTAGAATATTCGCACGCTTGCAATTATATCGATACAATTCAGTTTGAAACCCTAACATCAAAAAGTATAGAAGTTGGCAAACTATTAAATTACATGATGAATAATCTAGATAAATTTTCATAAATAGTTCAATCTGCCACCTGAAACCTGTAATCTATAACCTGAAACCTGCCAACTGAAACCTGAAAATTATGAGTAAATCAATAGAAGATAAACTAGAAAGAATCCCAATCCTGAGCTATTTTGTTCGTTTGTTAAAAAGGATAAAGTTACCTTGGTTACAAGGATTGTCGTTTTATGATTTATTAGAATTATACATAGTAGGAATAGGTGAGGGGGCTTTGAGTTATCATGCTAGTGCTATTGCCTTTAGTTTTTTTATGGCCTTGTTTCCCTTTGCGCTTTTTATATTAAATTTAATTCCATACATCCCTATTGAGGGTTTTCAGGTTGATTTTTTAGAGTTTGTAAAAGATGGAGTACCTCCTAATACCTATGATGCGATAGCAACAATTATTAATGATATTTTGAATAATAGTCATTCAGGATTACTTTCTTCAGGATTTATGCTATCAATTTTTTTAATGGCCAATGGCTTAAACGGTATATTAGGCGGTTTTGAATCGTCAAAACATGTGATTCATAAACGGGGTTTTTTGAGTCAATATTTAGTAGCGCTCGGAATATCATTAGTATTGTCATTCTTGCTTTTGATTACCGTTTCGACCATAGTGATTTTTGAGGTTTTTATTCAAAAAATAAAAATCGAAAATGTTTTTAGCGATAGTGTTTCACTCATTATTCTGGGGCGTTATGTTTTTGTGATCTTGATGATATTAATCACAACGTCAGTGCTTTTTAAATTTGGTACCAAGCATTTTACCGGAATCCCGTTTATCTCTATCGCCTCAGTATTTACCACGATTCTTATTATTATGGATTCGTATGGTTTTGGAATTTGGGTCATCCGATTTTCTAAATACAATGAGCTTTATGGGTCAATAGGGACTTTATTAATTATGATGTTTTATATTTGGATAAATTGTATGATATTGCTCTTAGGTTTTGAATTAAATGCCGTAATTCATAAACTAAAAAGAAAACAATTAAATGCAGACACTAACCCTGAACTTTTCACCTAAGAAGAGTTTACTATCTAATTCAAAATGCATTTTGTAGCAGTAATTTTACCACTTTCTTTAGCTAAAACCTTTACGTATTGCGTTTCAGAAACGGAATATAACTTCATCAAAAAAGGGATGCGAGTGGCGGTGCCTTTTGGTAAAAATAAAATTTATTCTGCCTTAGTAATTGAAATCCATCAAAACAAACCTAGTCTATATGAGGTAAAAGAGATTCATCAAATTCTAGACGAAAAACCAATAGTTACAGAATATCAAATTGCTCATTGGCAATGGATTGCTTCCTACTATATGTGTGCCATCGGCGATGTGTATCGTGGTGCAATGCCATCGGCACTTTTGCTAGAAAGCGAAACAATTATTTCGAAAAAACCAGAAATGTTTATAGATGAAAATGTTTTGTCAGACGATGAATATTTGATTTATGAAGCTTTGCAACAGCAGAGTTCTTTGAAAATTCAGGATATAATGAATATTTTGAATAAGAAAAACATATTGCCTGTGATTCAAAAATTAGTCGATAAAAACATCCTTATTTTACAAGAAGAAATTCAGGAAATATATACTCCTAAATTAGTTCGTTATGTTAAATTACATTCAAAATATGATTCTGATGAAGGTTTGGGCACGTTACTAGAAACCCTGAAAAATGCTAATAAGCAAAAGGAAATAGTCTTAAGCTATTTTCAATTAAGTGCTTCAGAGTCTATCCGCCCATTTGGTGAAAAAAAGCCAATTACAGTCAAAAAATTAATAGAAAGTAGCAACAGCACTGCCGCTACAATAAAGACATTAGTAGAAAAAGAAATTTTTGAAGAATATTTTTTACAAGTTGACAGAGTTAATTTTGAAGATAAGATCAAATTAAAGCAGTTAGAATTGAGTAATGCGCAACAAAAAGCCTTGGATGAAATCAAAGAAAGTTTTTTAGAAAAAGAAGTTTGTTTGTTGCACGGAGTTACATCGAGCGGCAAAACCGAAATTTACATCAAATTAATCGAAGAGTATCTATTGACTAATAAGCAAATACTTTATCTACTTCCCGAAATTGCTCTAACTACGCAGTTAGTACGAAGGTTACGAGACTATTTTGGCAACAAAGTAGCTGTTTTTCATTCGAAATATAGCAACAACGAAAGAGTCGAGGTTTGGAAGCAGGTTTTAGAGTCTTCACCAAAAGCACAAATTGTTATCGGAGCTAGATCGGCTTTGTTTTTGCCTTTTGCAAACTTAGGCTTAATGATTGTTGACGAAGAGCATGAGCAAACATTTAAGCAAGTAGATCCTGCTCCAAGGTATCATGCTCGCGATGCTGGAATTGTTTTGGCTAAATTTCATAAAGCAAAAGTGTTATTAGGTTCAGCCACGCCCAGTTTAGAAACCTATTTTAATACTGAAACAGATAAATTTGGATGTGTTGAGATTTCAGAGCGATATGGCAATGTTTTGATGCCAGAAATAGAATTAGTTGACTTAAAAGACAAATACTTCCGCAAAAAAATGTCAGGGCATTTTAGCGATACTTTAATCGACGAAATTACTACTACTATTTCTTTAGGTGAACAAGTAATTTTGTTTCAAAATCGTCGTGGTTTTTCACCCATTGTTGAATGTATGACTTGTGGTCATGTACCCCAATGTCAGCAATGTGATGTTAGTTTGACTTATCATAAACATAAAAATCAATTGCGTTGTCATTATTGTGGCTATTCGATGGCAAAACCAACAAATTGTCACGCCTGTTCTAGTGTTGATATTACAACCAAGGGTTTTGGTACGGAACAAATTCAGCAAGAAATAACCGAATTGTTTCCTGATATAAAAGTGGGTCGTATGGATCAAGATACTACTCGTGGTAAATTTGGCTTTGAGAAAATTATTGATAGTTTTAAAAACCGTGAAATTGATATTTTAGTAGGAACCCAAATGCTGTCTAAAGGTTTGGATTTTGATAATGTGAGTTTGGTAGGGATTATGAATGCCGATAATATGTTATATCATCCTGATTTTAGGGCTTTTGAAAGAAGTTTTCAAATGATGACTCAGGTAGCAGGTAGGTCAGGACGCTCTGAAAAAAGAGGAAAAGTTATTATTCAAACCTATAATCCAAATCACAATACGATTCAGCATGTAGTGAATAATGATTATTTAGCTATGTATAAAGAGCAATTATATGAAAGGCAAATCTATCATTATCCTCCATATTTTAAATTGATAAAATTAACCTTGAAACATCGCGATTTTGACAAACTCAAAGAGGGTTCGATGTGGTTGTATCAAGTGATGAAGCAAAATATGTCTATTCCGATTTTAGGGCCTGAAGAGCCTTCGATTTCTAGAATTCGAAATGAATATATTAGAACAATACTTATTAAAATTCCACAAAATTACGCCCTCCAAGGCACAAAAAAAACTATTCAGAAAATACTGAATAGTTTTGATTCGGTTGCACAATTTAAAGCCATAAAAGTGGCTATAAATGTTGATTTTTACTGATTGATAGTGAGTGCTTTTACTAGTGCTTCTTTTTTATGTCGGCTAAGCGGAATTTTTGTAATTCCAATTTCAGCAAATCGACTATTAAAACGTTCTACTTTATCGATATTGATAATATAGGATTTATGCACTCTAATAAATTTTTCTTGAGATAAATCTTTCTCGAAAGATTTCATTGTTGATAACACTAAATTACTATCTTCTTCGGTTACTACTTTCACATAATCACCATAGGCTTCAATCCATTTAATTTTAGCAGTGAAAATTTTTAATTTTTTGAGATTACTCTTTATAAAAATGTGCTCACCATCTTCGTCTCCAGTTTCAGTTTTAAGCATATGTAGGTCTAAAGCTCGTTTTACTGAAGCATTAAATCGGTCTAATGCTATAGGTTTTTGAAGATAATCAGTAGCATCATAGTCAAATGCTTTCATGGCGTATTCAGCCTTAGAGGTTATAAAGATAATTTGCGGTTTTGTTTTTAAACCGTCAAGAAAATCAAAACCACTAATAACAGGCATTTCTATATCAAGAAAAATCAAGTCTATATTATTAATAGACATGGAGCCTTTCGCTTCAATAGCATTGGAAAAATCTCCAATTAAATGTAGATTTGGATGATTATTCACTAACTTTGAAATGATCATTCTTTGAATGGAACTATCGTCCACAACGACACAGTTTAGTTTCATAATTTATTTATTTAAGATTTGGGACTGTAAACATAGAGAGTTTTTTTGATAAAACCTAACTTAATCGTATTTTTTTGCTTTTAAACCGATAAATAAAAAATAGGTTTGTTTATTCAAAATAAATATTTACTTTTGCGCCCAAATTAATTTTAAATAAAAATTTATGAATCATTATGAAACTGTTTTCATTTTAAATCCCGTTTTATCTGAGGTTCAGGTAAAGGAAACAGTAAGCAAATTTGAAGATTTTCTTACATCTAGAGGAGCCGAAATGGTATCGAAGGAAGATTGGGGTCTTAAAAAAATGGCCTACGAAATCCAAAACAAAAAAAGTGGTTTTTACCATTTATTCGAATTCAAAGTAGCAGGAGAAGTCCTAATTGCTTTTGAAACTGAATTTAGACGTGACGAAAGAATCATGCGTTTCTTAACTGTAAGTTTAGACAAGCACGCTATTTCTTGGGCTGAAAGAAGAAGAACCAAATTAAAATCTACAAAAGCGTAATTATTATGGCAACATTACAACAATCAGCTTCAGGAAAAAAAGATGGAGATATTAGATATCTTACTCCTTTAAATATTGAGATCAACAAAATCAAAAAGTATTGTCGTTTCAAAAAATCAGGTATCAAGTATATCGATTATAAAGATGCTGATTTCTTATTGAAATTTGTTAACGAGCAAGGAAAAATTCTTCCTCGACGTTTAACAGGTACTTCATTGAAATACCAAAGAAAAGTATCAGTAGCAGTAAAAAGAGCGCGTCACTTAGCGTTGATGCCATATGTAGCTGATTTATTAAAATAATTAAAAAAAACAACAGCTTGTTGTCTCGCTTCAGCGAGACTAACTTCTATTAAAAAAGGACAACAACATGGAAATTATATTAAAAAAAGACGTTCAAAACTTAGGTTTTAAAGACGATGTGGTAAATGTAAAAAATGGTTACGGTCGTAACTTTTTAATTCCACAAGGATTTGGACATTTAGCTACACCTTCTGCAAAGAAAGTATTAGCAGAAAATTTGAAACAAAGAGCACATAAAGAAGCTAAGGTAGTAAACGATGCAAAAGCATTGGCTGAAACCTTGAAAGCATTAGAAATTAAAATTTTTGCAAAAGCTGGTGGTGAAAAACTTTTTGGATCTATCACAAACATTGATATTGCTGAATCTTTAGCAAAAGCAGGTCAATCAATAGAAAGAAAATTTATCACTAGTGGTATCGTAAAAAGAACAGGTAAATATACTGCAAACATTAGACTTCACAGAGATGTTATTGTTGAATTACCGTATGAAATTATAGCTGAAAAAGCTTAATTTCTAAATTTATACAACTAAATCCCGATGAGAATCGGGATTTTTTTTTATAATGCCACGAAGTCGCAAAGTCGAAAAGGTTTGTATATTGTAGAAATTTCATCTCATTAACAAATATTTCCGAAACTATTGGGACTTCATGGAAAAGTAAAGATTAATTCAAGACTTCAAAAAGATTAGTGACTTAGTGCCTTTGTGGCAAAAAAAAAATTTATGAAATACTCAAGACTTACCAAAGAACAATTTGAAGAATTACATCAAGAATTTAGCACTTTTTTAGCGACTCAAGCCATAGATAAAGCAGAATGGGACACTATAAAGAGAGAAAAACCCGAAGTCGCAGAACAAGAGCTAGATGTTTTTTCTGATTTAGTTTGGGAAGGCGTTCTGGGTCGTGCTGAATATTTAGAGCATTTCTCTAAAAATCATATATTCCTTTTTCAGTGTTTTGACACCTATATAAAATCAATCGTTTTAAAATCCTTAGTGCCCGAAATTAATTTCTTAACCAAAGAAGGCTTGCAATGGTTTAGTGATAACCTCTTTACAGATACGATAGAAATTAAAACGGGTAAAAAAGTATTTACTCAAGAACGCAATAGTTCTATTTTTGAATTGATTCAACAAGGTTCTATTTTAAGTGACGGACAATTATTCAAACAAATTATTTCAATTATTGAATCGTAATTCTGTATTATATTCTATAAAATTGGCTATTTTAGTGTTTTTTTTTAAATACTACAATAGCCAATTTTTTATTTATGGATATTTATAATACAATTCAAAATTTAAGAGAAGAACTCAATCAGCATAATCATAATTATTATGTTTTGGATACACCCACCATTTCTGATTTTGATTTTGATATTAAATTAAAACAACTTCAGGAATTAGAAAAATTTCACCCCGAATTTTTCGATGAAAATTCACCTAGTCAACGCGTTGGCGGAGCAATTACCAAAATTTTCGACACTGTCAAACATGATTTTAGAATGTATTCTCTTGACAATTCTTATTCTAAAGAAGAATTAGTTGAATGGGAAAAAAGAATTCAAAAAGTATTAGGAGCAGTTCCTTTGCAATACACCTGTGAATTAAAATATGACGGAGCTTCAATAAGTATCAGTTATGAAAACGGTAAGCTTAAACGCGCTGTTACCCGTGGTGACGGAGTGCAAGGTGATGATGTCACGAATAATATCAAAACGATAAAATCAATTCCTTTAGAGTTGAAAGGAAATTTTCCTGAAGCCTTTGATGTTCGTGGCGAAATAATACTCCCTTTTGCAGGATTCGAAAAAATGAATCAAGAACTAATAGCATTGGGTGAAACCCCTTATTCAAACCCTAGAAATACTGCTTCGGGAAGTTTAAAATTGCAAGATAGTGCCGAGGTTTCAAAAAGGCCATTAGATTGTTTATTGTATTTTATTGTGGGATCTAAACTTCCATTTGATTCCCAGTTTGAGAGTTTAAAAACTGCACGGGATTGGGGGTTTAAAGTACCAAAAGAAGCCAAATTAGCTCAAAATCTAGAACAAGTTTTCGAGTTTATAGACTATTGGGATATTCAAAGGCATAACTTACCTTATGAGACCGATGGAGTAGTTGTTAAGGTAAACTCCTATCAATATCAAGACGAATTAGGGTATACAGCCAAATCGCCACGTTGGGCAATGGCGTATAAATTTAAATCGGAACAAGTTTCGACACGATTAAATTCAATTTCTTTTCAAGTAGGTAGAACGGGAGCTATTACTCCAGTTGCTAATTTAGAGCCTGTGCAACTAGCAGGAACTATTGTTAAACGGGCTTCTTTGCACAATGCCGATCAAATTGAAAAATTGGATATTCGTATTGGCGATGAAGTTTTTGTTGAAAAAGGAGGGGAGATTATTCCTAAAATTATTGCAGTTGATTTGACTCAACGTCAAATAAATTCCGAACCTACCCAATACATCTCTCACTGTCCCGAATGTCAAACGGAGCTTGTTCGTTCAGAAGGTGAGGCTAATCATTATTGCCCTAATTTTTATGGTTGTCCGCCTCAAATTATTGGTAGAATTCAGCATTTTATTTCTAGAAAAGCCATGGATATTGAAGGTCTTGGCGGAGAAACGGTAGCGTTGTTGTTCAATAACGGTTTGGTTCATAATTATGCAGATTTATATGAACTTACGGTAGAACAAATTCTTCCTTTGGATAGAATGGCACAGAAATCGGCTGAAAATTTAATAAACGGTGTTGAAAAATCAAAAAACATCCCATTTGAGCGTTTATTATATGCACTTGGAATCCGATTTGTTGGAGAGACTGTTGCCAAAAAATTAGCTCAGCATTATAAGAACATAGATGCATTAAGTGAAGCTTCATTTATGGATCTTGTATTGGTTGACGAAATAGGAGAGCGAATTGCCTATAGTGTAATTGATTTTTTTGCTAACCAAGATAATATAAACATTATTGAACGATTGAAGCATCAAGGTTTGCAATTCGAAAGTATTCAAATTGTGAACTTAAACGCTACTAATAAACTATCAGGAAAAACATTTGTAGTTTCGGGTGTTTTTGAACAATTTTCGAGAGACGATTTGAAAAAAGCCATCGAAGATAATGGCGGTAAAATAGGGAGTTCCATCTCTGTCAAAACAGATTATGTTGTGGCAGGAGATAATATGGGACCCGCAAAATTAGAAAAAGCCGTCAAGCTCAAAATTGCTATTATTTCTGAGATTGATTTTCTTAGGATGATCTAATGAGGTAAATAAAATATTTAACTTCAAACTTAAAAGATGTAGTTGTTATTTATTCACTGAAATCGTTTAAACTTTTATTTTGTTAAATTTTTTTAGTGCAATTATTATGAAAGCTACATAATTAAAGCCCAGCCAACTAGCTATTGTTGTGTTAAATCTATTTAGTAACGAACTAAATCTGTCCATTCAAGGTTTTGTTATCTCAAATTTATAGCGCTCATTATAAAGTAATGGGTCAAAATATTCATCTCTATCTGTATCTCCATTTCTTGTATTGAAACAAACATTAGCGTTTATTTATTTTTTCTCACAACATAGCCTAAACTCTTTAGAATAAAACCTGCATCAGCATTTAAAAAAAGTCCGTCAACTGGAATTTTTTTTTATTCTAATGTTTCTGCTACTACTTCAAACTAGACTTCAATATTATAAAGGTCGTTATGGTTACCAGCTACTGGTTGTGAAATGGGTAATGGCAAACCCTGTTTATTGCTCAAATACAACGCATTAGTTGTTTTAGGTTTCTTTTTGCCTTGATATTAAGCTTCTTCGTCTCCTCTGATTGCAGAAGTATGACTGCCATCAAAATCAACACTCGAAGGGTCAAATTTTGATTTATTCTTCTCTAAAATATTTATCCAACTTTTCTTTAAAACATCTGTTCTACACCATTTACGATAATGATAATAAACCGATTACCATGTCAGCAAATTATCATCAAATAATTATTTTACAGGCAGTTGATGCCATTGAACAGCTGTTTTTAACTTATAAAGAACCGCATTTACGATTTCTTCTAAAGGAACTGTTGCTTGAAAACCTCTTTTCGCTAACGGTAAATAAGGAACAATTTCACTTTTATTATATCTTTGTCAAGTACAATCTACATAAGATTTGATTATGAAATGATTATGTTTTGCAACACAAATTTCGTCAACCCTTTTATATTTACAAAATAAGTTTAAATCACTTCAATGATTAAACTTAAAGAGCTAATTTCATTTTGGCTACAATTTCTTCCAAACACAAATTATTAATACTTCCTTCATGGGTGTGTTTGGTTTCTTTTGGCGATTGATAAGTGTCATTTTCCAGTTGTTCGGCAACCGCTTTATAGGCATCTCTAAAAGGAATTCCCGCTACAACCATTTCGTTTAAAGTATCCACAGTAAACAAGTAATCGTATTTTTTGTCTGATAGAATATTGTCTTTTACTTTGATGTCTTTGATTGAGAATATTGCAATATCCAAACAGGCTTTCAGGTTTTGAATGGCAGGAAACAAACCTTCCTTCAATAACTGTAAATCTCTATGGTAGCCACTAGGAAGATTATTAGTAATCAACGTAATTTCGTAAGGTAAAGCCTGAATCTTATTGCATTTTCCACGAATCAACTCAAAAACATCTGGGTTTTTCTTATGTGGCATGATGCTGGAACCTGTTGTTAAATGAGCTGGTAAGCCGATAAAATCAAAATTCTGACTCATATACAAACAAACATCCATAGAGAATTTAGATAAGGTAGAAGCTATGCTACTCATCGCAAAAGCTACTATTTTCTCTGATTTTCCACGACTCATTTGCGCGGCAACCGAATTAAATTTCAAGGTTTCAAAACCTAATTCTTTGGTTGTAAAAGTTCTGTTTATTGGAAAAGAACTCCCGTAACCCGCAGCAGAACCTAATGGGTTTTGATTTACAATTTTCAATGCTGCATTCAGCATGGTAATGTCGTCTATTAATGTTTCGGCATAAGCAGAAAACCACATTCCGAAAGACGATGGCATGGCAATTTGTAAATGCGTATAGCCTGGTAACAATACATTTTGGTTTTTTTCTGCTGATTCCATCAATAAATCAAACAAAGTTTTTACCTGAGATTTGAATTCGGTTATGACATCTTTAAAATATAAATTGATGTCGACCAAAACTTGATCATTACGAGAACGAGCGGTGTGGATTTTCTTTCCAGCATCGCCTAATTTTAGAGTTAATAGATATTCAATTTTCGAATGTACATCTTCAAAACTTTCTTCAATCTCAAAATCTCCTTTTTCAATATCAATGATAATATCTTCTAGAGCCAGAACCAATGAATCCGATTCTTCTTCAGTCAATAATCCAATTTCACATAACATTTTAGCGTGAGCAATAGATCCTAAGGCATCATATTTGGCTAATACCAAATCTAAATCTCTGTCGTTTCCAACGGTGAAATGTTCTATTTTTTTATCGGTTGGTATTCCTTTTTCCCAAAGTTTCATAATCGTGTTTTTTTGGTAGGGACAGCTCGCGAGCTGTCCGTACGATATAATTATTTTTTAAAAAAGCCGGTTAATATTTTGATGTATAAATCAATTCCTTCTTCGATTTCATGTATAAATATAAATTCATCTGCCGAGTGTGAACGCAAGCTTTCTCCTGGTCCTAATTTCAAAGATTGGCAACTAATTACCGATTGATCTGACAGGGTAGGAGAGCCATATGTGGTTCTGCCTAATGCAATTCCAGCTTGTACTAATCCGTGTGAAACGGGAATAGAAGAAGCATTTAGATGCATAGATCGAGGCGTCACTTCTGCAGCCACATTAGCTTTTACAGTGTCTAAAATTTCCTGATTATTATACTTATCATT
>NZ_JBJXDQ010000060.1:0-4868 GCF_046155325.1 Flavobacterium sp.
TATGAAGCCTTGAAAGGTTTGACAAGAACGAATGAAGCCATTGACAAAAAAGCAATTCATAATTTTATTGCGACCCTTGACGTTTCGGCTGAAATTAAAGCGGAATTAATGCAAATTACACCAAGTAATTTCTTGGGGATTTAATTTCTTATAGATCGAAAAATCGCAGAGTATTACTTACTGAAATCAGTATTTTTTGCGTATTTTTTTTTGTAGAATACCAAAAGACAAACCCGAAAGTGTATCTAAAAATGGGGTCGTGTTTTTATCCTTAGATGCTACTTAAAAATTGAAGTTCAAACGGTAGTTCAAAATATAAAAAGTAAAGACAAAAAAAAGGCGCAAGAACTGAATCTTGCGCCTTTTGGCTATTAAATAACTATGAGAACTTGCGCCTTAGCAGCAAAAATATATCTAGAATAATTTGGAAATTTATTAAACAAAAACACACCCCTAACCTTGTTATTGTCTTTGCTTTGTGATTGATAATGAATCTGTGAAAATCTGTGGCAAAAGAAAACACACCCCTAACCCCTCTCAAGAGGGGAATTCGATCCCATAAACATATAACTTTTAGTAGTTTACGAAGTGAATCTATAAAAATCTGTAACAAAAGAAAACACACCCCTAGCCCCTCTCAAGAGGGGAATTCGACCCCATTTACATTTAACTTTTGGTAGTTTACGAAGAAAACAATACGAATTTTAATTTTTTCTCCGTGGCTTAGCGCCTTAGCAATAAAAATATATCTCGAGTAATTTGGAAATTTATTAACCAAAAACACATCCCTAACCTTATCATTGTGAGGTACGTGGCAATCAAGAGGGGAATTCGATCCCATAAACATATAACTTTTGCTTGTTTATTAATGAATCTTTAAGGATCTATGGCAAAAGAAAACACACCCCTAGCCCCTCTCAAGAGAGTAATTCGATCCCATAAACATATAACTTCTAGTAGTTTAGGAAGAAAATTTGTAGGCAAAATTCTGAAATCTTAAAACTGCTTTCTGAAATCTGCAAACTGCAAACTGACACCTGCAACCTTATCTCGAATAATTCGGTGCTTCCTTAGTAATCGTCACATTATGAGGGTGACTTTCGTTAATTCCACTTGCGGTGATGCGAACAAAACGTCCTGTTTCTTGCAAAGTCGGAATATCTTTAGAACCACAATAGCCCATTCCGGCACGAAGTCCACCAATGAATTGTTGCATGCTTTCGTTCAGTTCACCTTTGTACGGTACACGACCCACGATTCCTTCGGGAACGAGTTTCTTGACATCATCTTCTACATCTTGGAAATAACGGTCTTTCGATCCGTCTTCCATCGCCTCAATGGATCCCATACCGCGATAGGATTTGAATTTTCGACCTTCAAAAATGATAGTTTCTCCAGGCGATTCTTTAGTTCCAGCCAATAAAGACCCTAGCATCACACAATCGGCTCCTGCAGCAATCGCTTTTGGAATATCACCCGTATAGCGAATTCCACCATCGGCAATAACAGGAACTCCGGTTCCTTTAATAGCAGCAGCTACCTCAAGAACGGCAGAAAATTGAGGAAAACCTACTCCAGCTACGATTCTTGTGGTGCAAATAGAACCTGGACCAATACCTACTTTTACGCCATCGGCACCATTTTCGACCAAGAATTTTGCTGCTTCTGGTGTCGCAATATTTCCCACAATAATATCAATATTAGGAAACTGAGCTTTTATTGCTTTTAACACATTCACCACTCCTTGAGTATGCCCGTGAGCTGTATCAATAATTAAGGCATCAACACCCGAATGAATAAGGGCGGTGGCTCTCTCTAGAGAATCTGCAGTAACACCGATAGCGGCAGCAACTCTCAAACGTCCGTAAACGTCCTTGTTGGCAATGGGTTTTTGCGTGAGTTTGGTAATATCTCTAAAAGTGATTAACCCAACCAATTTATAATCGGCATTGACAACTGGGAGTTTCTCTATTTTATGTCCTTGTAAAACCACCTCAGCTTGTTCTAATGAAGTGCCTTCAGCAACGGTTATTAGGTTTTGAGAAGTCATCACTTCGATGATTGGTCTTGCATTGTTTTTCTCGAAACGCAAATCACGGTTGGTTACAATGCCTTTCAATATTTTATTTTCATCCACAATTGGAATTCCTCCAATACCAAATTCTTTCATGGCATTTTTGGCATCGGCAACGTTTGAAGTTAATGGTAAAGTTACTGGATCGATAATCATCCCCGACTCGGCACGTTTTACTTTACGAACCTTGGCGGCTTGTTGCTCGATCGTCATATTTTTGTGTAAAACCCCTATTCCGCCTTCTTGAGCCATAGCAATTGCCATAGCGCTTTCGGTAACGGTATCCATAGCTGCGGATACAATGGGAACATTTAGGGTAATATTTCTAGAAAATTTTGATTGGATACTGACTTCGCGAGGAAGCACATTCGAATAATTTGGAACTAATAATACATCATCGTATGTAAGACCTTCGCCGATAATCTTGGAGTTGTGTGCGATCATTGCAATTTGTATTTAAATTGCGTGCAAATATAGAGAAAAGTTAGAAGGTAGAGGTTAGAAGTTGGAAGTTTTTTTAGTCAAGGTTGTTTTTGTCAGCAAAAATTACATTAAGTCCCAGCTGAAACGAAAGACTCTTGGCTTTGCTCAAATCTCGATATTCTAATAAATTATCTGCTAAAAAATAAAAATTGACTTTACTTAGGGTAGTTGATAATCCCAAACCTATATTTTTACTTGAAAAGGAATCTAAAGTATACGTTCCTTTTAGTTCTAAAGCATCTGAAATTCTTTTTCGATAATATGCAGTTATTGCCATGATTGGAATTCTTGGTGTTGTCATCATATACAACTGTGCTCCAATTGAATTCATATATACCATCTCGTTGCCATTGCAATTACAGCCCGAGTTTTCGCTTTCGCCAAAAGAGTATTGATAGGAAGCATTCAATTTTATGGGACGCCAACTGGTGTAATTTTTAGAATAGGTAATTGAAGGGATAGCTTCGCTAAATTTATCGCCCAAACTTTCATTCGATAGACTAGGGTTAATAAAATCAGGTTGTACCCCTTCTTGAACGTAAATTCCTTTATAACTGTAATTCTCCACTTGTTTTGTATGACGAATAAATCCAACATCGACCAGACTAGCTGTAATTTGAATATTATCTTTAGGATAATACGTAAAACCGAAATCAAAACCCAAGCCGAGATTACCCCCTAAAAGTGTCTTTTTTTGAATATCACTAGCGGCATTTCCTGAATAATTTTCGGTATAATTTGTAAATCCAGAAGTGTTTACGTTTAAATTTGAGGCAATAACTTGTTTGTAAAATTCATTTTCAGCAGGAACTGTGTAGAGATATCCTGAATTTTTGGTAGAATAAATATTAAAAATACTGGAATAAATTTTTCCCCTAGCCCCTAGAATTACTTTTTGGTTTATTTTCTTATTTATTCCAAGATGAAAAACAGAGAGCAATTCGCCTTTGACATTTGCATCGCCCAGATTAAAAACCTTGCCTAAATAATCTCTATTGCCATACAGCGCCAAAATAGCTAAATCTTTAGGCATATAAAGCAAAAAATCAAGCTCTTGATACATCCCAAAAGACAAATACATTGGGTCGTCATAGTCTCTATTTATTTTAAATCCTCCATTAAAAATTTCGAGTTGTTCATTAATCAAAATCTTATCATTTCTTGAAACGGAGAACACTATGTTTCGCAATTTAGTGTTAAAATCTACACCATCATTAGCAAATAAATCAAAGGCAGAAAAACCACTAGAACCAATATTTGCAGAAAAGCCAGAGACTAAAGGCACGCCCGCATACCATTTGTATTTAAAATCAGCGCCAGGATTGGTCATTAAGGATTGAGGAATCGTGGTAAAATTGTACAAGAGCTGCTTGTTTTGTGAAAAACAACTTATGGATAATGATAGTATAAATAAGAATGTTACTTTTCTCATTCTACTTTAAAATAAGCGGTAATATTAGAACGAAGCTTTAGACTCCCAGGACTTGCTTCGGTCAATAAAGTGCCTGGCAGCAAGCTAATAGTAAAAGACATTTTCCTAGTACTGGTTAAAATATTGAGGTTATTTTCAAACAGTTCGGTATGAGTCACTAATGTATTAACGCCTGTATAGGCTGCAACTGGAATACTCACTGTGTAGATTGGAATATCTCCACTGTCGAGTAAAACTAAATCAATAATGTAATCTCTATTTATCGTGTTGTTGAATTCGAAAAAAAACGCAACCTTAGTCAAATTACTTTTAAAAAAAGAATCTTTGAACAAATCAAAATTAAGCACATCTTCAAATTGTCTTTGCTCTACTCCTCCAGTAACAAATTGATTGGCCATCACATCAAATGAAGCTAAATTGGAGACAATAATAGGTTCAATCGAAAAGTTATCCGCTTGATCAAAGTCAACATCGCTAGAACAAGAAAAAACAAGAAAAGACAGAACCGCAATTCCGAAAAAAGTATATCTGATTCTATTTTTTTGATTTTTAAACATGTAATTCTAACGTTTAATTCTTATAAAAAGTACTGCGATACTAATAAAAATTCCTAATGAAAATCCGTAAATATTTTTAATGCTTCGTTGTAACTACTTTCAAAACTCAAGGAATTTATATTGGTATTTTCCTTGATCGAGGTGAAATAAGATACTAATTTTTCGGTAGGCATATTGCCTGTTAACGTATCCGTAGCCATCGGGCAACCTCCAAAACCTTGAATAGCGCCATCAAAACGTCGGCATCCTGAATTATAGGCTGCGTCTACTTTTTCGAACCATTTGTCTGGAGTAGAATGTAAATGGGCACCAAATTCAATCT
>NZ_JBJXDQ010000061.1:0-4595 GCF_046155325.1 Flavobacterium sp.
CCGGAAGTTCAGTAGTAAAACCAATCATCAATGGTTTGTATGGTAGTAGAGTTCCAATTTTAAACAATAATGTGAGGCTTGAAGATCAAGAATGGGGTATAGAACATGCGCCAAATTTTGACATTAATTCAGCAGGAAAAATTACAGTCAACAAAGGAGCCTCTGGGTTACAATATAGTGGTGATGCTGTAGGTGGATTAGTCATTATAGAGCCTATTGTATCAAAAAAAGACACTCTTTTTGGAAAAACGATTGCCAATTTTGATTCTAATGGTCAGGGCGGTTCCCTGAGTTCTAGTTTACACAAAGGGAATAGTAAAGGCTGGAGTTGGAATGCTTTGGGGACATTCAAATATATGGGAGATAGAGAATCTCCCAACTATGTTTTGTCGAATACAGGAAACCGAGAAGCCAATTTTACAGCTGACTTGAAATATATAGGAAAAAAATTCGATCTGTCTTCTTTTTATAGTTTTTACAATGCTAGAATTGGAATATTGAGCGCATCGCATATCGGAAGTAGTGCTGATTTGTATTACGCTATAGAAAATCTAGTCCCCGATGTTATCAATGATTTTACTTATTCGATAACTAATCCAAAACAAGAAGTGCAACATCATATTGCGAAGCTTAGCACAAATTACTATTTCAATGAAACTGCCGTATTATCTTTTCAGTATGCCTTTCAGTTTAACAAACGACTAGAATTCGATGTTAGAAGAAGAAGTTTTTCGAATATTCCAGCCTTAGACTTAGAGTTAGCAACTCATTCGTTAAATGTAGATTTCAAAAAAAAGCTACACGATTGGGATTTTAAATCAGGAATTTCCGCATCTTATCAAAACAATGTTGCTAGTTCTGAAACCAAAATTCGTCCTTTGATTCCAAATTATACAAAAAAAGACTTGGGACTTTACGGGATTGTTACCCATCGATTTTCGGATTCTTTTTCGATAGATTCAGGTTTGCGATTGGATATAACCAGTATCAATGCTATCAAAGATTATCTAAAAACGCGCTGGGATAAAAAAGGGTATACTCCTGATTTTAGTTCCTTTATATTTCAAGATTTAGGCACTCAGTGGAGAACAAACCCAAGGTTTAATTTTCAGAATATTTCAGCAAGTATTGGCTTTTTGAAAGCGTTTGATGACAACTTAAAATGGTTTGCCAACATAAGTTTTGCCTCAAGAAATCCGAATGTTTCAGAGTTTTTTAGTGATGGTTTACATCATTCTACAGGAATTATCGAAATAGGTGATCTGGGTTTAAAAAGAGAACAATCTTTGAAGTTTTCAACCACTTTACAGAAAAAATGGAACGCATTTTATCTTGAAGTTAATCCGTATCTAAATAGGATTCAAGATTATATGTTTTTGAGTCCAGTGGGAATTGAAGAAACTATTCGAGGAACTTTCCCCGTTTGGGAATACCAGCAAACAGACGCTATACTTAGCGGAATTGATTTAGAAACACAATGGAATTGGAACAAAAAATGGCTGCAAACTTTTGCTATGGCTTATGTAAATGGTCGAGATGTTTCTCAAAACGAGGCTCTGATTGATATGCCAAATTTTATTATGAATAGCAAAATTCAATTTTCGAAAAAAGAATGGAAACAATTAGTATTAGAAATAAAAGGAGATTTAGTTTTTAGGCAAAATCGTTTTCCAGACAATAATTTTACAGCAAATATTCTTATTGATGGTAATTTAGAAACACGTACAGTCGAAATTAGCAGTCCTCCACCCTCTTATCAATTATTGCATTTTTATTCAGAGGCAAAATTTAAAACTTTCAAAAAAAGCATTACAACATTAGTATTTTCAGTACAAAATATATTCAATACTAATTATCGAGACTACCTAAATAAGCAGCGGTTTTTTGCTGACGAAATGGGCAGAAATATACAAATCAAATTAAAAATAAATTATTAAAATTTAAAATAAAAAAAATGAAAACTTCAAATCAAATTAACAAAGTACAAGTTTTAAAAAAATCAGTTGTATCAACTCTATTATTAATGTCATTTTTTACATTTTTATCATGTAATAATGATGACCCAACAATTGTAAACGAAGAGGAATTAATCACTACCGTAACAATAGTGCTTAAAAATGGGGAACAAACGATCACTCTGAAATCAACCGATTTAGATGGTTTAGGACCTAACAAACCCGTACAAAGTATTACTGGAACCATTTATACCAATACTGTGTATACAGGAACAGTTACATTCCTTAATGAACTAATTACTCCTGCGGATAATATTACGGAAGAAGTCTTGACAGAAGGAGTTGATCACCAATTGTTTTTTCAAGCCCCTGCTGCTTTAGGAAGTTTTGCTTATGCAGATACAGATGCCAACAGTAAACCTATTGGGTTGCAATTTACTTTTACAACAGGATCAACTGCAGCTTCTGGTAACCTTACAGCTACTTTAAAACATGAACCTAACAAAAGTGCTTTTGGAGTTTCTGGAGGTAGTATTAGTAATGCAGGTGGTGAAACCGATGCAGAAGTAACCTATTCAATTCAAACATTAGCAAAATCAATTTAAACATTATAATTCAATTCATAAATAAAGCCAACTCAAGTTTTGAGTTGGCTTTATTCTTTTTGCAGTGTTCGTTAATAAATGACAATTCAGTTATAAGCTGATTTTTTGTTATTAAATTAGGAAGAATCTTTAAACGATTTTATAGTTGATTTTAACATAAACTTCCAAGTTCTCATACCATAAAGAATAAATCAAAATGGTAACTTTGCTTCCGATTATTCGGAATTGCCAAAATTTATGCTAGAAAACGATAACAACATTGAAGTATTGGGTGCGCGGGTACACAATTTAAAAAATATAGATGTAAAAATACCTCGTGAAAAACTGGTAGTAATTACTGGTCTATCGGGTTCGGGAAAATCTTCTCTAGCTTTTGATACGATTTATGCCGAAGGACAACGCCGATATGTGGAGACTTTTTCGGCCTATGCCCGACAATTCCTGGGTGGATTGGAACGTCCTGATGTCGATAAAATTGACGGACTTTCGCCCGTGATCGCCATAGAACAGAAAACTACTAGCAAGAGCCCTCGCTCGACTGTAGGAACAATTACTGAAATTTATGATTTCCTACGTTTACTTTATGCTCGTGCCGCCGATGCATACAGTTACAATACAGGTGAAAAAATGGTGTCTTATGACGATGAGCAAATCAAGCAATTGATTACACATGATTTTGCAGGAAAACGAATCAATATTTTGGCACCCATTATTCGCGCCAGAAAAGGTCATTATGCTGAATTATTTCAGCAAATTGCCAAACAAGGCTTTTTGAAAGTCCGCATTAACGGAGAAATAAAAGACATTACCACAGGTATGAAACTCGACCGTTATAAAACGCACGATATTGAGATTGTGATTGACAGAATGGTTATTGAGGACTCCGAAGAAAATAAAAAACGCCTGACTGAAAGCATCAAAACAGCTATGTATCAGGGCGAAAATGTGTTGATGATTTTAGACCAAGACACGAATGAAATTCGCTTTTTTAGTCGAAACTTAATGTGTCCTACAACTGGAATTTCCTATCAAAATCCAGAACCCAATTTATTTTCATTTAATTCACCAAAAGGAGCTTGCGACCATTGCAAAGGTTTAGGAACGGTGAATGAAATTAATATCAAGAAGATAATCCCCAATCCAAAATTATCAATAAACAAAGGTGGTTTTGCACCTTTGGGCGAATACAAAAGCAGTTGGATGTTCAAGCAATTGGAAATCATTGGCGAAAAATACGGCTTCAAATTGACTGATCCTATTTCGACCATTTCCGAAGAAGCGATGGAAATGATTTTGAACGGAGGAAAAGAAAAATTTTCTGTTGAATCGAAAGTTTTGGGTGTAACCAAAGAATACAAAATTGAGTTCGAAGGGATTTCGCATTTCATAAAAAACCAACATGACGAAAGTGGTTCGACGACAATAAAACGTTGGGCAAAGGAATTTATGGACGAAGTAAATTGTCCAGTTTGCGAAGGTTCTCGATTGAAAAAAGAAGCTTTGTTTTTCAAAATTAATGGGAAAAACATCACCGAATTATGCAATATGGATATTTCGGATGTTACGGCTTGGTTTCTGGAATTGAACTCCCATTTATCTGATAAACAAAAGACAATTGCGACGGAGGTTATCAAGGAAATAAAAGATCGATTGGCTTTTTTAATGAACGTAGGTTTGGATTATTTGGCTTTAAGCCGCAGCTCAAAATCGCTTTCTGGTGGCGAAGCACAACGCATTAGATTAGCCACACAAATTGGCTCACAGTTAGTAGGTGTTTTATATATTTTAGATGAACCAAGTATTGGTTTACACCAAAGAGACAATGATAAATTGATTCATTCTTTGGAACAATTGCGGGACATTGGCAACTCAGTCATTGTAGTTGAACACGATAAAGATATGATTTTACGTGCCGATTACGTGATTGATATTGGACCGAAAGCAGGAAAACATGGTGGCGAAATCATTAGCATTGGAACCCCAACCGAGACATTAAAATCGAATACGATTACTGCGCAATATTTAAACGGAAAAA
>NZ_JBJXDQ010000062.1:0-31161 GCF_046155325.1 Flavobacterium sp.
TCAGCTTTTCTAATAATAGATTGAATTCTGGCATAAGTATATTGAATAAAAGGCCCAGTATTCCCAGCAAAATCAACAGATTCTTCTGGGTCAAAAAGGATTCTCTTTTTAGGATCTACTTTCAAAATATAGTATTTCAAGGCACCCAAACCGATAGTATTGTATAATTTTGCCTTTTCCTCGGCAGAATAGCTTTCTAATTTTCCTAAATCTTCGGAAATTTTTTGAGCCGTTTCGGTCATTTCATTCATCAAATCATCAGCATCGACAACAGTTCCTTCTCGAGATTTCATTTTCCCCGAAGGCAAATCTACCATTCCGTAGGACAAATGAAATAAATTTTTAGACCAATCAAAACCTAGTTTCTTCAATATTAAAAACAAGACCTTAAAGTGATAATCCTGTTCGTTTCCAACTGTATATACCATACCATCGACATCAGGAAAATCCTTAACACGTTGAATTGCAGTTCCAATGTCCTGGGTCATGTAAACCGCAGTTCCATCAGAGCGCAGGACGATTTTTCGGTCTAAACCTTCGTCCGTCAAATCAATCCAAACCGAACCGTCAGGATCTTTTTCGAAAATTCCTTTTTCTAATCCAATTTGAACGACATCTTTACCTAATAAATACGTGTTGCTTTCGTAATAATAACTGTCGAAATTGACTCCTAAATTTTTATAAGTTATAGCAAAACCATCATAAACCCATTGGTTCATTGTTTTCCATAATGCAATTACCTCAGCATCTCCAGATTCCCATTTCAGGAGCATTTCTTGGGCTTCGAGAATAATTGGCGCTTGTTTTTTTGCTTCTTCTTCAGTTTTTCCTTGAGCAATTAATTGAGCGATTTGTTCTTTGTATGCTTTGTCAAAAGCCACATAATAATTACCAACTAATTTGTCACCTTTTAAATTTGATGATTCTGGAGTTTCACTGTTTCCAAATTTCTGCCAAGCTAACATCGACTTGCAAATATGAATTCCACGATCGTTAATGATTTGTGTTTTATAGACTTTCTTGCCGGACGCCTTAATAATTTCAGCAACGGAATAGCCTAAAAGATTATTTCGAACGTGACCTAAATGCAATGGTTTATTAGTGTTTGGCGAAGAATATTCAACCATTACAGCTTTATCTTCCATATTTGGAACAACAAAACCAAATTTAGCATCATTCCTGATTACGTTGAAAAAATTCAAATAATATTCATCCGAAATAACGATATTCAAAAAGCCGGAAACGACGTTAAAACTAGAAACTTCAGATACATTTTCTACTAAATAGTTTCCAATTATTTTCCCTAACGCTACTGGGTTGCTTTTAACTACTTTTAATAAAGGAAAAATAACCATAGTAATATCACCTTCAAATTCCTTACGAGTAGTTTGAAATTCAATTTTATCAATAGAAACATCAAATAAAGTTTTAATAGCTTTTTCTATTGCAGGTTTAAGCAACTGTGATAATGTCATTTTTATATTTTTTTGAGGGTGCAAATATAGTCATATTGACTGGATTTTAAAATGTAACCAAGAGATAATTACAACAGTAAAATATCCGATTTGATGTTATATTACGGAATATCCACACAAAAAAAATTAAATTTGTGTAACATTTTTGAACAAGCTGAGTCTAATTGCTATCAATTGATTTTTCAAAAACAAAATCAATATAAATTTCAAATACACTACTATGAAATTAATTCTAATTTTTGTCTTAACCATCAGTTCTTCATTTTGTACAATAGCTCAAAATTCGGCGGTGACAACTTTAAAAGAACTAACAGGCATAATTCAAGGGCGAGTTATTGATTCTAAAACCAAACAACCTTTACCCTACGTCAATATAGTAATTAAATACGAAAACAAAGTTGTAAATGGTGGAATAACATCCGAAAACGGGACTTTTTTAATCAAAAACTTGTCATTGAAAAATTATGCTGTAGAAATTCAATTTATTGGGTATAAAACGATTTTTAAATCAGTGAATTTGACAGCCGAGGATAAGAATTTTAATCTAAACACATTATCCTTAGAAGAAAATGCCTTTCAACTAGAAGGAGTTGAAGTGGTTCGTGAAAAATCAATAATCGAACAAAAAATAGACCGCAAAATTATTAATGTGGGGAAAGATTTATTATCTTCTGGAGCAACGGCGGGAGAGATTCTGAATAACATCCCCTCGGTTAGTGTTGACCCACAAACCAATGAAATAAGTTTGAGAGGAAATTCGAATGTGCGCATTTTAATAGACGGAAAACCAACCACTATCGAAGCATCTCAATTACTGCAACAAATTCCCTCAGCATCTATTAAACAAATAGAACTCATTACTAATCCTTCGGCAAAATATAATCCGGAAGGAATGAGCGGTATTATAAATATTGTTTTAAATAAAAATAGTAAAATTGGTTTTAACGGAAGCGTTACAAATGGGGTTACTTTTGGTATCACACCAAAATTAAATTCTTCATTTGATATGAATTATCGTTCTGGAAAATTTAATATTTATGCAAACTACGGAGTAAACATTGGCAATCAAGCAAATCGAGGCTTTGTTAACACTACAGAAATTGGCGAGACAGATTCTCAACTTCTTAGATTTGCTAATCACAGCAATTCCCATTTAGCCAAAATAGGGTTTGATTATTATTTGAATGATAAAAACACCATATCTTTTTATACTAATCAAAATATTTTTAATGGAAAAGGAGTTTCGAAAACGACAGTGGATTTTTTTAAAGATTATAATTTGAATATAGAAGATAAAGATGTTACAGGAGTTTTGGATGTAATTCAATTATTTGACAACAAGAAAGATAACTATAATCAAATCTACAATTTTGATTACAAAACCAATTTCAAAAAAGAAGGACACAATTTAGAGTTAGAAGTCAATTACAACAAACAAAATAACAAAGAAAATGCTTTGTTTAATGAAACAATCAAAAACAATCAAACATATAATTACATAACCAATAATGGCAGCAATACCTTGATCAATTTAGATTATGTAAATCCATTAACGGAAACAGCCAAGATGGAATTGGGGTTAGAAAGTAGGATTGAAAATACTAAAAATAATTTTTTATTAAATAATGCCTTCAACTCAAGTTTTGAATATGAAAGAAACATCTATTCAGCTTATTCAACATTTACAAAACAACTAGGGAAATTTAGCTTTCAGGCTGGTACCCGTTTTGAAAAGTACAATGCAAAGGCAGGATTCATAAAAATTAGCGAAAATGATTCCAATATAGAAGATAATTTCTTTACACTTTACCCATCTGGTTATTTAAACTATTCACCATCGGATAAAAACACTTTTAACTTAAGTACATCTAGGCGAGTTGACAGACCTAGTTTAGAACAATTAAATCCTATCAGGGAGTGGAGTACCCCACAAATTGACTCCGAAGGAAATCCAGAGTTAGTACCACAATTTACTAATTCTGTTGAATTTAATTATACCCGAAAAACAAAAATTGGCTCAATTACAACAGGTGTTTTTTACAGACGAATTTATAAAGAAATAACAAGAGTCTTGTTTAAAAGTCCTACTAACACTGAAAAATTAATATTAACCTATGACAATTTAGTAGATAATAATGCCTACGGATTTGAGGTTTCAGGAAATTTACAATTTACTAAGTGGTTCAGTTCGAATATTAGTGCTGATGTTTATTCTAAAAAGGCAAATGGAGTAGTTGGTGACGAATCATTATCAATTGATGTCACCGTTTTTAATACAAGAATAAACAACACCTTTAAAATTAATAAAAACTTGCGCTTACAACTTTCTGGGATGTATCGAGGACGAGATTTAAGACTTCAATTTGTGAGAGAACCTATGTGGAAAATGGATATGGGGGCCAGTCAAAATATTCTTAAAGGCGATGGGACTATTACATTTAGATTCAGTGATATTTTTAATTCATTCCATTTTGCTTTTGATGGCGATAAACCAATAAGAAGAAATGGACAATTCAATTGGGAAAGTCAAACAGCCTATATTGGTTTTAACTACCGTTTTGGAAGTGGTAAAAACAAATCCATACAAAGAAAAGAAAGAGATTCAAATGAAACTCAAGGTAGTGGAGGAATGATGTAAAACTGTTTTCCTCTTTTGATAAAATAAAATATCCAGAAGTATTTTAAGAACTTCTGGATATTTTTATTTTACTTATTGATTTTACCATTTAATAATAACACTTCCCCATGTAAATCCGCTACCAAAGGCGGCTAACACAACAATATCGCCTGATTTTATTTTACCTTGTTCCCAAGCTTCGGTTAATGCTATTGGAATAGATGCGGCTGTGGTGTTTCCATATTTTTGAATATTACTAAAAACTTGATTATCAGATAATTCAAACTTTTTTTGGATGTACTGAGATATTCTCAAATTAGCCTGATGAGGAATTAACATATCGATATCTGAGACTTGCAAATTATTGGCCTGTAACCCCTCGTGAATTACTTCTGAAAAGCGGACTACAGCATTTTTAAAAACAAATTGCCCATTCATATAGGGATAATAACTATCATCATTAGGGTCTTTATCTTTCATAATATCAGTCACCCAACGACCTCCCATTCCGGGAGCTTTCAAAACTAATTCCTCGGCATGTTGTCCTTCAGAATGCAAATGAGTGGATAATATCCCTTTCGATAAATCTTCTTCACGGCTCAGAACTGCTGCACCTGCTCCATCTCCAAAAATTACTGATACTCCTCGTCCACGATCTGTCATGTCTAATCCTGTGGAATGCACTTCAGATCCAATCACCAAAATATTTTTATACATTCCTGTTTTAATATATTGATCTGCAACAGAAATGGCGTAAACAAAACCTGAACATTGATTTCTAACATCCAATGCTCCAATGGGCTTTAATCCTAAATCTCGCTGGACCAAAACTCCTGGACCAGGAAAATAATAGTCAGGACTTAAAGTAGCAAAAATAATAAAATCTACATCATCTTTCATAATCCCAGAGCGCTCAATAGCAATTTTAGCTGCCTTAACCCCCATGGAAGTTGTGGTGTCTTCGTTGCGAATAATGTGTCTGCGTTCTTGAATTCCAGTTCGTTCTTGAATCCATGCGTCATTGGTATCCATCACTTTAGACAAATCATCATTAGTAACAATATTATCAGGGACATAAAATCCTAGTCCTGCAATTTTAGAATGGTACATATTTTTTGGGGTATTAGTAATTAGTATTGTAAAGCTAAACATCTTTTTGAAAATGAACGGTCAAAATTTCACGTTTATCTACAAAAAATAAAATTAGGGGTATAAAATCAATAAATTAAATTTAAGAACACTTGTTTCCCTATTTGTAATGCTTTACTTGAGTCAAAAAAAATAGTTTCGTTTATAAACCTAGATTCAATCAAGTAGTGACTTCCTTTAAAATAAGATTGATTTACTATTACTGAAAATTCAGAATTTTCTACAATCTTAAGCTGGTGTGGATACACTAGCATCATTTCAGTACTTGATTTTGACTTATTAAACCAATGCGATGGAATTTGATTTACTTCGCCAAAAAGAGCAGCTATGTAGCTATTTAATGGATTATCAAATAATGTTTTTGGAGAATCCTTCGCAATCATTTCTCCATTTTTAATTACAATTGTTTCATCCGAAAAAGACAAAGCTTCAATACTATCATGAGTTGCAACGATACAACTAATTTGTTTTTCTTTTAAATAAGAAAAAATATTTCTTCGAAGTTTGTTTTTACGAAAGGAGTCTATTTGACTAAAAGGTTCGTCCAATAAAAGAATTTTAGGTTCCAGGGCTAAAACTCTAGCAAGAGCCACTCGTTGTTGCTGTCCACCACTAAGATATTTTGCTTTTACTTTTGCAAATTCTGTCATTTCAACAAGTTCTAAAAGTTCAGCAACTCGCGCTTTTTTTTGGTCTTTATAAATATTAGACAAAAATTTTCCCACGTTTTCTTCAACAGAAATATAAGGCATTAAGTCGAAATCTTGGGCTAGATATTTTATGAAATCTTCTCCAGGGATTAGGTTAAATTTTGGCCCTAGAATTTGTTTTCCATTGTGTCGAATTTCTCCTTGATCTAAGTCATACAAGCCATAAATCAATTTTAATAATGTGCTTTTTCCAGAACCACTTTCTCCAATTATAGCAACATTATTGCCTTTAGAAACTGAAAAACTAACATTTTTAATTACAGGATTATCAATATAGGTATAGAAAACAGAGTCAAGTTCAAGCATGATAGGGATTTAAAAAAATCAAATTTACAATCTTTAATTTAGATATAAAACCAAAAAGGCTGTTTCACTACGAAACAGCCTTTTGTAAATATCATAGTTATTCCGTTTTATTTTTCAGATTCTTTTTTAGCATCTTCAAGCATTTTTTCGTTTGCAGTAATTGCAAATTCAACGCGACGATTTTTGCTTCTACCTTCAGGAGTATCATTAGTTGAAATTGGATCAGCAATACCTAACCCTGTTACATTAAATCTTCCAATTAAAATTCCTTTTGAAGCTAAATAATTTTTAACCGAAGTAGCTCTTTCTCCCGAAAGCTTCAAGTTATAATCAGCTGAACCGGTACTATCAGTATATCCAAAAATAGTAATATTAGTATCAGCATATTCATTGAATACTGGAATTAATTTATCTAAGTTTGCTTTTGCTGAAGTTGTTAAAGTAGATTTGTTAGTATCAAAACGAACCGCATTCTCATTTAAAACTAATTTAATTCCCTCTCCTACTCTTTCAACCTCAGCTCCTGGAAGTACTTGATCGATTTCTCTAGCTTGTTTATCCATTTTGTTTCCGATAACGCCGCCAGCTAATCCTCCAATAGCTCCACCAAGAACAGCACCTAATGCTCCATTACCCCCTTTTCCTAGGTTATTTCCTAAAACACCTCCAATAACAGCACCTGCAAGAGCACCAATTCCTGCTCCTTTTTGTGTGTTATTTGCGTTTTTTAATGATTTACAACTTGTGAAAGTTGATCCAATAGACATAATTAATGCTAATGAAATAATTGTGAAATTTTTCATGTTTATTATTTTTTTAATATTAGTTAGATTTATTAAATTGATAAATCACATCGGTAGCATTATTTCCAAAATTTATTTTGTCAACCAATTGGAATGAATAATTAGTTTTATTTGCTAAAGTTAGCACATAGCCACTTCTTACTTTTTTTGCTTTTGAATCAGCTTTTAAAACTTTCAAAATAAATTGTCCCTCTTTATTCACAAACCAAGTAATTGGAGAAATAAACTCGACGCAATTTTTCGTTTTGTTTAAAACTACATTTCCCTCATTATTATTTGAAATAAACTTCCAGGTACTACCAATAAAACATTTAGAATCTGCGATATCAAATGAATTTACCGAGATATATTCAGAACCAGGATAGCTTACCGAAGAAATAATCCATTCCCCTTTTAAATCTACTTGTGATGAATTATCAACTTTTGATGACACTTCTACTTCATTACTAGTGACAGTTTTAGTTTTACAAGAAAACAACACAAAACCTACTAGAGCTAATACAAATACTTTTTTCATTATTATTTAAACTTATAAATTAAAGATTGCAAAAGTAATATAAAATAGGTTTTATTTTAAAAATCCAAATAAATAATTACGCCATTTTGTCACTAAATGTAGAATTGGTATTCTATTTGTCAAAGAGTATATAAATTGTATAACTCAAAAAAACAAATAAATATGACAACAGGTAAAATTAATGTTTCGGTTGAAAACATCTTTCCTTTAATCAAGAAATTCCTCTACAGTGATCACGAAATTTTCTTACGTGAGTTAATTTCAAACGGAACCGATGCAACTTTAAAATTAAAACACCTTACTAGTATTGGTGAAGCCAAAGTTGAATATGGTTCGCCAAATATTGAAATTAAAATTGATAAAGAAGGAAAAAAAATTCACATAATTGACCAAGGATTGGGAATGACAGCTGAAGAAGTTGAAAAATACATCAACCAAGTAGCCTTTTCTGGAGCTGAAGAATTTTTAGACAAATACAAAGATTCTGCTAAAGATTCTGGAATTATTGGGCATTTTGGTTTAGGGTTTTATTCCGCATTTATGGTTGCAGAAAAAGTAGAAATCATTACCAAATCATATAAAGATGAGCCTGCTGCTCACTGGACTTGTGATGGAAGTCCTGAATTTACATTAGAGCCCGCAGATAAAACAGATCGAGGTACTGAAATTATTCTTCACATTGCAGAAGATTCTCTAGAGTTTTTAGAAAATTCAAAAATTTCAGGTTTGTTAAGCAAGTATAATAAGTTTATGCCTATTCCAATTAAATTTGGAACAAAAAAAGAAACACTTCCTACCCCTGAAGATGCTCCCGAAGATTATGTGAATGAAACTGTTGAAATTGATAACATTGTTAACAATCCTAATCCTGCTTGGACAAAACAACCAACTGAGTTAACAGATGCTGATTATAAAGATTTCTATCGTGAAATGTATCCAATGCAATTTGAAGACCCATTGTTTCATATTCATTTAAATGTAGATTATCCTTTCAACCTTACAGGAATTTTATACTTTCCTAAATTAGGAGCTGATTTACAAATTCAAAAAGACAAAATTCAACTATACCAAAATCAAGTATATGTTACTGATAATGTTGAAGGAATTGTACCAGAATTTTTGATGATGCTTCGAGGTGTTGTTGATTCTCCAGATATTCCATTGAATGTTTCCCGTTCAGGTTTACAAGCTGATGGTGCAGTAAAGAAAATATCGAACTATATCACTCGTAAAGTTGCTGATAAGTTAAAAAGCTTATTTACCGAAAACCGAGAAGATTTTGAAAGCAAATGGAACGATATTAAAATTGTCTTGGAGTATGGTATGCTTTCTGAAGATAAATTTTATGAAAAAGCAGGTGCATTTGTTTTATACCCTACGGTAGATAATACTTATTTTACTCTTGAAGAAATCAAAGAAAAATTAAAAGACAATCAAACTGATAAAGACGGAAAACTAGTCGTTTTGTATGCTGGAAACAAAGAGAATCAACACTCTTACATAGAAACAGCTAAAGAAAAAGGCTATGAAGTTTTACTGCTAGATTCTCCAATTATTTCTCATTTAATTCAAAAAATTGAAGGTGATAATAAAGACATTACTTTTGTTCGAGTAGATTCGGATCACATTGATAATTTAATCAAAAAAGAAGAAACTTCTATTTCTAAATTATCTGACGATGAAAAAGAGAGTTTAAAAACATCTTTAGAAACGTATATTCCAAAAGCATATACAGTTCAACTGGAAGCTTTAGATAGTAATGCTTCGCCATTTATTATTACGCAACCTGAATTCATGCGTCGAATGAAAGAAATGAGTCAATCTGGTGGTGGCGGAATGTTCGGGATGGGAAATATGCCCGAAATGTATAATTTAGTGGTTAATACCAACTCTGAATTAGCAACAAATATCTTAAATACTCAAGATAAATCAGCACAAGAAAGTTTGGTAAAACAAGCTTTAGACTTGGCTAAATTATCTCAAAATCTTTTGAAAGGTGAAGAACTTACTGCTTTTGTCAAAAGAAGTTTTGAATTGATTAAATAAGTATTTTTAGTCCATAAGCATTGACTAGTACTAAATAAACGATACAGATTATAGGACTAGTCATTGTTCTTTGATATAAATAACGAACTTTGAAATCAAAAAATAAAGACTTTATCATGACTATAAATATAGAAACCCCTGCTTTATTATTCTCAGCATCTTCTTTAATATTATTGGCCTATACCAATCGATTTCTTACTATTGCCTCTATCATTAGAGGCTTAAAAAAAGTTTACAAAGAGAAAGAAAATAGACTCATATTACTTGAAATAAAAAATTTAAACCTACGCTTAAAACTCATTCGCTATATGCAATTGGCGGGGGTTTCAAGTTTGTTTTTATCAGTGTTCACTATGCTTTTATTATTTATTGAACATCCTACCATTAGTTTATACTTTTTTGGATTAAGTCTATTAAGTTTAATGATTTCATTAGGAATTTCTTTTTGGGAAATTAGCATTTCAGTAAATGCACTTCGATTACATTTGAGTGACTTGGCTGAGAAAAAAGAAGTCAAATAATTACAATATATAGCTAAATAAAATCGAATGAATTACCCCGAAGCATAGCCATCGTGTTATCAATCGGAAGAAAGTAATTTTTTAGTTTTATGAAAACCTTAGGTTTTCAAACTTTTCTCTATAATTCCAAAGTAGAACCTCGACGAATTCTATTGATTAAACCTTATTACAAAATCTAAGTCAAAATCTCGTAGTACTTTAGATTATGAACAACAACACACTTTGGTCTTTGCGACTCGGATATTCAGCAAAACAAACAAAAACTATCGAAAAAATAGGTTTTAAAAAATTCTTGAAACAGTCTTTTTCTACAAAATTTGATTCGAATATTCCTGATTATATGGAAGATAGTCCAAAGTCATTTCAAGAATTAAAAGAAACACGAAAAAAATTAAAAGCATCAAATCCTGAAGAAATAAAGGAAATGCTCAAGAAGGAAGCACAAACTTCTTTTGAAATGAAAGCATGGTGGATAAAAAAAATGAACGAAGACGAATTTCCACTTCGCGAAAAAATGACCTGTTTTTGGCACAATCATTATGTTTCCACTCACCAAAAAGTAAAAGTGAATTACTGGATTTTTCAACACAATCAAATTTTACGAGAAAATGCTTTTGGCAATTTCAAGACCTTGACCAAAAAGATAGTACAAAGCAATGCGATGGTTCGATATCTGGACAATACAGATAATCGAAAAGATAAACTCAACGAAAATCTAAGTCGGGAATTGCTCGAACTTTTCACTCTTGGAATAGGAAATTACACCGAAGAAGATATAAAAAATGGCGCCAAAGGTCTTGCAGGTTTAGGGATTGGTGAAGAAAGTGCCGTTTATCGAAAAAATTTTGTAGACAATGAAAGTTTCGTTTATCTCGGAAAAAAAGGGAATTTTAAAGTTGATGAAATGATAGATATCATTTTCGAACAACCTAACATTCCTTATTTAATTACACGAAAGATATTGAAATGGTTCATTTATGATAATCCAAAGGAAGAATTGGTAGTCTATTATGGTAACTACTTCAAGAAAATGAATTTTGAAATCGAACCACTTCTGAACAAAATTTTTAGCGAAGAGTATAGCAAAAACAATGGGGGTTCCAAAATTAAAAACCCCTTAGAATACAGTTTGCAATTAATGGACGAACTGAATGCGAAAAATCCGAATGGAAAATTAATCGCTTATTTTCTCAAGAATCAAGGAATGGATCTGTTCAACCAGCCAAATGTGAAAGGCTGGGACGGCGGAAATTCCTGGCTAACTTCACAAGTTTTTCTGCAACGAAATAATGTTGCCGATTTGCTTTGCAATGGTAAAAATTTAAGCCGAGGACAGAAAGAAAATCAGGATAATATGATGATTCAACAAAACCCTAATCGACATTTGGACGTAAAATTGAATTGGGCCAAAGAAGCAAACAACAAGGAAATTATTGCAGAACTTAAAGATCGATTATTGTTTCAAACCGATGCAACTACACAAGCAGATTTTGAGCAAATCCTTAAATACGATTTTGACAGCAAAACAGAGGGTTCTGAAAATGCGGTTATACGCTTGTTTAATTTTATGGTAAAGACTCCTGAATTTCAACTCATTTAACACTTCAATTATGGACAGACGGAAATTTTTGACACTGACAGGAACTTTTACAGGCGGTTCACTTTTATTACCCAATTTTCTTTACTCTTTTGGTTCTCAAAATAATTTGGTTTTAGGCGAACAATGCGTTGTTTTCGTTCAATTAAATGGAGGAAATGATGGACTGAATACGTTCATCCCATTTGAAGATGCTATATATTATGGCTTACGTCCAAAGATTGCCATTTCGAAAACTGAGGTTTTGAATTCCTCAAAAGGAATGGCTTTTCATCCCGCCTTAAAAGGATTTGCTTCAATACAGCAAAGTGGCGATTTGTCGGTGATACAAAACGTGGGTTACCCAAATCCAGTTCGTTCCCATTTCAGAAGTCAGGAAATTTGGCAAACCGCTCCTACAAATCAGGAGTATTTAAACGATGGTTGGCTCGGGCGTTACCTAGATTTACAATGCAAGGAACATCAACCTACGGCTGGAATAAACATTGACGGCATTGATAATTTAGCATTGAAGGGCGAAGAACCCAACTCGATTACTATAAAAGATCCTAACCAATTTAGAACCAAAAGCAAGGCGGAAAACGATAATCAACTATCCGACAATCCGCAATTGGATTTTGTTCGAAAAATTGCCAATTCCGTGGTTGAAGGTTCAGGTGACATTCAAAAAGCATTGGCAAAATCAACCGTTTCGGATGTAGTTTATCCCAAAACAGGTTTAGCAAAAAACTTGGAATGGATTTCGAAATTGATTAAAGGAAATTTGAATTCAAAGATTTATTATACATCGCTTGGCGGTTTTGACACCCACGACAATCAACTTGCCATTCACAAAAACAAATTGACAGAACTTAACGACGCCGTTTTTAGTTTTTACGAAGATTTAAAAAAAACGCAACAATTGCAAAATGTTAGCGTAGTGGTTTTCTCGGAATTTGGTCGCCGCGTAAAAGACAATGGACGGGGAACCGACCACGGAACGGCCGCTCCAATGTTTGTCATTGGAGGAAATAACAGCGGAAAAATAATTGGCAGCAATCCGAAACTATCGGATTTAGACAATGGCGATTTGAAACACGAAATTGATTTCAGGAGCGTTTATGCTTCTATTTTACAAAATAAATTGAATTTTGAGGCCTCAAAAATTGGAATACAAAATAAAGCATTAGAAGGATTATTCTAGAAAACTAACTACTTGTATTTTTTCTTTGAACTAAAGATTACATTTGCAACTCACCAATAAATTTAATATATGGTTGCAATTTCTTTAACAGAATGTCTTGGTTATTTGGCCTCTATCGCAATAATGGTTTCATTTTTAATGAAAAATATCATCACATTACGAATCATAAATTCAATTGGAGCATTGCTATTCATAATTTATGGAATTCTTTTGTCAAATTCGTTACCAATAATCGTAACAAATACTTTTGTAATAGGAGTTAATTTTTATTATTTAATCAAACACTATCGAAGGGGTTGAATTATAATTAGTCTAAATATATTTTAATTTAAATTTTTTTATGACTTCGTTATTAATGATACAAAAAAAATCTAATAATAAGTTTTATTAAAAAATTGTTATTTTAATAAAACTGATTTTTTTTTTTTTAAATATTGATATATATTTGAAATAAAATCAATTAACACTTTACCTTGAATTAATTTTCACGTAATGAAAAAAAGTAACCGCAAAGAATTAACCTCGGAAGAAACTGAAAAACTTTTTACTTTTGCCCTAGAAGAGAGAAATCCTTTTGAAATTATAAAAAAGGAATTTGGCTTAGCTGAAAAAGAGGTTTTAGAAATCATGAAAAAGAAAATGCCTCTTGAGAAATTTGAAATGTGGAAAAAGAAGGCACTTGCTAATAAACCAAAACTAAAGCCAGCTAAAATTGATGATTTTGATGAAGATTTAAATGGAAAATATTATATAAAAAATAAATTAGACTGAAATATAAACTCCTGTAAATCAGGAGTTTTTTTTATTTTAAAGTAAATATTATAAACGATAATTTTTATAATGTAACAAATACTCAAATAAACTTACTCATATAAAAACACAAAATAATCAACATGAAAAAAATATTATTTGCTCTAACAATTACCTCACTTTTATTTAGTTGTAAAACCGCAAGTCTATCTAATAAAATTTCGCCACAAGAAATTCAAGTGACTATCAACCTCAATGAAATAAAGGATGATAAAGTAATGGTTAGTTTAGAAGTACCATCAATTTTAACCAATGAAATTAACTTTAATATACCGAAAATGGTTCCTGGAACCTATTCTAAAGACGATTATGGCAAGTTTATCGAGGATCTAAAGGCCTATGACCAAAAAGGAAATTTATTGATTGTAAAAAAAGCTGACATTAATACTTGGACAATCTCTAATGCTAAAAAATTAAAAAAAGTAACTTATTTAGTAAATGACAGTTTCGATACAGAAAATGGAAAAGGATTTGGCAAAGGAGATATTTTCTCGCCAGCAGGTTCAAATATAAATAGTGACAAAAACATAGTTCTAAATACGCATTGTTTTGTAGGTTATTTTGATAATTTCATGACAATACCTTATACGGTATACATTTCGCATCCTTCATCACTATGGGGCGCAACATCAATGATTGATTTAGACACCTCTCCAACAAATGATTTATATAAATTGCCTCGTTATGCGGTATTAGTAGAAAATCCTATCCTATATTCAAAACCAGATTATACCACATTTATGGTTGATGATATGGAAATATTAATTGCTGTTTATTCACCAAATGGAAAAGTAACTGCTCAAAGTCTTACTCCGGAGATGAAAACCATGATGACTGCTCAAAAAAAGTTCTTAGGGTCAATAAATGCAACGAAAAAATATAGTGTACTAATATATCTTACAGATGCTAAAATAAAAGATGCCACTGGATTTGGAGCACTGGAACACCCAACTGCTACAACCGTAGTTATGCCAGAAATGATGGGCACAGAACAACTAGCCAAAGAATTAAAAGACATTGTTTCACATGAGTTTTTCCATATTTTGACTCCATTAACTGTTCATTCTGAGGAAATTCAATATTTTGATTATAAAAACCCAAAAATGTCGAAACATTTGTGGATGTATGAAGGAGTAACAGAATATTTTGCCAATCTTTTCCAAATTAATCAAGGATTAATTAGCGAAGAAGAATTTTATACACGACTATCCGAAAAGATAGAACATGCAAAAGTATTAAATGAAACGATGCCGTTTACAACAATGAGCTCAAATGCATTAATAGAGCCATACAAAACACAATACTTGAATGTTTATGAAAAAGGAGCGCTTATTGGTATGTGTATTGATATCATAATTAGAGAAAAAAGTAATGGTGAAAGAGGGATACTTGATTTAATGCAAAAATTATCCAAAGAATTTGGAGTTGAAAAAGCATTTAATGACAATGAACTTTTTGACAAAATTACAAAGTTAACTTATCCTGAAGTTGGTGAATTTTTAAAAACATATGTTGATGGTCCAACGCCTATTCCATATGCAAATTATTTTGCTAAAATGGGAGTAGAAAAAATAACTTTAAAAAAACCTTCGGCTATATTTTTAAAAGGTCAAACTCCATACATTAATGTTGACCGAAAAACTAAAGAAATTATAATCTCTCCGTATAATGAATTACCTGAATTCTACACTAGCCTTAACCTAAAAGGTAATGATATATTACTGGCCGTAAATGACGTTCCATATTCATTTGAAAATATTTATGACATGATTAATGCCAGTACAAAATGGAAAGAATATGACCTTATCACAATCAAAATAAAACGTGATGGAATAGAACAAATTTTGAAAGGAAATGTAAAGATTCCATTAGAAGATGTTGAAGGACTAAAAGCTACTGATATCTCAAAAAACAAGATAAAAGAAGCTTGGTTAAAAGGCTAAGCTTGTCGTCTCTATTTTTTAAACAAAAAAAAACGTAAGTTTTTAACTTACGGTTTTCGTTTATGCCTGCGGAGGGAATTCCCGAATTTCTTCGCTCGGGATATCCCAAAAATTTAGGGACTCGTACTATTGTTTTTCAAAACAAAAAAACCGCAAGCGATACACTTACGGTTTTCGTTTGAGCCGGCGGAGGGACTCGAACCCACGACCTGCTGATTACAAATCAGCTGCTCTAGCCAACTGAGCTACGCTGGCGACTCATTTCGGATGCAAATATAAGATTGAATTTGATTTCTCAAAACAAATCTCTATTTTTTTGTTGATTTATTTTGTTGATTTATTTACTGTAAATCATTGATTTTAGCAATCAATTGATTTGCAGTTTGTTCCAATTCAATATTAATTTGCTTAAAATGTGATTTTTTATTCTCTACTTTCTTAGCATTTACTTTTGTAATCAAAGTATCAAAAGCTGCAATAGCTTCATCTATTAATGCATTTGTTTCAGTTGTTGGTTTTCCTGAAGTAGAAATTTCAAACAAATAAACCGCTTCAATAATATCTCCTAAAACATAATTTATGTCTTTCTTTAAATTCTTAACGTTTGCCATTTTTTTAAATTTTAATTTGCGATTGCAAAAGTACATATAATCTTTATATAAAGGACTAAGAAATATAGATTTCTAAAATAGAGGCTTTTCCAGTAATTATGAAAGATTAAAAAGCAGCGGGTATTAATAAGGTATCACCTTTAGAATACTGAAAGATTTCACCCTCGGACTCAATTCCAAAATTACCATCCACACACATATAAACAGTAAATGAATTTCCGTTTTTATGAATTGAAATTTCCCCATCTAATGGAATAAAATTCGTTGTGAAATAAGGACAATTAACAGCTTCGTTTGACTGGTTAATTTCTTTAGTATAAGATTAAAAGTATTCGTTTTCTCATAATTTATAGCACCTAAAGCTAAATCTACATTTAGATCCCTTTCGTTTCCTGGAGCATCTACTCTGTCAAAATCATACATACGATAAGTTATATGAGATGCTTGTTGAATTTCGACTACTGCTAATCCAGCACCAATAGCGTGTAAGGTTCCTGTTTCTAAAAAGAAAACATCACCCATTTTTACTTTTACATCATTGAGTACAGAATGCAATGTTTTTTTAGATTTTTTATATAGGCATTAGATTCTTCCTTGAAACCTAAAATGATTCTTGCATTTTCATCTGCCTGCATAATATACTACATTTCGGTTTTTACAAAAGAATTATGAAGTTTTTTAGCCAATTCATCATCTGGATGCACTTGAATTGATAAATCCTGACGAGCATCTAAATATTTAAAAAGCAAGGGGAATTGTTTGCCGAATTTTATAAAACTCAAATCCCAAAATTGATTCTGGAGAAGAATCAATTAAATCTAATAGTGTGATTTCCCTGCTAAAATTCCATTTGTTACGACACTTATATTATCATCAACTGTAGATATTTCCCAACTTTCGCCTACAGTTTCAGATAGAATAGGCTTATTTAACTAAGATTTTAACTTAGTTCCCCTAAAATTCTTTTTTTTAAAATTGGAGTAAACTGTAAATGATAGTATTCCATGCTCAAATATTTTTATGCTGCAAACTTGCAAAAAAGTAATCTCAACTTATAATCAATAAACGTTGTTATACCAATAAAAATAGGCATTTAACTATAAAATATAAATGAATTGAAATAAATGAATTTAAAATTTAAAAAATTATTTATTGCATTTTTTTAATTATTTCTAAAGCTTTTGGAATATGTTTTGTTGCTACTACACTATCAAACACTAATCTGATTATTCCATCTGAGTCTAAAACATACGTTACCCTACCGGGAATCAAACCAAATAAATTAGGTTTAACACCAAAAAATTTTCTTATTTTTTGATTGTCGTCTGAAAGTAAAATAAAAGGAAGTCGGTATTTTTTTGCGAATTTTACGTGAGAAATAGCACTATCACTACTAATCCCGATAACTTCGGCACCTAAATCTTTAAAATCTTCGTATTGATCCCGAAAGCTACAAGCCTGAGCGGTACAACCTGGTGTATTGTCTTTAGGATAAAAATAAATGACAACAGGCTTTACTCCTACTACTGAATTGCTTTCAAAAAGAGTCCCATCTTGATTTTTTGCAAAAAAATCGGGTACCTTATCACCAAGTTGCAATGCCATTATTCTCCTTTATAAGTTACAAAATTGCGCGGTGTTTCATAAAGAACTACCTCCAAATCAAATTTGGATGCAATTCGTTTTCTCAATTTATTCCAAATCACAACCACAATATTTTCGGCAGTTGGATTCAGATTTTCAAATTCAGGAACATCTAAATTTAAATTTTTATGATCAAAAGGTTTTTCAATTTCCTCCAAAATCAAATCACTTAACACTTTTACATCCATCACATAACCAGTTTCTTGATTAATCTCTCCAGTTACGCTCACTATTAATTCATAATTATGACCATGGAAATTGAGGTTGTTGCATTTGCCAAAAACAGCATCATTTTGTTCAAAAGTCCATTCCTTACGATACAATCTGTGAGCAGCATTAAAATGAGCCTTTCTAGATATTGTTACTTTCATTTGAGGTTAGAGGTTAGAGGTTAGAAATTTTATGATCTTCTAAATAGTGAAAAAATTCTTCGAAAATAATTTTAAACCATACGGTGTACAGCTCAGGGTGAAATTTTATATTTATACGAACAGCTTCAATAGACATCCATTTCCAATTTTCGACTTCTTCAATATTAATTTTGGGTTCTCCGTTGTAATAACCAATCATAACATGATCGAGTTCATGTTCTGTTAATCCATTATCAAAAGGGGCTTTATAAATAAAATGAAACAATTCTTTCAATTCAGTTTTAAAACCCATTTCTTCATACAATCTTCGGTTTCCAGCTTGAATATTAGTTTCTCCTTCTCGTTGATGACTACAACAAGTATTGGTCCATAATAAAGGAGAATGGTATTTTTGACGGGCTCTTTGTTGGAGCATTAATTCATTTTTACTATTCAAAATAAAAACTGAAAATGCTCTGTGTAAAACTGCTTTTTCGTGAGCTTCAAGTTTAGGCATCAAACCTATTTGTTTATCCTCTTCATTTACAAGTATAACATTTTCTTCTATCATAACTTTAGATTACTTTTCAAAAATACAAAAAAAGAAATGGAATAAGGGATTCCATAAAGTTTGTGAAAAGTTTAACGAGCGTTTAATAGTTGAATTTGTTACTTTTAATGCTGTAAATAATCTTGTGTTTTTTAGTTTTAAGATTCTTTTTGGTACTTTATTTTCAAATTAATATGTGTTAAAAATGTTCAAATTTAGCTAGCTAAACCAACAATTGTAAGCTATACTACAAATAGGATTCAGATATCATTATACATTTGTGGTATAAAAAATAAACAACTATGAAAACTGTATTACAATTTCGAATCCTGTCATTAATGATTTCTTTATTTATGCTACAGGCTTGTGGACAAACAACAACAAAACAAAACAATTCTCAAAAAACATCCCTTATGGAAAACTCAATTTCAAACCCCGAAAATCCGTATTATTCAAACACCGATACCACAAAACTACATGTTACGGATGCTGAGTGGAAAAAAGTACTTTCGCCAGATTTGTATGCTGTTTCTAGAAATGCCGACACAGAACGAGCTTTTACGGGAAAGCTTTGGGATTCAGAGACCAAAGGAACCTATTATTGTGCGGCTTGTGGCAATAAATTATTTAAATCCGACCAAAAATTTGCAAGCAGTTGCGGTTGGCCTAGTTTTTTTGAACAAGAGAACAAAAACAGCGTGGTTTACAAAGAAGACAATTCCTATGGAATGAAAAGGATCGAAGCGCTTTGCGGACGATGTGATGGTCACTTGGGACATCTTTTTGACGATGGTCCAAAGCCAACAGGCAAAAGATATTGCATGAATTCCATCGCTTTAGATTTTGTACCCGAAAAAACAATCACAGCAACAAAAACAAATGACATGCTTGAAACCATTACCCTTGGTGGGGGTTGTTATTGGTGTGTTGAAGCTATTTATGAAAAATTAGATGGAGTAAAATCGGTAGTTTCAGGATTTACAGGTGGCATTGGCGCAAATCCTAGTTACAAAGAAGTTTGTTCAGGTACAACCGGTCATGCTGAAGTAGTTCAAATTACTTTTGACAAAACTAAAACCACCCTTGACGAAATTTTTCAGGTGTTTTTTACAGTTCATGATCCAACTACTTTAAACCGACAAGGTGGCGATGTAGGAACTCAGTATCGTTCTGTTATTTTTTATACCAATAACGAACAATATCAAGCCGCAAAATCTATCATTAATCAATTGAATACCGAAAAAGTATTTTCTAATCCTATTGTAACGACTCTCGAAGAATACAAACCTTTTTACAAAGCCGAAGACTATCACCAAAATTATTATGAAAACAATAAAAGTCAGCCCTATTGTCAAATGGTTATTCAACCCAAAATAGAAAAGTTTGAAAAAATATTTAAAACCCGTTTGAAAAAATAAATATTAAAACCGAAAAGTAATTTTCGGTTTTTTTTTATAAATAAGTAGCAAGAAATATATCTTGTCGCATATTAAAAAGAGTTTTCGTCACAGATTAAAAGAATTAAAAAGATTTTTAAAGCTAGGTTACGAATTAATCTGTGCTAATCAGTAACCCGAGCGAAGTGAACAGACAAAGCAAATCTGTGGCAAAAAAATAAAGATTTTGAAAACGACATTAAAATTTAACCATTACTTAGTATTCTATTTGACCACTAAAATAATTTAAAGTGTTTTACTACTTAGCAGCTTATATTTATTATATTTGAAATAATATGCCAACTTTAAAACATTCAAATTAAACTTATGAAAATAGCTCTCTTTACCAATGAATTTCCACCTAACATCTATGGAGGTGCGGGTGTTCATGTCGATTTTTTAAGTCAAGAATTAACCAAACTAGCCCTGGTTGAAGTGCGTTGCTTTGGCGACCAACAAGAAGAAACCGAATCGATACATGTGCAGGGAATCACCTCATCATTGACCAAAATGGTCGATGAGGCCAACCCACATATTAAAATGTTTCATAACCTGAGTAAAAATGTCGAAATGTCTCAGGCAACTCCCGAAGCAGATATTATACATTGCCATACTTGGTACACTCATCTTGCAGGTATTTTCACGCGCGAATTACTACAAGTACCTTTAATATTAACGACACACAGTCTAGAAACACACCGCCCTTGGAAGGTAGAACAACTAGGCAACGGTTATTTTTTATCGCGATGGTTAGAAAACAAAGCATACAATACTGCCGACGGCATCATAGCGGTAAGTGAGCAAATGCGTGAAGATGTGATTGAAGCCTATGGTGTTGACCCTAAAAAAGTAACCGTAATTCATAACGGAATAGACCCCGAATTTTACCAACCCACATTTGATAACGAATTATTGGTATCGCTAGGTATAGATCCTAACATACCTTTTGTGCTTTTTGTAGGGCGCATAACCCGACAAAAAGGGATATCAGGCTTGATAGAAGCCGCAAAATATTTCAACAAAAACTGTCAAATTGTGCTATGTGCGGGTGCTCCCGACACTAAGGAAATTGCCGAAGAAACTGAAGCTTTAATCACCAAATTAAAACAAGAACGAGAAGGTGTTATCTTAATATCGGAAATGTTGCCTCGCGAAAAAATAAAAGTATTATACAGTCATGCTAGAGTTTTTACTTGTCCCTCGTTATACGAACCGTTTGGCATCATCAACCTCGAAGCCATGGCATGTGAAACGCCTGTTGTAGGAAGCCATGTAGGCGGAATTCCTGAGATTATTGTTGAGGGCAAAACAGGTTATTTAGTTCCGCTTGAAAGTGTTTCTAGAACGGACTTTAATCCTAAAAATCCCGAAGCGTTCCAGAAAGCATTAGCAGCCAAAATCAATATGCTTTTAGACGACGAAGCTTTAGCCAACCGAATGGGAAAATCAGGACGAGAGCGTGTATTAAGCATTTTTAGTTGGGAATCAATTGCCAAAACCACTTTTAATTATTACCAAAACGTGATTGATGGGTTTGTAAAAGAGAAGGCTTGATCAAACTATTATTCATCCTAATAATTTTAAAAAAAAAGTAGTAATAAATAGAGTTACAACGCTCCAATGAACGCATGGTGATAGACTCCCTAGGGATATTTCTTTACAAAGAGAACTACAGTTAGCGGTTATGACATTAATAAAATACTTCAAAAATTATCATAATAAAATTAAAAGAATCGCCTAAAATTATTAGACTGATTTTTCGAAGTATAAAGAATCAAAAAATTATCATAAAAAATAAATAAACTCAAAGGGGGTTTTGTTAATTATTATATATTTGGAGTTAAATTTATTCTAAGGCTTATTTCTTATACAAATAAAGTTGCATAGTATGCTAACACTTTATTAGGAATTGCATTAAGAAAAACTAAAACATGTAAAGTATACACTATATGAAAAAAATAAATTTGATTCTTGGTTTACTAACCATTTCTTTCCTAAGCTACGGACAAAGTGATTCCAAAAATCTTTCCTATGGCGAATATCAAGAAAATTGGGCATTAGTCGAGAAATCAGGACTTTTTGGCTTCATTAATAAAGACGGAATAGAAGTTGTAAAACCACAATACAAAAAAATTTCACTATTCGGAGACTTTCAAGAAAAATGGGCATTAGTTGAGAAATCAGGACTTTTTGGCTTTATTGATAAAGACGGAAAAGAAGTTGTAAAACCACAGTATGAAAAAATTTCAATATTCGGAGACTTTCAAGAAAATTGGGCAATGGTCGAGAAAGCTGGGCTTTTTGGATTTATAAATACTTCAGGAAACGAAATTGTAAAAACTACTTATGAAAAAATTGCACCATTCGGCGAATTTCAAGAAAATTGGGCATTGATTGAAAAAGGAGGTTGTTTTGGATTTATAAATAATGAAGGGATAGAAATTATCGCACCTCAGTATGAAAAAATAGCTCCTTTTGGAGACTTTCTTGAAAATTGGGCCTTAATCCATTCAGGAAGATTTTTGGGTTTTATTAATAACGAGGGAATAGAAATTGTAAAACCTCAATATGATAAAATCAAGGAATTTGGAGATTATCAAGACAAATGGGCTTTAGTTGAAACGAATAATTTACTGGGATTTATAGATGTAGAAGGTAAAGAAATTATAAAACCAATATACGACAAAATTCATCCATTTGGCGAGTACAAAGAAAACGTTGCTTTAGTTGAATTGGGTGGTCTTTTAGGGTTTATAGACCAAACAGCTACCGAAATAGTTAAACCGAAGTATAAAAGAATAGCACAATTTGGAGATTTTAAAGAAAATTGGGCTTTGGTTGAAGTGGGCGAATTACAAGGTTTCATAGACGAAAACGGAAAGGAAATTGTAATGCCAAAATATACTAAAATAGCACCTTTTGGCGATTTTAAAGAAAATTTGGCTTTGGTTGAAATAAAAGGACTTATAGGGATTATTGACCAAGACGGAAAAGAAATTGTGAAACCCAAGTACAAAAAAATTGATGTTTATGGAGAATATAAAGAAAATTGGGCTTTAGTTGAAGTAAATGGACTTTTAGGTTTCATAGACGAAAACGGAAAGGAAATTGTGAAACCTAAATATGAAAAAATAGTCAATAATGAAAATCTTGAAGGTATAATAAAAGGGAAAACTGAACTTATTATAGCAAAATAAATTAAATAGTTTGATTCCTATATATTTCACTTCATTCTCATTAGAAATGGTTTTTTTTTAAAATTAATTCTATAATTCTCTTTATATTGAATGGGTGAAAAACAGATCAAAAAAATTAAAATTGTTTTTTGTTTTTTTTACACGAATTACAACAATTTATACGAATTATAATCTATTTTAATTCAACAAACTTACCAAAAGAACCCGTAAAAAGTTTTTTAAAAGCCGCCTTGCAAACTCTTTATTTAGCGTGTTAAAGATAAGTTTGGTACTTGTCGCAGAAGAACAAGTTAGAACAACCTCGTAAGCTCCTGAAAATTCTGGATAAGCGAGGTTTATTTTTGGGATGAAGTTTAGTTTGTAAAAAAGAGATAATCAAAAAATGTGGTTTTCAAGTCATAGAAAGCTGTTTAAATACAAGGGGGAAGGACTTTAATATGAAAAACGTACCTTTGCAAAAAATATGCGTTTTATGACCACCTTTGAACAATTCAATCTTCCTAAATCTGTACAAAAAGCTATTGACGATTTAGGATTTGTTAACCCCACTCCTATTCAGGAAAAAACATTTTCTGTAATTATGTCTGGGCGTGATATGATGGGAATTGCACAAACAGGTACAGGTAAAACTTTTGCTTATTTATTACCTTTATTGAAATTATACAAATTCACCCCTGGCCATACTCCAAAAATAGTAATTCTTGTTCCAACCCGTGAACTAGTAGTTCAAGTCGCTGAGGAAGTCGAAAAACTAACCAAATATATGTCGGTTCGAACCGTTGCTATTTTTGGAGGTGTGAACATTAATACTCAAAAAACAACGGTTTATCAAGGTTGTGATATCTTAGTTGGTACTCCCGGTAGAATCATGGATTTAACCTTGGACAATGTGATTCGGTTTGAAGAAATGCAAAAACTAGTTATTGATGAATTTGACGAAATGCTCAATTTAGGTTTCCGAACGCAGTTGACAGCCATTTTAGCAATGATGCCTAAAAAACGTCAAAACATATTATTTTCGGCTACAATGACCGACGAAGTGGATGCCATTTTGAATGATTATTTTGATTATCCTGAAGAGGTAACCCTTTCGGCATCAGGAACACCATTAGAAAAAATCAAACAATTGGGTTATCAGACACCTAATTTCAACACCAAAATTAATCTCCTAAAACATTTATTACTAACGAATTACGACATGAGTCGTGTTTTGGTTTTCGTCAATAATAAGAAAATTGCTGATTTGGTTCATGAAAGAATCGAGGAAGATTTTGAAGGTCAATTTGGAGTCATTCACTCGAACAAATCTCAGAATTATCGTTTGAGTACCATGGCGGAGTTTCAAGAAGGTAATCTTCGTGGGTTAATCACTACTGATATTATGGCTAGAGGTTTGGATATTTCGAATATCACTCATGTTATCAATTTTGAAATGCCTGAACTTCCAGAATTATATATGCACCGTATCGGTAGAACGGGTCGTGCCGATACCTCAGGTACTGCCATCAGTTTAATTTCCCCTCGTGAAGAAGAATCAAGAATTGCTATTGAAATATTAATGAATATGGAACTTCCTATAGAACCTTTTCCAGAAAATGTAGAAATATCAGCAAAGCTAATTGAACCTGAAAAAGAACGTCAAGTCTTGAAATTCTTAATGAAAAAAGTGAAATTAGAAGGTGATGGAGCCTTTCACGAAAAAAGCAAAAAGAATAAAAAAGTCAATTTAGGCGGTCCGGGTGTTACTAAGAAAAAAACGCATGGTTCGGTAAATAGAAATATGCTTAAAAATCAAGCCAAGAAACGTAAGGATAAGAAGTAAGTTGGCAAGATGTAGATTTGCTTCGCCTGTTCGCCCGCCGTTGCGGGCTCGAGTCAGATTTGTAAATTAAGTTAGATTTTAGTAAAAACCAAGCAAACTGGAGCGCACAATTCTACCTTTTTTCCAGTATCTGTTAAGGTTCCAGTAGTTTTATCTCTTTTGAAAATCACGATGTTATTTGAATAATGGTGCCCTACTAACAAAAAGTTTCCGGTAGGATCAATCGCAAAATTTCGAGGTCCTTTTCCTAAAGTACTGGTTCTTTGAACAAAATCTAATTTTCCGCTTTTTTCTATTTTGAATACCGAAATATCATTGGCTGTTCCTCTATTTGTAGCATACAAAAATTGTCCATCAGGAGAAATGTGTATGTCAGCAGCTCCAATATCACCTTTAAAATCAGATGCAATTACTGTTACTTCGCTTACTTTTTTTAATACTCCTTTGGCATAACTAAAAGACGTTATAGTTCCATCCAACTCTTGCAAAACGTACACAAACTTTCCATTATTACTAAAAATTAAATGTCTTGGTCCACTACCAGGCTTAAGATCAATGGTAGATTTGAGCACTAAATTAGTAGCTTCAGAATTCTTATCATATTGATATACATAAACCTTATCTGTTCCTAAATCATTTGCCAAAACATATTTCATATCTGGCGAAAAATACACCATGTGAGCATGAGGTGCATCCTGTCTTTTTTCATTTATACTTTTGCCCGTATGTTGCACTAATTGTTTGGATTGGGCGATACTACCATCACTATTTTTGTCAAAAACTGAAATGTTTCCACTCGAATAATTGGCTGTAATTATATTTTTATCATCATTAATTATATAACATCCGTTTTGCCCATTTGAAAATTCTGAATTAATAAAGCTTAATATACCACTTTTAGATTCAAAATTAAAAGCATTTACAGTACTTTTTTTATCGTTTTCACCCACAGAATAAACAAATTTATTGTCTTTTGAAATGGTTAAATAACCGGGGTTTAAGATACCCTCAGTACTATTCTTGAAACTCAAATCCCCTGTATTAGAATCGAATTCATATACATAAATCCCCTTACTTTCACAGTTTTTTGTAAAGGTTCCAATAAGTAAGTTACTTTTAGATTCTTGGGCTTGAGAAATAGTAATTGCAAAAATGCAGATGAATTGAAGTAAATAAGTATTTTTCATATTGATTGAAGTAAACAAATGTCTATATTAAAAAGGGAATTAAACAAAAATACAAGAATATAAACTTGCCATTATCTACAAATTTGTACTTTTGACAAACTTAAGTAAAAAATGCAATTCAAAAACCCCGAAATTTTCTTTTTTCTTTTTTTGTTGGTCATTCCAATAGTAGTTCATTTATTTCAATTACGCCGTTTTAAAAAAGAATATTTCACAAATGTTAAGTTACTCAAACAACTTTCTATACAAACTCGGAAAAGTTCAAAAATCAAAAAGTGGCTTCTTTTAGCTACGCGATTATTGCTGTTAACCACAATTATTATTGCATTTGCACAACCTTTTTTTAAGGCTAAAGACACAAAAAACAATGCTAACGAAATGTATATTGTTTTAGATAATTCTTTTTCGATGCAGGCTAAAGGTCAAAAGGGAGAACTTCTAAAAAGAGCCATGCAGGAATTACTCGAAAACACTCCCGAAAACCAAACATTTTCGCTGATTACCAATTCCGAAACGTATTGGAATACCGATATAAAATCCATTCAAAAAGAATTACAAAACCTAAAATATTCAGCACTACCTTTTCAATTAGAAAGTGCAATGATTAAAATAAAATCTCGTAAGTCGATATACAATAAAGATGTCATTATTATTACCGATGCTGCAGGAATGTTACCTAATCAACTAAAGAGTATTGATGAAAATAGCAATACCTATTTCGTTATTCCAAAAGCCGAAAACCAAAATAATGTTTCTATAGACAGTGTTTTCATTCATCAAACCATAGATGAATTCTATGAAATAGGATTGAAGTTGACTGTTTTTGGAGAAAAAAATAATAATATTCCGTTGGCTTTATACAATCAAAACAAACTTATTGCCAAGACACAAGCTAAACTGGACACCAAAGAAAAAATCATCTATTTCACCATTCCTAAAAATGAATTTAATGGCTATGCATCGATCACCGATAGCGGATTAGCCTATGACAATATCTTGTATTTCAGTATCTCAAAACCCGATAAAATTAATGTTACCAGTATTGGAGTACCTAAAAAAAGTGATTTTTTGTCTAGAATTTACACCAACGATGAATTCAATTATATCAATTTTGATATTCTTACTTTAGATTATAACGCCATCGAAAAACAAGATGCTATCATCTTAAATGAACTTGACGAAATTCCACAAGCATTGCAAACTACATTAAAATCATTTGTTGAAAAAGGGGGGAACTTAATTCAAATTCCATCGTCCAAATCATCTATCGGAAATATGAATACGTTCTTGCAAAATTTTGGATCAATCCAATACAAATTGTTAGAGGATAAAGAAAAAAAAATTACTAAAATTAACTTTGACAACCCTTTATTTAATGGAGTTTTTGAAAGTAAAATTACTAATTTTCAATATCCAAAAACAAAAGTTTCCTACGGTATTTCAACATCTAATCCAGCTATTTTAAATTATGAAGACCAAAGCTATTTTTTGACATCCATCAATAATACTCGCAACGGTTCGGGAGGTTCAATTTATATTTTTGCTGCGCCTATAAACCTCGAAAATTCAAATTTTCAACAATCTCCTTTGATTGTTCCAGTTTTTTATAAAATGGCTTTAAACAATCAAAATACAGGTGTAAAATCCTTCAGCATTGGCAACAACAGCTCTTTTTTTGTTGATACTACCTTACCTAAAGATGCAATTTTAGAAGTTAGTAATAACGATGAAGCCTTTATCCCTATTCAACAAATCATGAATAATAAAGTGAAATTAACTTTTAGTGATTTGCCAGAACAAGCCGGCAACTTTAAAATCATTAATAAAAAAGAAATACTGCAAAATATTAGTTTTAATTATAATAGAACCGAAAGTAACTTAGAGAAAACCGATGAGAATATCATCTCAGACTATAAAACAATTGATTCTATTGCAACGGTATTCGATACGCTACATACTGATAGAACTGATACTCAAATATGGAAATGGTTTGTTATATTTGCATTGCTATTTGTACTCTGTGAAATGGCAATTATACGATTCGTAAAGTAAAAAAAAATGAAATTCAAGTAATTTATAATTATTATGAACATAATCATCCGAGAAGCAAAAGTTATTGATTCTAAAAGTCCTTTTCACAACAAAATAGTAGATATTTTAATTGTTGATGGTCGTATTCAAAAAATAGAAAATTCAATTTCTAATCCCAAAAATGTTCAGGAAGTAAGTCTTGACAATTTACATATTTCTCAAGGTTGGTTTGACAGCAGCGTTTCCCTTGGCGAACCAGGATTTGAAGATCGTGAAACCATTGCAAACGGACTGAATGTTGCGGCTCGAAGTGGTTTCACAGCCATTGCATTGCAACCCAACTCCTACCCGATTATTGATAATCAATCTCAAATAAATTTTGTCAAAAATAAAGCCAATGGTTTTACCACCCAACTATATCCTATTGGAGCGTTGACAAAAAATAGTGAAGGCAAGGATATGAGTGAATTGTTTGATATGAAAAATGCAGGTGCAGTAGCTTTTGGAGATTATAACAAAAGTACAGACAGTGCCAATATATTAAAAATAGCCTTGCAATATGTGCAAGATTTTGACGGATTAGTAATTGCTTTTGCACAAGATGCAACAATAAAAGGAAACGGTGTGGCTAACGAAGGTGTGGCTTCTACTCGACTGGGTTTAAAAGGAATCCCTAATCTAGCCGAAGAATTACAAATCTCTAGAAATTTATTTTTACTAGAATACACTGGCGGAAAACTACATATTCCAACTATTTCAACTGCAAAATCAGTGCAATTAATAAAAGATGCCAAAGCCAAAGGGTTGAACGTTACGTGTAGCGTTGCTGTACACCATTTGGTTTTAACCGATTCGACACTAGAAGGTTTTGATACCCGATTCAAAGTTACACCCCCATTAAGAACCGAAATTGATAGGCAAGCACTAATCGCTGGGATTCTTGATAATACCATCGATATGATTACATCGGACCATAATCCGATTGATATTGAAAATAAAAAAATGGAATTTGACTATGCCAAAAATGGAACTATAGGTCTAGAAAGTACTTTTGGCTCGTTGTCAACAGTATTATCTATTGAAAAAATAATTGAAAAATTAACTGTAGGAAAAGCCACTTTTGGAATTGATATACAAACTATTACCGAAGGAAATAAAGCAAATATCACTTTATTCAATCCCGATGGAAAAAGCATTTTTACCAAAGAAAACATCCTGTCTAAATCGAAGAATTCTGCATTTCTTGGAGTTGAAATGAAAGGGAAAGTATATGGAATTTATAATCAGGGAGAGTTGGTTTTAAGTTAAAAAATTAGCCACAGATTTGCTTTGCCAGTTCGCTGTCGCTCGGGTCACAGATTAAACAGATTTACTCAGATTTTATTTGTGACCTTTATTTGAAAACCTATAAATATCTGCGAATTAGCGTCTTTGCGGTAAAACAGTAATAAAATGGAAAACAACAACATCGAAAAAGGAAAAACTGCCGCTATAACCAGTTATATTTTAATCATTGGTGTTTTTATTGCTATGTCGATGAATAGTGAAGAAAAAAATTCCTTTGCCTCTTTTCACATTCGTCAAGCACTGGGTTTATCAATCACTTTTATTTCGTTGGGACTTATCATTAGTAATTTTGACAGCCCAATGATTTCCATCTCTATGTGGATTTTCCTTTCTGTTTTATGGACTTATGGCATTTTTAGTGCCATCAATGGCGAAACAAAACCAATTCCTTTGTTGGGAAAATATTTCCAAAAATGGCTTGAAAATATATCTTAGTTAAATAAAACAAGGATTTTGTCAATTCGAGCGCAGTCGAGACCTAACTTATAGTCTCGACTGCGCTCGACTTGACAACAATTAGATTAGATTTTTATTATGAAATTATCACTCGAATACCGCATCAAAATACCCAAAATAAAATTAGAAAAAAATCCTGTTTTGCTCCTATTACATGGTTATGGTAGTAACGAAGATGATTTGTTTTCATTTTCGACAGAACTACCCGAAGATTATTATATCATATCCGCCCGAGCTCCATTTGACATGCAATACAAAAGTTATGCGTGGTATGCTATCAACTTTGATGCCGATGAAAATAAGTTTTCAGATCACAATCAAGCTGTTGAATCCAGAGATTTAATTGCTGTATTTATCGATGAATTAATCGCAAATTACCCTATAGATGCAACAAGAGTAACCCTCATAGGTTTTAGCCAAGGCGCGATTTTGAGTTATGCTATAGCACTTTCCTATCCTGAAAAAGTACAACGAGTTGTTGCCATGAGTGGGTACTTGAACCCAGAAATTATTAAAGACGATTATTTGAAAAATACATTTTCAAATCTTAAAATATTCGCTTCACACGGCACTGTTGACCAAGTAATTCCTGTTGAATGGGGACGAAAAGCAAAACCTTTTTTAGAAAATTTAGGAATCGCAACTACTTACAAAGAATACCCAATTGGGCACGGTGTTTCTCCACAAAATTTCTATGATTTTAAGAATTGGCTACTTTTAGGATGAGTGTAGCAGTTAGCAGTTAGCAGTTAGCAGTTAGCAGTTAGCAGTTAGCAGTTAGCAGTTAGCAGTTAGCAGTTAGCAGTTAGCAGTTAGCAGTTAGCAGTTAGCAGTTAGCAGTTAGCAGTTAGCA
>NZ_JBJXDQ010000063.1:0-9229 GCF_046155325.1 Flavobacterium sp.
GTTAGTGGCAAACCCTCAAGAATTGCGTCCAAAGAGTTTCAACCGCTATTTTGGCATCTTCATAAGCGTCACACATTTCGTGTTTATTTGGGCAATCGTTTCCAGTTAGTGGGAAATAAGTATTAACGCTAAATTTAACCACTCCATTACTTTCTAATCTTGAAATCCAAGCGATGTGTAATTTTCTATAAATAGCTTTCCTTGCCCATCTTCCCATATCGTCAGGCTCGTCATTAAAAGAGTATCTAGGTTCATAAGTTACAAGGTCAGCCACTAACAGTGGTTTTGACTTATTGCCACATTCGGCTAAATTTGATGTTAGTTTTGTACTTGTATTCATTGTTTTTTAATTTAAAGATTAGGTCTTATTTTTTTGGCAACAAGACAAAGCCACGAGACGTTAGGGAACAGCTATTTAGAATCCCCTAACCAAACTTCTTTTAAAAGACGATTATGTATTTTTTCTAATGATTTTTTTCTAACATCATCTGATATTATTTCGTGAAAACTCAACGATAAAACATTGAAAGCTAATTGTTCAATGACTTTTACCTTTTCAACATCAAATGAAACTTGTTGACTTCTTAACTGTTTTCTAACTGAATCAGAAAATAACGAGTAACTAATTTTTATTTCCATAGTTTGTAAATATGTAGCCGATTCCCTAACAAATGATATAAGAGATTTTCGGCTTGGTTTATAAATTTAATTTTTGGGTTTGTACTTTTAAAATTGGTTCTTGAACTGAAAGTTTCGGGATTTATCCTGCCGAAAATCCTCTCATATCATCAACCGTTATCACTCAGCTTCGTTGGAACGGATAAAAGCGTTAAATTTTTTAATTGCAACTTTGCTATTTGATGCAACACAGGAAAAGATATATTCAATGTCATTCCACGTATTATCTGTTACATCAAAATGACCGCTTCTTGTAAAATGATATTCCTCGCATCCTTTTGGAACTACTTTTTTTCTTGGCTCTATTGGAACAAATTCTCTGCCTTTGTTATTTTTCGGATAACTAACATCATCCATCATACTTGCCATCGTTGCCATTGCTAAAAAACTTGATTTCATTGTCATAATTTAAAGAATAAAAAGCCGAAGTGATAGCATACGCTAACCGCTATTCAGGCTTCAGGTTAAATTTAATTATTATTTTGTGTCTGTAAGATTTGTAATAATCCGAAAGTTCAGTCCTTACTTTTCCTGAACATCAGTTAGCTTCTCCGTTAGCCGTCAGTTTACTGAACTAACGTATTATGTTCAACTACATCAAAATCTCCGTAAAAATCTTCTTTTTTTCGTGTAACAATAATTTGCACTTGTACTTCTTCTTCATTATCTAATAAAATTGAACCTGAAGAAGTTGAAAAAGCATCAGCTTCTTTATTGTCATTTAATTTGTTTGCTAATTCAATAATAGCACCTTCTGTAAATAAACTTTTTACTAATTTTTCTAAATGTTGCATAATTTCTGATTTTAAAAACCGAACGGCTAACAAGTGTTTTACGCCATTGTGGGTTTAGGGTTTAATATTAAGTTTGTTTTGCATCAGTTTAATTTCGTGATAACAGGAAAGTTTGTGCTTATTTAACCACAACGGACGTAAAGCACTCGAACGTTACCAGCAATGCCACCGACACCGCTAAAACAACCGTAATTGTGATTTAAAGTCATTAAAACGCTTTTCTTGTTTCTCATAATATTCTCGGTCTATTTCAAATCCTACAAAGTTGAACCCGCCTTCGCAAAGCACCATACGTTATAGCACATTGCTACTTTTACGGTTTATCAAGATATTTCCAATGAGTTGGCATCGAGCCACCAAACCATTTAGGAATATTTGTCAAGCAATCCTTTGTTCTATAACAGATAAAATAGTTTTCAGAATGATTATGAAAACATAATACATTTACATCATCTTCTGGTAAACTTTCATCTACACTTATCCATTTACTTGTCCAATGGTCTTTTGCTATATCGGATTGAATTATCCACTTTAAGTATTCAGAAACTTGTTCATCAGAATTAGTCATTCTTAACTGTTCTGTCATCATTTTAAATTTATTATCTTTCATAATTATTTATTTTTTAATTCATCACAAACTTCTTCAATTTTTAATAATTCTTCTTTTGTAAAAGACTTATCTCTCATTTTTTCTAATAACTTCCATTGTCCGATTTTCAATATTTCTCCTAACTCTGTTTGTGTATAAAAATTAAAAATGAAAGTCAATCTTATGCTTAAAATTTCTTGTTCTACGTTATTCATAAAATCTGTTTTTATTATCCGCAACGATGCTATAACAGTTGTTTGGCACTATTGCCGTTTAGTTTTTCAGCGGAAAATCCGCTGGTAATATTAAATTCAGTTTTCATAAGAACGTTTTCGTTATCGGCAACAGATGCCAAGCAACATAACGTTACCGCTAATTGCTACATTCGTTTTCAAAAGAGCGATTGTTGCGCAACGTGGTTAATAATTCGTTGTTTTGCTTTGTTAAAATATTCTTCATCAAGTTCACAAGCGGTCAATTCATATTTATAATCGTGGCACGCTATTGCGATACTTCCAGATCCTAAATGTGTATCAAGTATTTTGTCGCCTTGTTTAGCATATTTGTCTAAAATCCATTTATATAAAGTTGTTGGTTTTTGTGTTGGATGAATACGGTGTTGTTGGCTTGGATGTTTATCAAACTTCTTTGCACTACTTGTAAATGACGTCCACGCTAATTCAAATTGAGCAAATGTAACATCTTCGCTAAATCCTTTATCCCACATCAACCAGCAAGGCGATGGTGTTAGGTTTTCAATCATATAATTTCCACCCCAAACAATTTGGTTTTTTGAAACCCTTTTTAATTCATTAAAATACTCTGCAGTTGGTGTTTCATTATCATTTCCTGCGAATTTATGGTACTTACTTTTTTTATCTCCTTTTCTTCTCCCCATTGATACATTTATTCCAATTCCATAAGGCGGATCAACTATCGCTAAATCAAAATAGTTGTCAGGATAACGGCTCATTAACTCCATATTATCTTCACACGTAATCGTTAAACCACCCACAACTAGCGGTAACAGCGTTTTGGAGCAAGCGGATTCAGTCTTTAATTCAATCATCGGTTTGTGTCTTTATTTTTGGGTTATTAATTTAATTATTCAGTGTACTTTTTCCGCCTGCACCAAGACGCAATCCGTTAGTAGCAAGACTACGTTAAGTAGTTCTCAATATCTTCTGCGTTTACCCAACTCGTTATATTAGAGTTTTCATATTCAATAGCAAATTGCCCTTCTCCTGTGCCGTAACAAGTATAATATCTACACACAACGCCTTTTTTATTTGTTTTCTTACCAAGATATTGTTTGTATTTTTCGCATAAATCTTTCGCATTCCATTCTCCGCCTTTGTATGTTTCTATTTCAAATTTTCTATCCATTTTGTTTTAGCTTTTGAATTTCGTTAATAAAATATTGGGTGCATTCTTCCATTTTTTGTAATTGTAATTTACTATAAGGCTTAGAATACTTTGCTTTTTTCGGTTTCTTATTTTTGTGAACCGTAAAATAATTTGTTTTCATAATAATATTTAGTTTTTAAAATCCGTCCAGCTACTAACAATCGCTACAATCCAGCAAGCCGAATCAACTTTGTCCATAGGCTTGCCGTCGTGTAGCTTTGCCGTTATAAGCCATTTAGAGGAAACCTACTCGGACAAACTTTACCTTCATTTCGTTTTATCCAACTTATTGCAGCTTCACCGCTTCCGATAAACACACATCTATCTTCTTGCATTATGTAAACATCATAAGTGCTGTATAATGCAATGGGAATTTTATACCATTTTGCCGCTTCCTCAATATCGTTGTGAACGTGAAAAGTTAAACGGCTTATAACAGCAGCTAAACAAGATGGCTGGTTTTCGTTTTCAATTGACTTATTTTCTGTATTCATAATCTGTTTATTTATTGATGTTTTGTGGTGGAATACGCCACCTCGTTTAGCTGCAGGACGTTAGCGGTCAGTTTATAAGTCGCCTAGAATTTCATCGATAAATTTAGCCGAAAGTTCGTCTTGCTCTTTTGATGCCCTATGTTCTATTCTAAAACCTACTACTTTTTCTGATTTTTTTTGATTAATAAAATCTTCTAGTTCTTGGTAGCTATCGGAGTTTGAATAAATATGAATATTATTATCATTCCTCCAGTCGTTATCAACTCTTAATTTTATAATAAATCTGTGTGTGTAACCTTCAAATTGTTCTTTAGAATATTTCGTTTCCATCTTGTTTAGTGTTATAAAACCGAACCGCTAACAATGCATTGTAGCAATTGTGGTATTCGGCTTAATTAATAATTGGTTTTGTACTTGTTAGTGTTTAATCGATAATTTGGCAGTCCTAATCCACAACTGCGACAATGCTCAACGTTATATTCCAGCTTCGAGCAACTTTGTAACCAAAGCTACTCTTTATACTCAAAAATAACTGGAGCTAGTTCTTTGTCAAGAGTTAATTTCCCATCAGCACTTGCAATTATTTGCAATGCAATTTTTTTATTTTCTTTTGTTGTTAATACCTGATGTGCAGAACCATCTTTGAACTGAACAATCATTACTATTACTTCAATATCTTCTATTTCCATTTTTGTTAATTTATTTAGTGAGTAAAAAAAGCCGAGAATATAACAATGCATAACACTAATTACGGTTTCGGTCTTGAATTTATAGTTTAGTTTGTATCAGTGATACGGTTTTAATCTGAATGTTTAGGCTTGTTTAGTCCGTAACTAGAGTTATGCTCAACGTTACTGGTTATTTTCTCTCTCGTGTCCTGCCAAAAAATCTCTGACTAATTTTTTGACTTCATCTATTTTAGAAATAGGAATACGAAAAGAGGTTGTTTTGGTTGGTTCGTTGTACTTTGGTTTGCTTCCAGCGTTTAGCCTTTTACCGCCTCTATTTTCAAATTCAATATAACTAACCATTTCATTGTTAATCATATTATGTATAGACTTATAAGTTTTTCCTGAATCACAAACTATCCAAGTATGTTTTTTTTCTATGTTAATTGCTATTACAATCTCGCCATTTGGTAACTTATCAAATTTTTTAATCAAATTCACATTTAGTTGATTTGATTTTAAATAAGTTTGTCTTTTTTCTTCTTTGATTTGTTTTGCAGTTTTCATAATTTAAGATTAATAAGTTAATTATATACTACGATCTTCGTTAGCGTTAGCGTATGCTTGATTTGCCCATACTTGAGCAGCGATAGTATTAACATACATTGTATATCCGCAATCTGCTGTCTGTGCTTTATTAATTGAGTTCATAGCTTCTCTGCAAGATTTTAAAGCCATCCAGTTGTCTTCATTTTCTTCATTATCCATAATTTCACAAACTATTGTGTCAAGTTCATTAAGGATAGTTGTAAGTTCTTTTTTCTCTGTTGTTGTTTCGATTTTAAAAGTAAGTGCTGTCATAATTTCTATTTGTTTGATTTTGTTATACAAATATACGACATCTTTTTGATTGTGCAAACTTTTTCAAAAGAATTTTTAATTTATTTTTAATTATTTGAAAAACAAAGAAAAACAACCAGTAACAATCAATAAACAATAGTGGCGGAATCTACTAAACCGCATACGCCACCATCGTTTATTTTTAACGTTAGTGGCAATCTTCCAGACACCACGTACCAAAGAAGTGTTTTTCACGTTTCCAACATAAAGTATCGCCTATTTTGTATTTTATATATTCCCCAAAAGAACAGTATTCACTATCTCCATCGGAAAAAGACAAAATAAATTTATCACTTCCATCAACTTTTACGTTTGCTTTTGCGTTAATAACAGTTTGTTTTGTTTCGTATTCCATCGGTTTTTCTTTGCACCCGACAAAAAATACCGCCACTAACAGCACATAAGCAAGAGCAAAGCAATTGCGGTAATTTGACATTTTTGTTTTCATAATAATATTTATTTTTAAGATTAAATTTTTGTTTTTGAAGGCTTTGCCCTCGCTTATCTGCGAACGTTAGTGTCTATGTTACTCAACATCGTCCAAAGCGTAAGCTGTTAAGATTGAATTTTTATTAACTTCCATCCAATCATCGTTCATATTTAATTCGTGAACATCATAACGGAGTTTCATAGTTACCTTTTCACTTGCTTGTTTCAATGCTTCGGTAACGTGCATTTTTGCAAATTCAATCATCCATTCTTCAACTTGTTTAGGAGTTGGAGGTCTGTTTTCGTTTGGTTGCATTTCATCAAGTTTGTTGATAATAAAAGTTTCTGCGGGTGGAATTGTTCTCATAATCATAATTTGTTTATTTAATCCTCACGCTAACCGTATATCCATCTTTTACAATGCTATACTTTTTTACATTCAATTCTTTAGCAACCTCGATTGACCATTCTATTGATCTTGTACCTCTTTAATCATTACATTTTCTTTTTTTGCTTCCATATTTCAAAATTGCTAATTTCTAACCATTCGTTTATTTTACCTTCGGGTATTTCTCTAATATCAACTGAAAATCCTATTGATAGTTTATTATGTTTTATATTGCTTTTCCTTAACCAAGCACCAAGTTCCGAATAAAATAATTTTAGTTCAGGAGTAGCTATAAACTTTTCTAATCTTCTTTTCATTATTTTAGATTTTGTAAATTCCTATTTCTTTATTAAATTTATCTCTATAATAAATTCGTTCTTTTATTGAAAATTTTTTATCTTGAAGTTTTAACCATTTTACGATACCTCTTGATATTTGTATCTTTTCTTTTATTTCATCAATGGATAACTTACAAGTAGGTAATCCTTTTAATGATAAGCAATATTCCTTTATTTCGCTTCCAAAAGTCAACTCAATGCCATTTACAAACTCTAATTGATTTCCACTTTTCCATTGGTTATCGTGAACTGATTGAGCATAGATATTAAATAAATGGTATCTTATATGTGGATTACTTTGCCTACCGAATAAGTGTCCAGCATCATAAGATTTTCCTAAATTTCTTTGTGAAGATATGCAAGGATGGTCTTTATCTAAAGTTCTGACTATCAAATTAATTTCTTTTTGTAAATCATTTTGCCAATCAGTAATAGTTTTTAATTTGTCTTTTAAATCTATTTTTTCTTTGCTCCATTCTTGCTTTACTTTTTTTGCTTTAGCTATCTTTTGCTTTTCAACTATTTTAATTGCGTGTTTTACTTTACAATCAACTTCATCGCAAGTCTTAGCGTTAAACCATTTACCGATAGGATTAGACAAACATATTTCGCACTTTTTAGCCATTATTTTTTTATCTCATAGGATTTTCTCATAGCTAAAAGCGTTTCTTTAAACCGTTCTTTTTGCTTACTTGGTACTTGAACCGAAAGAGTTACCCCGACATCATCGATATAAATTGTAGGTCTACCAGCGTTTGATTTTTTTTTATTCTGCATTTTGTTCTTTTATTAATTTATCTAGTCCTTTTTTCTTTAGAACAATTCTTTTTGTCTTAATATCATTCTTTCCTATTTTAATGTATTCATAAATGGTTTTTGCATATCCATTCTCTTCGGCATATCTTGTAGATGAAGTTCCGTTGGTTTCTTTTATAGTTTTCCACTTCTTTTGCTCCAATATTTTTGATAAAGTTGTTCTGCCAATATTTAAAATATCGCTAACCGAATCCAAAGTATAAGTGTTTTGACTATCAATAACATTTTCAAAAGCTAAAACTTTTGGGGTTTGTTCCGAAATTAATAATTGTTGCTTTTCAATAGTTTCTGCTTGTTCTCCTGCTAATTTTAAAGCCTCTGAAAATGTTTTAGGTAATTTGTATTGATTTTTGTTTTCTAATTCATTCAATCGATTTAAAACGCCTTTACGAACAATTCTGCTTTCACTCATTAACATTAAAATACATTCGTCTTTTGGAAGAGAATAGCATTTGTATATTTGGTTATTAGATGCTTTATAATCACTACGAAAATTTTCACAGTCATAATCTAATTCCTTTTCAATTTTAACCATAAAATCAATATGCCTTAAAGTAGTTTCATTTCCTTCTACTCTTCGATATTCATTGATAATTTCAACTAATTGAACACTACTCATAACTTGATTATGTTCGTTCATACTTACTAATTCATTCATAGTTTTAAGTTTTATTAAGCAAATATACAAATAAATATAATAAATTCAAATAAATTATATAAAATTATATTTTGCTGTTTTGTGATTTTATTAATCGTTCATAAAATTCTTCGGGAGGTTCGTATTCATCGCCACATTTACCGAAATTCAAAACAAAACAGTAGTGTTCTAATGATTCTTTTTCGTTTGGGAAATGAGCTAAAATGCCTTTAAAAATACGCAAAATAATATCTTCATTCCCCGAAACAAAAGCTAAGTTCATTAAGTTTATGTTTTTACAAAATCTTTCTTGGGTTATTATTTCCATATTTTAAAGGGTTTTGATAGTTTTGTAATACATTTATAAGTCTTAGCAAGTAGTTATAGGTAAGGCTAAGAAACATCTTCGTTAGAAAGTTTTTCGTAATATTCAATTGAAGCATCTTCAAAACGACCACCACCTTCAAATTTTCCTTTCAAAAAAGATTGAATGATTTGTTCTTTTTCTTTTTCAAGGTAGCCTTTATTTTTTATGATTGATAAAACACTTCTACCAACAAATCCTGAATCCCCTCCTTTTTTTGATAACTCTATAAAGTCTTTGATAATTTCTTGTAATGTTGTCATTTTATTTAAATTTGTGAGAAGCCCTACCTATAACAGCACATAGGCAATATGGCGGATTCTCGGTTAATATTAAGTTTTGTTTTTAAATCAAGTTCAGTTCTTTCAGATAGTTTTGTGTTCCAAAATCCGCCACATCGCCTATCTGCAAAACGTTAGTGGCAATGCCTAACAAACAGTTTCATCGTCTTTTTACCATCGGTGAATGTTACGAAATTATTTTCCACAGGTAGTATTTCCATAGTAAATTTCTCTCCATTACATTTTAATGCTTCAATAGGTTCACCATCATCGAACTGAAAGTATAATACTACATGTTCGTTTTCTACAATGGCACTGCCACTAACATCAGCTATAAGTAATGGCTGTTTTTGTGGTTCATTTAAGTTTTCTGCTTCTAAGTTCATTTTGTTTTATATTTAAAGTGAGTAGTTCTAATCAGCCACTACTCATAGCTGTAACCGTTA
>NZ_JBJXDQ010000064.1:0-8205 GCF_046155325.1 Flavobacterium sp.
ATATTATATAAATAATAACTTTATATAAAAAACACAAGTAATTGTATATTAATGTTTAACTAAATATTATTTAATTCATTATATCAATAATAATTTGTTACAATTATTATATAAAGACCATTACTTAAACATTTCGTCCATTCCAGGAATCATTGGCATGTCTACTTTGGCAACAGCATCTAATTCTGCTTGATTTACTTTAGTTGCTTTCTCAATAGCTTTGTTAATAGTTACAATTACATAATCTTCTAATTGTTCTTTATCTTTTAGTAAAGATTCATCAATCGAGATTGATTTAAGCTTTCCGTTGGCAGTTAAAGTAACTTTTAAATTGCCATCAGTACTTTGTTCATCAACAAGAACCGTGTCCAATCTTTTTTTTGTTTCCTCAATTTTGCGTTGGGTTTCTTGAAGTTTACCCATCATTCCCATTAAATCCATTGTTGTATTAATTTAAAATTTATTCATGCAAAATTACTATATTGCTGTTAATTATTTACAATTTATTTTAATGAAAGATAGAACCATTCTAAGTTGTCTTTGTGTTATTTTTGTATTTTACACTATAAACATGAAAGCGCAAAATATGCCAAAAAAAATACAACCCCCAATCGCCAAAATTGTAACTAAAAAACTCGAAAAATTCGGTGAGGTGAGAATTGACAATTATTTTTGGTTGAATGAAAGAGAAAATCCTGAAGTCATTGATTATTTGAATAAAGAAAATGATTATTACAAAAAAATGACTGCCGATACTAAAATTTTTCAAAAAGAACTTTTTGAAGAAATGAAGTCAAGAATTAAAGAGGATGACGAATCGGTTCCATATCTCTATAATGGCTACTTTTATTTCACACGTTATGAAAAGGGGAAAGATTATCCAATATATTCTAGAAAAAAGGAAAGCTTATCAGGAAAAGAAGAAATCATGTTTGATTGTAACAAACTCGCAAAAGGACATTCTTATTTTCAATTGGGTGGTTTAAGTATTAGTCCGGATAATAAATATGCCACTTTTGCAATAGATACTTCAGGAAGAAGGATTTATAGTCTTAAAATAAAAAACCTTGAATCGAATGAAATTCTAGACGATCAAATCGAAAATTGTTCTGGAGAAAGCACATGGGCAAATGATAACCAAACTATTTTTTATACCCATCAAGACAAGCTGACCTTGCGTTCCGATAAAATCTTTAAGCATAAATTAGGTACTAATGCTTTGAAGGATGTGTTGGTATATGAAGAAAAAGACGATACTTTTCATGTAGATGTAAGTAAAGAAAAATCAAAGAAATACATTGTTATTAGCTCATCTAGTACCTTAACAACCGAAAGTAGAATATTATTAGCGGATAATCCTAACGGAAAATTCACTATTTTTCAAAAACGAAAAAGAGGCTTAGAATATGATATTGCTCATTATGAGGATAGTTTTTATATAGTAACGAATAAAGATAAATCTACTAATTTTAAACTGATGAAAACGCAAGAAAATGCTACTTCAAAAGAAAATTGGGTAGATTTAATTCCGCATCGTGAAGATGTTTTACTTGAAGATATTGAGATTTTTAAAAACTTTTTAGTTATTGAAGAACGAGCCAACGGACTCAATAAAATTCGAATAATTCCTTGGATAGGAAAAGAGGAGTATTATTTGCCATTTGATAGCGAAACCTATACGGCATATACTACATCCAATGTGGATTTTGACACTGATATTTTACGATATTCCTATCAGTCTATGAAAACTCCATCTTCGGTCATCGATTTTAATATGAAAACGAAGGTTAAAGAGGTTAAAAAAGAACAACAAGTTCTTGGAGGTGAATTTGATAAAGAAAATTACATCGAAGAAAGAATCTGGGCTACTGCTAAAGATGGTACAAAAATTCCAATTTCGATGGTGTATCGAAAAGGCTTGATTAAAGATGGAAAAAATCCATTATTGTTATATGCTTATGGCTCCTATGGAATTTCGATGGATGCTACTTTTTCAACCACACGATTGACATTATTAGATAGGGGTTTTGTTTTTGCCATAGCTCACATTCGTGGTGGGGAAGACTTAGGGCGTCAATGGTATGAAAGCGGAAAATTGTTAAAAAAGAAAAACACCTTTACCGATTTTATTGATTGTTCAAAATTTGTAATAGATCAGAAATATACCGCTGCAGCACATTTGTATGCCGAAGGGGGTTCGGCTGGGGGACTATTGATGGGGGTGGTTATTAATTTAGCTCCAGAATTGTATAACGGAGTCATTGCACAAGTTCCATTTGTAGATGTAATGACGACTATGCTTGACCAAACAATACCTTTAACAACTGGGGAATATGACGAGTGGGGAAACCCCAATGCTAAGAAATATTATAAATACATGCTTTCCTATTCTCCTTATGATAATTTGAAAAAGCAGGCTTATCCTAATATGTATGTTTCAACAGGATTACAAGATTCGCAGGTACAGTATTGGGAGCCAGCAAAATGGGTGGCTAAACTAAGAACTGTTAAAAATGATACTACAGTTTTATATCTTGATATCAATATGGATGCGGGTCATGGCGGTGCTTCAGGAAGATTTGAGGCTATCAAAGAATTAGCAAAAGAATATAGTTTTTTACTGGATTTAGAAAAAATTAAAAAGTAATTGATTTTTTTTTGTTAAATTTGTAAAGATTTTAGGTTAAATTAGAAAGTGTCCTTGATTAACTATTTTTTATGAAAGAAGAAATTAACGCTTATAATAATATTTTAGAATTAATAGGGAACACTCCACTTATTAAACTAAATAGAGTTACCGAAGAATTAGAAGGAAACTTTTACGCTAAAGTTGAGGCGTTTAATCCCGGACATTCCACCAAAGATAGAATAGCATTATACATCATTGAAGAAGCCGAAAAGAGAGGTATACTTTCTCCAGGCGATACTATTATCGAAACTACATCAGGCAATACAGGTTTTAGCTTGGCAATGGTAAGCATTATCAAAGGTTACAATTGTATTTTAGCAGTAAGTTCAAAATCCTCAAAAGATAAAATTGATATGCTTCGCAATTTAGGGGCTAAAGTATATGTCTGTCCTGCTCATGTTTCTGCAGATGATGAAAGATCATATTATAATGTTGCCAAAAGACTACACGAAGAAACAAAAGGTTCAATTTATATTAATCAATATTTTAATCAATTAAATATTGATGCTCATTATATGTCTACAGGGCCAGAAATTTGGAAGCAAACCAATGGTAAAATAACTCATCTTATTGCTTGTAGCGGAACAGGAGGGACTATTTCAGGAACTGCTAAATATTTAAAAGAACAAAATCCTAATATTAGAATTCTTGGTGTAGATGCATTCGGTTCGGTGTTAAAAAAATACCATGAAACTAAAGAGTTCGACAACGATGAAATTTATCCTTATAGAATTGAAGGTTTAGGTAAAAACTTAATTCCATCGGCAACTGACTTTGATGTAATTGATAAGTTTATTAAGGTTACTGATGAAGAAAGTGCTCATGCTACAAGAGAATTGGTTCGTAAAGAAGGAATGTTTGTGGGGTATACCTCAGGAGCTGTATTACAAGCTATTAAACAATATGCTCAAGAAGGTGAATTTGACGAAAATAGTAACGTTATTGCTATATTTCCGGATCACGGATCACGCTATATGAGTAAAGTATTTAGCGATAAATGGATGGATGAGCAAGGTTTCTTTGATAGTATTAATGAGGAAGAAGTTCAGAAAATAGAATTTATTAAATAATTGATAATTGATAATTGATAATTAAAAAGTCCCGATTTTAATCGGGACTTTTTCTATTTAAAACTAAAATTATTAATTTTCAATTAACTTTCTTCCATCGTGTGATAGACATTCATCACATCATCATCCTCTTCAATTTTTTCAATTAACTTTTCGACATCAGCCATTTCAGCTTCGGTGATTTTTTTTGTGATTTGTGGAATTCTTTCAAAGCCAGAAGATAATATTTCGACTTTTCTGTTTTCTAATTCTTTTTGGATAGTTCCGAAACTTCCGAAAGGAGCATAAATCAAAATGCCATCTTCATCCTCGAACACTTCTTCTGCGCCAAAATCAATGAGTTCTAATTCTAATTCTTCAGGGTCAATATTTCCTTTTGGAATTCTAAAATTGCAGCTATGGTCAAACATAAATTCAACCGAACCTTGCGTTCCCATCGTTCCGTTACATTTATTAAAATAGCTTCTAATGTTAGCAACCGTCCTATTGTTATTATCAGTAGCCGTTTCTACTAAAATAGCGATTCCATGAGGTGCATAACCTTCAAACAACACTTCTTTATAATTTGCAGTGTCTTTATCAGTAGCTTTTTTGATAGCGCGTTCTACATTCTCTTTTGGCATATTGGCTGCCTTTGAGTTTTGTATAACGGCTCTTAATCTAGAATTGGCTTCGGGATTTGGACCACCTTCCTTAACCGCCATTACAATGTCTTTACCAATTCTCGTAAACGCTTTTGCCATGGCTGACCAACGTTTCATTTTTCTTCCTTTTCTGAACTCAAATGCTCTTCCCATTTCTAATTTTTTACATTGAACTGCAAAAATACAGTTATTAATTATTTTACCAAATGATTTTATTTCTTATAAAACGGTAATTTGACCACCTTAGCCCGAACGTCATTTTTTCGGATTCGGATATAAATATCGCTTCCAATACTGCTGTTTTCAGTTGTAACATAGCCCATACCAATTCCTATATTCATGGATGGCGACATGGTTCCTGAAGTTACAATTCCGATAGGATTACCCAAAGCATCTATAATTTCGTAATCATGCCTTGGTACCGCCCGTTCTTGCATTTCGAAAGCGATTAGCTTTTTGGAAACACCCAATTCTTTTTGTTTTTTTAGATTTTCGGAGTTGGTAAATTCTTTTGTGAATTTGGTAATCCAACCCAAACCAGCTTCGATAGGGGAGGTGGTATCGTTAATGTCGTTTCCGTATAGACAAAATCCCATTTCCAATCGCAAGGTATCACGAGCCGCGAGACCAATTGGTTTGATTCCAAAAGCAGCTCCAGCCTCAAACACTTTGTTCCAAATTTGTTCTACTTCTGAGTTTTTACAGTAAATCTCAAACCCTCCTGAACCAGTATATCCTGTTGCTGAAATAATAACATACTCGATTCCTGCAAAATCACCTACCTCAAAATGATAATATTGAATCGCCGCTAAATCAACTTTCGTCAAAGATTGCATAGCTTCAACAGCTTTGGGGCCTTGAATCGCTAATAAGGAATAGTCATCCGATAGATTTCGCATATCAACATCCAAATCATTTTGAGCCACAATCCAATCCCAATCTTTATAAATATTAGAAGCATTTACGACTAACAAATATTGTTCTTCTTTTAGTTTATAAACCAATAAATCATCTACAATTCCTCCGTCATTGTTAGGCAAGCAAGAATATTGTGCTTTACCGATAGTCAAAGTCGAAGCATCGTTAGAAGTTACTTTTTGAATCAAAGCCAGTGCATTCGGTCCAGATAACAAAAATTCTCCCATGTGGGACACATCAAAAACACCTACGCCATTGCGAACTACATCGTGTTCTGAATTCACACCTTCGTATAAAATGGGCATATTATAGCCTGCAAACGGTAGCATTTTAGCTCCCAAACTTTCGTGAATATTTGTTAATGCTGTGTTTTTCATGATAGAATAGAATAAATTTTAAGTCACAAATTTATTCTTTTTTTATGGAGTGACCAAGTATGTAATTAAGCATAATTATAAACCAATAGCCAGCCGTGTTTTTTGTTCAAGCAGCTACAATTTCACTTCTTTTATTTATGGCTTGCTTTCTTTTGTGGGCACAGAATGCGCTAACGTTCACGAAAATATTTATTATATATCCAAGCGATCGGGTTGTAGAATTGTCACGTCCTAAAATAACTAGGCTTTCAAATAGTATTTTCTCAAAAATCAAGAAATTATTTTAGTGTTTAGTATATCTCTTTTTTAAAGTTTAACTTATATTTACATTTATAAGATCCTAATTTTTAATCAGCAACAAATAAAATAATCCACTGTATGAATCAGAATAAAATTAGCTTCACAATAAAATCAAAATTTAAAACCTTCTTAATTTCTTTATTCTTAATTTCATTACATTCCTATTCTCAAAATTGGTCTAGCGATGGAAATTCTTATTATAGAATAGAACAAAATGAAATCAAACAATATAGTTTAGCTGAAAATTCGTCCAAAGTATTGGTTTCTTCAAAGCAACTAACTCCTCAAGGCGCTACAACTCCATTAGAAATCAGTCATTTTTCTTTTTCAAATGATCAACAGAAAGTTTTACTTTTTACGAATACTATTAAAGTATGGCGTTTAAATACCAAAGGTGATTATTGGATTTTGGATCTAAAAACAGGAACTCTAGCACAATTAGGAAAAAGCTTGCCTGCTGCTTCTTTAATGTTTGCGAAGTTTTCGCCAGATAACAAAACGGTTGCCTATGTAAGCAATCAAAATATTTACGTAGAAAATTTAGTCACTTCTAAAATAAAACCTTTAACTACAGATGGTTCAATTACAATTATAAACGGAACTTTTGATTGGGTTTACGAAGAAGAGTTCTCCTGTAGAGACGGTTTTAGATGGAGTCCTGACAGCAAATCAATTGCTTATTGGCAAATCGACTCAAGAAGTATCAAAAAGTTTACAATGTTAAACAATACAGCATCTATTTACCCAATTGTGATTCCTATTGAATATCCAAAAGTTGGAGAAAAACCTTCAATTTGTAAAGTTGGAGTGGTTACTATTGCTGATGCAAAATCTACTTGGATGAAAATTCCTGGAGTTGCCGATGAAAATTATTTAGTACGAATGGAGTTTATTCCAAATACAAATAATTTGATCATTCAACAATTGAATCGCAAACAAAATCAGAGTAGTCTTTATGTTGCAGAAGCTTCAAATGGGAATAGTAAGCTGATTAATAAAGAATCTGATACAGCATGGATTGATGTTTTTGTGTTAGGTAATCCGTATGATATTTACTATACTAATAATTTTACTTGGACTAATAACAACAAAAGTATTCTTTGGGCTTCTGAAAAAGATGGTTGGAGACATTTATATCAAATTTCATTAGATGGGAAATCGGAAAAATTAGTAACCAAAGGTAATTATGATGTCATAGATGTTAAACATACCGATGATAAAAATGGTAATGTTTACTTTTTGGCTTCTCCGGATAATGCCACTCAAAAATATTTATACAGAACCAAATTGGATGGATCAGGCAAACTTGAATTATTAAGTTCTGCGGATTTGAAAGGTACGCACGATTATAATTTTTCGACCAATGGAAAATATGCTTCCCATACTTTCTCCAACCATTTTACAAAGTCATCCCAGGAAATGATAGTTGTAGAAAATCAAAAGCCAATAAATGAAAAAACCAGCATAACTTCAAAATTAAGCCAATTACAAAAAAAACCAACAGCAGAGTTTTTTAAAATTACTACAAAAGACGGAGTTGAAATGGATGGTTGGATGGTAAAACCAAAGAATTTTGATGCTACAAAAAAATACCCTCTCGTGTTTTATGTATATTCAGAACCAGCAGGAACAACAGTTAGCGATAATTATGGATCAAGTCACAATCGATTGTATAATGGCAGTATGATCGATGATGGATATATCTACATTTCCTTAGACAATCGAGGAACTCCTGCTCCAAAAGGACGAGAATGGAGAAAATCAATTTATAGAAAAATTGGAAGAATTAATATTCAAGATCAAGCTATGGCTGCAACTGAAATATTGAAATGGAATTTTGTTGACCCAGATAGAGTGGCTGTTTGGGGATGGAGTGGTGGTGGTGCAGCTACTTTAAATTTAATGTTTCAATATCCTGAAATCTATAAAACTGGAATAGCAATCGCCGCTATCACAAACCAATTGACTTACGATAATATTTATCAAGAACGTTATATGGGATTGCCACAAGAAAATAAAGATGATTTTATAAACGGATCACCTATTACTTATGCAAAAAATTTAAAAGGTAATTTATTGTATATTCATGGAACCGGGGATGATAATGTTCATTATCAAAATGCAGAATTGTTAATTAATGAGTTGGTTAAATACAACAAACAATTTCAAATCATGCCCTATCCTAATCGATCTCATAGCATTAATGA